>JBBQXV010000004.1:0-76962 GCA_038209335.1 Polyangiales bacterium | reverse complement strand
TTGATCGACGACCGACGACGTCTTCCACTCGAGGTAGCCGGGCGTCTTCGCCGTCGCGCGCTCGTCGATGATCGGCGGCGCCGGATGCGTGTCCGGCTGCGGCGGGAGCTTGAGCTCGGCCATCGCCTCGGCGTCGACCGCGGCGCGTTGCTCGGCGTACTTCGCACGGAACGTCGCCTCGCCGAGCTTCTTCAAGACGTACTTGAGTCGCGCGCGATGCTTGTTTTCACGGTTCCCGAGCGCGTGGAACAGCCGCACGACCGCTTCGCCGATCCGCCCCATCTCCGCGGCGGGGACGAAGTCGTGGAGGACGATCGCGTTTTGCGGCGACGTCGACAGCCCGCCCGCCGCGAGCACGCGGAACCCGCGAGCGCCGTCTTTGATCTGCGCGATGAACCCGAGGTCGTGGATCGCGCCGAGCGCGCAGTCGTCGCCGCACCCGCTGAATGCGACCTTGAACTTTCGCGGGAGACTCGCCGCGAGCGGATGACGGAGGAAATGTCGCACGAGCGCTTCCGCGTACGGCGTGACGTCGAACGCCGCGCCGTCGCACACTTCCGCGACGTCGCACGCCGTCACGTTGCGCACGGAGTTTCCGCACGCCTCGCGCGTCGTCATCCCCGCGTCGTCGAGGAGGCGCATCGCCGCTTCGGCCTCGGCGAGCGGCATGAAATGGAACTGCAGGTTCTGCCGCGTCGTCACGTGACCGAAGCCGCGCGAGTGCTTGTCCGCCAGCGTGGCGAGCGCGAGGAGCTCGCCGGACGCGAGGCGCCCCATCGGGATCTTCACCCGAAGCATCTGCGTCCCCTCTTGCCGCTGGCCGTACACGCCACGCAAAAGGCGAAACGCACGAAACTGATCCGCCGTGAGCTCGCCGCGTTCGTACGCCTCGAGCTTGACGACGAACTCGTCGACGTCACGCGGATCGGAGAACCGAGGGAGAAAGATCTGCTCTGCCATGATGCGCCTCGCGCGCTGTTTCGTTCTTCGTGTTCAGACGTTGGCTTCGGCTTGCGCCACAGCCTCGAGATATCCGTGGTCGCGGAGCGTGGAGAGAATGCGCGTCACGCCGTCGTCGACGGAGACCTTGCTCGTGTCGATCGCGAGCTCGGGCGTGAGCGGCTCCTCGTACGGATCGCTGATGCCGGTGAACTGGGCGATCTCGCCCGCGATGGCCTTCTTGTAGAGCCCCTTCACGTCGCGCTTGATGCACTCTTCGAGCGGCGGCGCGACATGGACCTCGATGAAGTCGCCGATGGTCGCGCGCGCGGCGTCACGCGCCGAACGGAACGGCGAGATCGCCGCGACGATGACGAACACGCCGTTGCGGGCGAGCAGATGCGCGACGAACGCGATGCGCGCGATGTTGAGATCGCGATCCTCGCGCGAGAACCCGAGCCCCTTCGACAGATGCGTGCGCACCACGTCGCCGTCGAGGATCTCGACCTTCTTCCCCGCCGCCTTCAGCTTGGGGATCAGCGCGTCGGCGAGCGTCGTCTTCCCGGCGCCCGAGAGCCCGGTGAACCAAATGACCGCGCCTGCGTTCTTCTTCGATGCTGCCTTCGACATCTCAGTTCTCCTTCTTGCCTTGGTAAGCCGCCGTGAGGATCGCCGCGACCTCGGGTCGCGAGTACTCGGCGGGGAGCCCTTCGCCTTGCACGAGCAGCTCGCGCACGCGCGTGCCGGACAACGTCAGGCGCTTCGACGCGTCGTGCGGGCACGTCTTGATCGACGCGACGCCGCTGCACGCGGAGCAGTAGAAGCTGTGCTCGAAGAACAGTGGCGTGATCGCGAGCTCGCCCGGCGTGAGCGTGTCGAAGATCCGCTGCGCGTCGTAGGTGCCGTAGTAGTTGCCGACGCCGGCGTGGTCGCGTCCGACGATGAAGTGCGAAAAGCCGTAGTTCTGCCGAGCGATCGCGTGAATGAGCGCCTCGCGCGGTCCGGCGTAGCGCATCGCGAACGGGAAGACCGAGAGGAGCGCGCGGTCGGCCGGGAAATATTTCTCGAGCAGGACCTCGTAGCAACGCACGCGAACGTCGGCCGGAACGTCGTCGCCCTTCGTCTCGCCGACGAGCGGATGCACGACCAGGCCGTCGACGATCTCGAGCGCGACGCGGAGCAAGTACTCGTGCGCGCGATGGATCGGGTTACGCGTCTGGAACGCGACCGACCGACGCCATCCCTTCGCCGCGATGAGCGCGCGGACCTCGGCGGGATCGCGGTGATGCTTCGGGAACTTTCGTTCGATCGTGCGCGACGCGAGGGTGATCCGCCCGCCGAGCGCGACCTCGTCCTTGTGCTCGTAGAGGTACGCGACGCCGGGGTGCTTCTCGTCGGTCGTCTTGTAGACTTCCTTCGCTTCGAGCTCGCGGTCGACGTCGTAGATCTCGTCGAGCGCCAGGACTCCCACGGCCTTGCCGCTCGCGTCGACGAGCGCGACCTCGTGCCCCTCCTTGTAGTCACCACGCTGCGCGCGCGGCACCGTCAGCGTAATCGGGATCGGAAAGAGCGTCCCGGAGGCGAGGTGCGTGTCTCGTATGACGGAAAAGTAGTCGTCCTTTCGGAGGAAGCCGTCGAGCGGCGAGAGCCCGCCCGTCGCGATGAGCTCGGCGTCGGCGCCGGTGCGCGCGTCGAGCGTCACGCGAGGGAGCGACGCTGCGCGGAGCAGCAAATCAGCCGCTTCGTCGTTGGCGACGAGGCGCGAGACGAGCGTTCCTCCGTGCGCGGGGACACTCCCGTCGGCCTGGCGTGATAGGGTGGCGGTCGCGCCGGCAGCGGCAGAAGAAGAGCCGTTTCGGTCGTTGGTGTTCGATAGAGTGGTCATGTGTCTTGTATACTGGAGGAGGTTTCGGTGGCGCGCAAGCGAGAAGTCGCAGCGAGTGAGACAAGCGGCAAAAAGACCGAC
The DNA here is from genome assembly GCA_038209335.1 of Polyangiales bacterium. GTDB lineage: Bacteria > Myxococcota_A > Polyangia > Polyangiales > Polyangiaceae > JBBQXV01. The sequence continues at coordinate 74,057 of JBBQXV010000004.1, read as the reverse complement.
GAGCGCGCCAGACGCCCGCGAAACTCGGGCGCACCGGGCGACGACGTGGGGGCCGCAGAGCTCGGGCGAAAGGTCGCCGAGAACCTGCGAAGGCACAGAAAAGCCCGGGGAATGTCGCTCGATGACCTCGCAAACGCCTCGGGCGTCAGCCGCGCCGCGCTCTCGCAGATCGAGACGTGCAAGTCGAATCCGACCGTCGGCGTCCTCTGGAAGATCGCCGTCGGTCTCGGCCTCCCCATCGCCGAGCTGATCGGCGAGCCGGTAGGCGGCGCCCAGGTCCTCCGTCGCGCAGACGCGCAAGTCCTTCGTTCTTCCGACGGTCGCTTCGAGAGCCGACCGCTCGCCCCGGCGGGGGCCTCGCCCTTCGTCGAGCTGTACGAGCTGAGGATCGCCGCGCGCTCCACCCACTCCGCCGAGCCCCACGCGACGGGCACCCACGAGCTCCTCGTCGTCTTGAGCGGACAGCTACGAATGAAGGTCGGCGAAGAGATCTACGATCTCGGCGCGGGCGACGCGATCGCCTTCGCCGCGGACCGCCCGCACGCGTACGAGAACCCCGGATCCTCCGAGGGGCGCTACCACAACGTGATCGTCTACGCGCGCTGAAACCGGTTTGACCGGAACGAGACCGTTCGTTATAACGACGGTGTGTTCGCATTTACGAGACAGTGGCTCGGCACGAAGCCGCTCGGCGGCACGCGAGCCGCGGTCTCTGCGGCACGCGGCGGATCGAGCCTCACGCTCGACGCGGTCGGCTACTCGGTGCGATCGGATCGAGGCGAGCTGCAGATCCTCGACGACGCGTCGCTGACCGTCGAAGCGGGCGAATTCCTTTGTCTGCTCGGCCCGTCGGGGAGCGGAAAGTCGACGATCCTGAACCTCGTCGCCGGCCTCGCGAAGCCGACGACCGGGCGTGTCCTCCAAGGCGAACGCGCCGTCGAAGGACCCGGACCGGAGCGCGCGATGGTGTTCCAGGACGCGGCGCTCTTTCCGTGGCTCACGCTCCGCGCGAACATCGAGTTCCCGCTGCGCGTGCAAGGAGTGCCCGCGCGCGATCGCGTCGCGCGCAGCGAAGAGCTCCTCCGCCTCGTCCATCTCTGGCGATTCCAAGGCAGCTATCCGCACGAGCTCTCGGGCGGCATGCGCCAACGCGGCGCGATCGCGCGTGCGCTCGCGGGCGATCCGGCGGTGCTCCTCATGGACGAACCGTTCGCCGCGCTCGACGCGCAGACGCGCGAGATCCTCCAAGGCGAGGTCGAGCGGATCTGGTCGGCGACGCGGAAGACGATCATCTTCGTCACGCACAACGTCCGCGAGGCGGTGCGCCTCGCCGATCGCGTCGTGCTCATGGGGACGCGCCCGGGGCGCATTCTCCACGAGGCATGGGTGGATCTCCCGCGGCCGCGCGCCGCGAACGACGAGCGTGTGTCTGCGTTGGCGAAGGATCTCGGCAAGCGAATCGCGAGCGAGGTCGAGAAGGTTGCGAAAGAGGAGGCGGACGATGCGTGGGTGGCTCCGGGGGATCGCGTTCGCGTCGATCCTCGTCGTGATCTGGGCCGCGGCATCTAGGATCGCGAGCACTCCGCTCGCGCCCGGACCGTTGGCCGTGCTCGCTGCTCTGAAGAGCGGCGTCGCCGACGGCACGCTCTTGCGCGCGGTCGTGACGAGCGCGCTTCGCCTCACGGTCGGGTACGGCATCGCGCTCGCGATCGGCGTTCCGCTCGGCGTCACGCTCGCGCGCTCGCGTCTCGTGAAGCAGGCCGCGGGTCCGCTCGTACTCGGCCTCAGCGCGGTGCCGTCGATCTGCTGGCTACCGCTCGCGATCCTCTGGTTCGGTCTGTCGGAGACGGCGATCCAAGTCGTCATCGTCCTCGGCGCGGTGTTGCCGATCGCCGTCGCGACGGAAAACTCGGTGCGCAACGTCGCGCCGCAAATCGAGCGCGCAGCGCGAACGATGGGCGCGCGCGGCGTTCGGTTGATGCTGACGGTGACGCTCCCGGCGGCGCTCCCGGGGATCATCGGCGGGGCGAAGCTCGGCTGGACGTTCGCGCTTCGATCGCTCATGGCCGGCGAGCTTCTCTTCGTTTCCGGGGGGTTAGGCCAGCTCCTGGAAACCGGTCGGGATCTGGGGGACACTGCGCTCGTCTTGGCAGTCGTCGTCGTCATCGTCGCGTTGGGTCGCCTGAGTGAGGTCGCGCTTTTCGCGCGCGTCGATCGGGAGATCGGACGTCGATGGGGAGTGGAGACGGCATGAGCACTCGGCGAATTTCGCGGCGCGGAAAAGTCTGGCTCGTCGGCGCGGGGCCGGGCGATCCCGAGCTCCTCACGGTGCGCGCGTGGCGACTCCTCGAGCGCGCGGAGATCGTCGCGTACGACGAGCTCGTCTCGCCGGAGATCCTCGCGATCGCACCAGCGAACGCCGAACGCATTCCGGTCGGGCGTCGCGCGGCGGGTTGTCGTCATCACGAGGCGCGCATTCATCCGCTCGTCGTCGTGCGCGCGCTCGAAGGGCGCGATGTCGTGCGCCTCAAGGGCGGCGATCCGTTCGTCTTCGGGCGCGGCGGCGAAGAGGCCGAGGAGCTCGCGCTCGCGCGCGTTCCGTTCGAGGTGGTGCCGGGGATCTCGGCGGCGCTCGGCGCGGCGGCGGCGACGCACATTCCGCTCACACATCGCGAGGTCTCTGCGTCGGTCACGTTCGCCACGGCGCACGCGGCGTCCGCCGATGGCCACGTCGACTTCGCGCGCACCGTGCCGCAGACCGGAACCCTTGTATTCTACATGGGGCTCGGCCGGCTCGACGCGACGTGCGACGCGCTCGTCGCCGCAGGTCGCGCGCCCTCCACGCCCGCCGCGGTCATCTCGCACGCGACGCTCCCCACGCAGCGCATGGTCACCGGCACGCTCGCGGACATCGCGACGCTCGCGCGCGACGCGGCGCTCGATGCGCCCGCGCTCTTCATCGTCGGTGAGGTCGTTTCTCGCGCGATCGAGAGCCCCGCGATGATCGAAGAGATCGCCGCGCACGCCGTCACTTCTGCTTGAACGCGCGCACCAGCTCGCCGAATCGCGACGACATCGGCGTCCCGTCGGCGCGCCACTTCTCGCGAAGCGCGCGCGCGGCGTCGATCCAGTCTTGCTCCGGCAACACCTCCTCGATGAGCTCGCGGATCAGCCGCGCCAACGCCGGCGCTTCTCCGCTCGACGAGATCGCGACCGTGAACGGTGCGCGACGCACGACCGCCGCCGAATAGGCCGAGCCGTTCGGGAGATCGTCGACCGCGACGCAGAACGTCTGCCGCGCGTCCGACGCGTCCGATGCGCGCTTCTGCACGTCGGGATCCGTCGTCGATGCGATGACGAGCCACGCGTCGGCGACGTCGCGCTCTTCGAACCCGCGCCTTTCCCATGCGATGGCGCCGTTCGCCGCGAGCTCCGCGACGCAGGTCGTCGCCTCGGGCGAGACGACACGAACGTTTGCACCGGCCGCGACGAGATCGACGATCTTCTTCTCGGCGACGGTGCCCGCGCCGACGACGACGACGCGACGCCCTTCGACCTTCAGGAAGAGCGGGTAGAGCTTCGGCGGCGGGGCTTGGTCTGGCACGCTTCGATCCTACCGCGCGGCTCGAACGCGATCCCCTCGCTTTTCAACCGTTGCGCGCTGGTGGCGATCGCCAGCTCGCCGACGTCGACGCCGACGAACGCGCGTTCGAGCTTCGCCGCCGCGACCAGCGTCGTCCCGGATCCACAGAACGGATCGACCACGACACCGCCCGGCGTGCTGGACGCGCGCACGATTCGATCGAGGAGCTTGAGCGGTTTCTGCGTCGGGTACCCCGTGGTCTCTTTCCGGAGCGGCGTGTTCGCGACCATCGCCGGACAATCGGTCCACACGCTCCCGAGCGCGCGCCCTTCGTCGGCGAAGTAGCGGTACGTCTTTCCGGCGATCACGCGCTCGCGGTACGCGCGCCCTGCGACGTCTTTTCGCGTGAAGTGCATCGCGAGGCTCGTTGCGGCGAACGGCGCGCGCAGCGTGGGATCATGTGCATTCCACACGAAGTCGTCGCCGTTCGCATAGACGAGGATCGTTTGATGCGTCACGCCTGGGCCGCGCCGCGACTTCGCGCCGTTGCCGGGGACCCAGATGACCTCGCCGACGAACGCCTTAGGGCCGAAGACGCGATCGCACGCGATCTTCGCCTCGTGCACCGCGCGCTGATCGAGATGCAGCCACATCGTTCCGTTCGCGGAGAGCGCGTCGCGCGTCGCGGCGATTCGCAGCTCGAGCCATGCGAGGTACGCGTCGAGCGACGGCCAGCGATCGTCGTACGCGACGTGCGCCGACTTCGCGCGTGACTCGCGCAGCTTGGTGCGCGCGCCGAAGACCGCGCCGACCGCGAACGGCGGATCGAGGTAGGCGAGCTCCGCGCCGCCTGCCGGCACGTGGCTCGGCAGATCGATCGCGTCGCCGCGAACGAGCAGATTCAAGGATTCGCGCTCAACGTCAGCGGCGCGTCGAACGGGCGGAGGATCGCCGCGACGAGATCGACGTCGCGATCGACGGCGTCGACGGGCCGCTCGCGGAGCCACGACCGCTCGGGACCGATGGTCGTACAGCCCGCGGCGATCTCGTCGCGCGTGCACGCGGTGCGCACGTGGATGTGATCGTCGTGCGGTCCGCCCGACAAGAGCATCACCTGCTGTGCGCGCCAGATGATCTCCGGATCGTCGCCGCGCGCACGTGCCCATTCGAGGATCAGCGCTTCGAGCACCTCGCTGACGAAGATCCATTGCACGCGCGCGCTCGCGTCGGTCAGAAGCGCGCGGATGAGGAGCCACTCGCGCTCGACGTCGAAGCGAACGTAGCGCCCGCGCGCGAAGTCCCACGCGAGGCCGTCGGCGTCGACACTGATGAAGCCCGGGCTGTGCACGGGCGCGCCATCGAGCGTGATCAAGTAGAGGAGGAGATCCGCATCGACGCCGCTGCGATGCGATCGGTGCCCGCTGATCGGACCGCCGAGCGGGGCGGAAATGTCGCCGACGTAGAGCGCGGAGCCCGGGCGCTGCGCGCTCACCGACGCAGCGGCGCGCTGAATCGACGCCGTGAATCGCGGCAGGCCCCAGTGCCGTTCGTTTTGTCGAAGCCACTTGAGTCCGTCATTCGGTTCGAGCGTCGCGCCGTGCGTGAGGGCCCCTTTGCTCGGCGTGCCGATCGAGCCGGCCATCGGCGTGGCATGAACGCCACATCCGGCGACGATCGAGGCCACGAACGCGACGGCGCTGGCGCGCACGAGCACGCTCAACGACCGCATCCTCCGCTCGAGCTTCCCGCCGTCCATGTATATGACAGCCACATACCAAGACGCCCGAGCCGCCGCAATTCGCGCTCATGCCCTTGCGCCGCGTGGCGATAGGCGCGACCATTGTGGCTGAGGAGGTCCGCTTCATGCGCCTCGCCCGCCTTCGGGGGCCCCTCGTAGTTTGGGGCCTTTTTCTCGCGACCTCGGCGCTCATCGCCGTCGCCACCGCGAGCTGCGCGCACTCCGCTGCGCCTGCGAACGTCACGGGCGACGATGCAGGCGATGGCGACGCGACGCCGACCTTCGGTCAGGACGATGCGTTCTCCCCGACCGGTCCGTGCGTGAAGCTCCAATGCCAGCGCGTCGACTGCGGCGGAACGGCGAAGACGTCGATCCATGGCGTCGTCCACACCGGCGCGCGCATCGAGCCGGATCCCATCTACAACGCCATCGTCTACATCCCGAACGAGGCGCCCGCGCCATTCCCGCCCGGCGCGATCTGCGATCACTGCGGCGTCATCACGTCGGGCAAGCCCGTCTCCGCCGCGGTCACCGGCGCGGACGGGAGCTTCACGCTCGAAGACGTACCGGCAGGTACCGACATCCCGCTCGTCATCCAACTCGGAAAGTGGCGGCGGCAAGTCGTGATCTCGACAGTCGCCGCGTGCGAGCGAAACGAGCTCCCGAACGAGCTCACGCGCTTCCCGCGTAACCGGATGGAGGGCGACATCCCGCGGATCGCCATCGCGACCGGCTACATCGATCCGATCGAATGCGTGTTGCGCAAGATGGGGATCGACGACGACGAGTTCACGCCGCCGGGCGCCGACGGCCGCGTCCACATGTTCGACAACGACGGCGCGCGCCTGGGCGCTGGCACCCCCGCCCATCAGCTCTGGGATGATTCGGAGGCGCTCAAGCGGTACGACATGGTCCTCTTGCCCTGCGAGGGGAACGAATCGATCAAGACGCCCCAAGCGACGCAGAACATCATCGACTACACGGCGCTCGGCGGCCGCGTCATGACGAGCCACTACGGCTACGTGTGGATCGCGCGCGCGCAGATGCCGTTCCCTTCGAGCGCGGATTGGCGGACGAACCAGGGCGCGCTCGACACGCCACTCGTCGCGATGATCGATCGCGGCTTCCCGAAGGGTCAGGCGATGGCGGACTGGCTTCGCAAGGTCGGCGCCTCGGACGTGTTTGGACAGATTGCGATCGAGTCACCGCGTCACGATCTCGGCGTCGCGCGAAACGGATCGCAGCGATGGATCTTCGCGAGGGAAGATCCGACGACCGTGCTCCACATGACATTCAACACGCCAATCGGAGCGGCCGACGGCGCGCAGTGCGGACGCGTCGTCTACAGCGATTTTCACGTGTCGCCGCAGACGATCGGATCGACGGCGCCGTTTCCGAGCGAGTGCGTCGAGAGCGCGATCACTCCGACCGAGCGCGTGCTCGAGTTCATGCTGCTCGATCTCGAGACGTGCATCCAAAACGACAACGAGTATCCGAAGCCTCCGCCCGCGCGCTGACGCGTCACCACGAAAAGAGCGCGCGCGCTTCCACGAGATCACTCACCGTGTGATCGGCGGAGGCGAACGCGGCGCGATCGGTCTCTGGCACCGCGATGACGCGCATGCCTGCGGCGCGCGCGGCGGTGACTCCGGCGAGGGCGTCTTCGAGGACGACGCAATCGGCGGGGGCGACGCCGAGGATCTCGGCGGCGCGGAGGAAGATGTCCGGCGCAGGCTTCGGGCGGGCGACGTCGTCGCCGGTCACGATCGCGCCGAAGAGCGGGGTGATCGCGAAACGATCGAGCGTCGCGAGGACGAGGCGCCGCGCCGACGACGATCCGACCGCGATCGGAACGTGCGCGCGCGCGTCGTCGAGGAGCGCGCGGCATCCGCGCTTCAATTCGAGCCCGCCGACGCGTGCGATGAACATCTCGACGATCTCGTTCGCGTCGCGCGTCTCGTCGAGATCGAACGCGAAGCTCGCGCGCATCGTGCGCAGCGTGTTCGCGAGCCCGCGTCCGACGCACTCCGCCGCGACGTCGTGCGTCCAGTCGCCGCCGCGCGCCCGCGCGAAGTCGCGCTCGACCTCGAACCACAGCGGTTCGGAGTCGACCATCAGGCCGTCCATGTCGAACAAAACGGCGCGCGCACGGAGCATCGGACAGAAGGTAGCCGCGGTTTCGCTTCGCGTCTTCGTCGCGTCTCGTTGGGGTCCGTCGCCCCTACGGATGCCGCGCGGTCCGACATACTCCGCGCCATGAATCTCCGTGCGGTCACCCGCGCCGTCTTCCCGTTCGTTGCCCTCGTCATCATCGCCTGCTCGTCGAAGAGCTCGACCGGTACCGGCACACCGCCGCCCGATGTGACCGGCGGGGTTCCGCTCCTCGGCGCCGACTGCGATCCGATCGCGCCGTCGCGATGCGGGTTCCCGTTTCCGTCGAACGTCTACATGGTCGACGACGCGACGACGCCGACGGGCAAGCACGTCGCGTTCGGCGCGACGACGCTGCCGCAATGGTCGGCCGGTCACTACAACGATCCGAAGAGCTGGGCCGATCACGACGGGTTCTCTCCCGGCACCGCGCCGATGACGCACATGCCCGACGCGACCATCACCGGCCTGCCGACGCAAGAAAACATGGCGCTCTCGATCGGCCCCGACTCGCCGACGATCCTCATGGAGGCCGACACCGGCAAGCGCGTCCCGCACTTCGCCGAGCTCGACATGAGCCGCGGCTTCGACGACACGCGCACGCTGATGATTCGTCCGGCGATCCGTTTGAAGGACGCCACCCGGTACCTGGTTGCGATTCGCCACGTCGTCGACATGGCCGGCAAGGCGCTTCCGCCGAGCCCGGTGTTCCAAGCGCTCCGCGACGGCACCGCGTCCGACGACGTCTCGGTCGCGCGCCGCACAACGCTCTACGCCGACATCTTCGATCGCCTCGGCAAGGCGGGGATCGCGAAGACCGACCTGCAGATCGCGTGGGACTACACGACGGCGAGCCGCGACAACAACACGCGTGCGCTCATCCACATGCGCGACGACGCGCTCGCGAAGGTGGGCGCGGACGGCCCGCCGTACGTCATCAAAGAGATCGTCGACAACCCGAACCCGCACATTCGAAAGCGGATCACCGCCACGATGACGGTGCCGCTCTACCTCGACAAACCCGACGCGGGCGCGAAGCTCGTCCTCGGCGACGACGGCCTCCCGAAACAAAACGGCACCGCCGAGTTCGACGTGCTCATCCACGTTCCCGTCAGCATCGCCGACGGCACCAAGCCCGCGGGGGCGCCGCTCCAAAACGGACACGGCCTCCTCGGACGCAAGACCGAAGGGCAGAACGGCTACCTCGCCGAGATCGCCGACGTGTACGGCTACGTCGCGTTCGGCGTGGACATGGTCGGCATGGCGGAGGACGACGTCGGCTACATCACGAACACGCTCGTCGGCGACGCGGCCGGGTTCAAGAACGCGATCGATCGGCAGCACCAAGGGCTCCTCAACAGCCTCCTCGCGATGCGCATGATGAAGGGGCGCTTCGTCAACGAGCCGGCGATTCAGTTCAACGGCAAGAGCGCGATCGATCCGACGCACGCCTACTACCGCGGCGACAGCCAAGGCGGGATCTTCGGCACGACGTACATGGCGATCACGACCGACGTGACGCGCGGTCTGCTCGGCGAGCCGGGCGCGCCGTACACGCTGCTGCTCAATCGCAGCGTCGACTTCGCCGGCTTCGGGACCTTGCTCGCCATCGTCTACAAAGACGCGCGCGACGGGCAGGTCGCGTTCGGGCTCATTCAGATGCTGTGGGATCGCACCGAGCCGGATGGGTATCTGCCGTACATCCGAGAGAACATGCTCCCGAACACGCCGGCGCACGAGGTGCTGCTGCACGTCGCGATCGGCGATCATCAAGTGTCGCCGCTCGGCGCGCACCTCATCGCGCGGTCGATCGGCGCGAAGAATCTCTCGCCGGTGAACCGGAGCATCTTCGGGATCGAGGAGCAGGCGGCGCCGATCACCGGCTCGGCGATGGTCGAGTACGATTTCGGTCTCCCGGCATCGCCGATGACGAACATCCCACCGACGGGCGCAGACAACGACGATCCGCACGACAAGGTGCGCGTGCTCCAGAGCGCCGAGGCGCAGTCGGACAAGTTCTTCCGCGACGGGATCGTGACCGACTTCTGCGGCGGCGCGTGCAAAGGGAAGTGACTTCGAGAGATTGACACGGCAGGTCGCTCGCTCGATCGTGGAGGGAGATGTCGACCGAAGGTGCGCGGATAGCCGACCGCTACGAGCTCGTATCGCGCCTCGGCGAAGGCGGGAGGGGGGCCGTCTGGCGCGCGCGCGACACGAAGCTCGGACGCGCGGTCGCGGTCAAGCTGTTGTCCGCAGCATCGGTTGGAAGCGACGTCGCGCGGAGCCGGTTGATCCGCGAAGCGCGCGCGGCGGCGGCGCTCGAGCACGAGGGGATCGTGCGCGTGTACGACGTCGGTGAGACCGACGACGGCGGCGCGTTCCTCGTGATGGAGCTGATCCGCGGCAAGAGCTTGCGCGACTTGATGATCGGCGGTTCGCTCGGGCTCGCGACGCGCGCGACGATCCTCGCGGACGCGGGGCGCGCGCTCGCGTTCGCGCACGCCGCGGGGATCGTCCATCGCGACGTGAAGCCCGACAACGTCATGGTTCGCGAGGACGGTCGCGTGGTCGTCGTCGATTTCGGAGTCGCGAAGCCCGTCGCGTCCGACGTGGTCGGACACGCGGACACCGTCGCCGCGCAGACGGGCGGAGCGCTCACCGGCGCGGGTCAGCTCGTCGGCACGCCCGCGTACCTCGCGCCGGAGCAGGCGCGCGGGCTCGACGTCAGCCACGCGACGGATCAATTCGCGCTCGCGGTCACGGCGTACGAAGCGTTGAGCGGGAAGCTGCCGTGGAAGGGGCACGGGGTCGCGGACATCGTCGCGTCGGTTCTGCGCGACGAGTCGCCGCCGATCAGCTCCGGTGGCCACGTCCCCGCGTCGTTCGATGCGGTGCTCTCGCGCGCGCTCGCAAAGGCGCCGTCGGATCGTTTCCCCGACATGGAGGCGTTCGTCGACGCGTTCGAAGCGGCGGCCGTCGAGCTTCCGGAGGACGAGGTGTCGACGTCGCGACCGAGCGGGCGCGCGAAGCGAACGCCGATTTCACTGCGCGACACCGCCGCGGGCGAGGGCTCCGGCGAACGCGTTCCGCCCGTCGACTCGGCGCCGCGCGTGGCCGAAGTGAGCTCGACGAAGGTGTCGGCGGCGTCGACGCACGGCGGACAAGCCGCGACGCCCGCGCCGACCCCGCCTTCGCGACGGCCTTCGCGCGCGATCATCGCGGCAGGCGCGCTCGGCGTGCTCGGCGTCGTCGGGTGGCTCGCGATGCGCGGTCCTGCGGCGACGAGCAGCTCGTCGTCGTCAGCGGCGTCCGCAGCGCCTTCCGCGAGCACTGCGCTGCCTGCGAACGACGTGATCGCGTGCCCGATGTTCGAGGTCGTGGGCGTCGAAGAGCCGTGGCTCGGCGCATCCGCGGCGACGCTCGCGTGCCAGCGGATTCAAATCGCTTACGGCGGCGGCGACGCGCGCACGCTCGTGCCGGCCGAGCTCGCGGGCGCGCAGCGCGAGCTCAGTGGCGACAAGAACGCTGGGCTTCACGAGAAGCCCGACGCACGCGCACGGAACGTCGAGGCGGCGAAGCAGCGCGCGCCGCGATGGATCGACGGTCGCCTGGAGAAGGACGCTTCGAGCTACTCCGTGAAGATGGTCCTGCGCAGCGCGAGCGGCAGCGAGATCGCGCACGCCGAGGGGCGCGCGACCGAGATCTACGAAGCGGTCGGCGCCGCAATCGCTTCGCTGGGTCCGGCCACGATCGCGACGACCCCCGGCGATCTCGCGAAGCTCCTCGAGCAGCTCGACGTCGGATCGGTCGCAGCGGCGTACGCGCTTCTCGACATGCGCACGGCGATCCTCATCGAAGATCTCCAGGCGCTCCGCGGCGCGTGCGACGCGATCGCCCAACGGACCGACCTGCTCCCTCGCGTCGCCTACCTCGCGAGAATCGACTGCGTGCGCAAGCTGCGCCGCGGCACCGTCGACGAGCCTCCGCCTGCGATCGACGAGTCGACGGTCGGCGCGCTGATCACGACGAGCCTCGCGCAAGGACGCACGGGCGGACCCGACGCCGTGCGCGAGCGAGCACAGCGACTCGAACGCGCGGCTACGACGGGCGCGACGTCCGAGGCGCGCGCGCGACTCGATGCCGCCGCCGCGGAGATCTACAACCTCGTCGGCGACGAGCGCGCGCGCCATGCGGCACGTCGGGCCATTTCCGCGTCGCCGAAAGCGACCGACTGGCGGACGAACGCGTGGCATCGTCTCGCGTTCGCGTCCGAGGGGGACAGCGGGCTCTGGTCGGCGTTGCAAGCGTGGCACCCGTGGGAGCCGATCTCGTACTCGGCGGGAGTCGGAAGCGCCTCGACCCCCGAGGTCGTCAACGCGACCATCTACCGCGCGTACCTCCTCTCGCAGCGAAGTGTGTACGCGCTCTACTACGGGCAGCAGCTTCTCGTCCGAGGCAAGGTCGAAGCGGCGCGCAGCGTCGCCGAATCGACGAACGACGATCTCTTGCGCGTGCACATCTTGCTCGGCGAGGCGAAGTACGCAGCCGCGTTGTCGATGGTTCCAAAACTGCTCGCGGCGCTCAAACCGAGCGACGAGACCGCGTCCGTTGCGTTCCAGCTCGCCGATCTCGGCGCGAGCGCCGCGTTGACGCTCGAGCGGCCCCCGATGTTCGTCGACGACATCGTCACGCGCTGGGTCGACTCCGAGCCTCACCACGTCGTCGACGGCGTCATTCCGTTCCTCTCGCTCGTCGGAGCGTGCGTCCTCGCGCCTCGGCCCACGGGGAAACGCTGCATCGATCGTCTGCAGCACCTCCGCGAGGCAGGAAAGCTCCCGATCATCTTTCAGGGCGCGGAGTCCGTGCTGATCGGCGCGGCGCGCGCGGTCGCGGACGACTACATCGGCGCGACGAAGGTCTGGCGCACGATGCTCCGCGCGCCCGGTTGGATTCAAGATCCGCTTCGCGAGGTGATGGCGGTGGTGTTCGATCGCGGCGGCGCTCCGGACCTCGGCGACGAGGTGGACGCGCAGGCGCTCGCGACCATCGACTACCCGCGCACGGCGCACATCGCCTGGGTGCGCTCGGCGAAGCGCGCGGTGAAGCGCGGCGACATGGCTCGCGCGAAGAAGCTCGCGCAGGCGGTCGTCGACAAGTGGCGCTTCGCGGACGAGGACATTCCGTCGCTGCGCGAGATGCGCGCGATCTTGGCGAAGCCGTGACGCGAAGGCGCTACGCAGCCGTCGCGGCGGTCGTCGTGTCGTGTGCAGGATGCAACGATCAAAAAGGCAGCGCCGCCTCGACTTCGAGTTCGGCTTCGGCTTCGGCTTCAACTTCGACTTCGGCTTCGACTTCGGCCTCGGCTTCGGCTTCGGCTTCGGCTTCGACCTCGACAGCGACCGTCTCCGCGACCGCGTCCGCGTCCGCCATCCCCGACACCTCGCGCAAAGGCACCGTCGTCGTTCACATCGGCGACTCCTTCACCGAGGCCTACTTCGAGCAAAACCTCCGCGCGCGCGTCGCCGGCGTCGGCGCGAAGTACGTCGTCAAAGCGCAGACCCCTTCGTACACGCCGACCTGGGCGTTCGGCGGCTACGACGGCGCGCTCGACACGCTCCTCAACATGCGACCCGCGCTCGTCCTCGTCACGCTCGGCGCGAACGAGGTCGACATGAAGGATCCTCAGATCCACGCGAAGGCCGTCAAGGAGCTCGCGCGCAAGGCGAGCAAATGGGGGCAGTGCGTTTGGATCACGCCGCCAATGTGGAAGAAGGATTCGGGCTTCCTCCAAGTCATCAAAGAGAATTGCGCGCCGTGCGCGTACTTCTACTCCGACGATCACGTCAAAGACGTCGAGCGCCAGAAGGACAAGATCCATCCGAACGAAGCGGGCGGCGCGAAATGGGCGGCGGCGTTCTGGGAGTGGCTCGAAGCGAATCGCGATCCGGCGAAGGGGCCGTGGGTGCTGAAGAGCGAGTAGGCGCGCGGCATCGCTACTTGCACTCGACGGCGCACGATCGATCGACGCATCCGATCGCCGAGTCGTACTCCGCGCGGCCCTTCGGGAACTGTGTCGCGCAATCGGCGAGGCACGCGGTCGGGCCCGCGTCGGCGGCGGCGTCGGAGCCGGCGTCGAAATCGATCGCGCACGCGATCGCGCAGTTCACGTAGCCCATGTCGCAGTCTTGATCGACGAGGCACGCGTTCACCGCGGCGCAGCACTTCGACTGCGCGCACGCGTTGCATGTCGTGTTTCGCGAGGAGTAGGGGCGCACGAGGACGCACGCGCCGCCGTCAGCGTCCGTCGCGATCGACGCATCGCTCGCGGCTTCGTTCGCCGCGTCGGAGGCGTCTGCGGCCGAGGCGTCGAGCGCGCTCACCGCGTCGGGCGACGAACAACCCGCGAGGATCGCCGCAAATCCGAGTCCTTTCGCACGATGCATGGGGACTACCTACCTCGGCCACGCCGCTGCGTCTGCCGCGAAACCTCTGCGCGGGTCGAGCGTATGCTTTGTACATCCATGCGAATCCTCACTGCGCTCGCCGCCATCGTCGTGCTCACTGCTTGCCGAAGCGCCGGGACCACCGCCACGCCCGAGCCCGAGCCGCGCCCGTCGTCGACGACGACCGCGCCGGGCGCGCGTCGCGCAGTCGGCAACGATCCGGGGCACGTCGGACGCGGCACGCCGATCGCGCCGCGCGAAGGGAACGAGCTCGCGGCGTTCGCGGCCGGATGCTTCTGGGGCGTCGAAGACAACTTCCGCCAAGTCCCCGGCGTCGTCGCGACCGCGGTCGGCTACACCGGTGGGCAGACCGACGATCCGAATTACGAAGTCGTCTGCGCGCACAAGAGTGGCCACGCCGAGACCGTGCTCGTCGAGTTCGACCCGAAGAAGGTCTCGTTCGCCACGCTCGTGAACGTCTTCTTCAAGAACCACGATCCGACGACGATGAACCGACAAGGGCCGGACGTCGGCGATCAATACCGCAGCGCCATCTTCACGTTCTCGCCGGCGCAAGAGGCGACCGTGCGCGCGGCGATGGCGCGCGAGGACGCGGCGCGAAACCGAAAAGTCGTAACGATGGTCCAGCCGATCGCGCGCTTCTGGAAGGCCGAGGAGTATCACCAGCAGTACGACGAGAAGACGGGGACGCACACCTGCCCGACGCCGAAGGGGCTCGAGGGGACCTGACCGCAACCAGTCGGCTAGACTGCGCGCATGAAAGCGTCATGCGTTCGTCTCGGCGCGGCGGGCGTGCTCGTCGTCGTCGCGAGCTGCGGCGGCGGACCGTCGAGCCTACCGGCGCCGACCTCCGCCGCGAGCGCGTGCTCGAACGCGGGCCCCACGCCGCGCATCGTCGGTATTCCCCAAGCCGCGATGTCGATGTTCTCCGCACACGCCGACGGCGACGTCGTCATCGTGCGCTACGACGGTTGCCGACTCGAGGTCCTCGATACCTGCAGAGACGAGTCCATCCGCGGCCGTTTCGGCTCCTACAAAATGCCGACGAACGTGCGCGGCGACGAGCGCTTCACGATTCGCGATCCACGCGAGCTCGCCGCGCGACTTCCTTTGGCGTCACCGGAGATCGCCGACGAAGTGCGGAGCGGCAAGTCGCTCGAGATCGTCGTGCTCACGCGTGGCGTGAAGGAGTCGACGTGCGAACGGGTATCGCGCGCGGATCTCGCCGCGCTGCCTGGATGCAGCGGCGCGACTCACTTCGTTGCGTCGTACGACGTCGGCGCGTTTCGGATCCAAGGCGCCACGTCGGCGAGCTCGATGAGTGGAGGCTCGGTCGCGAGCTGCGACGCCGCGCAGAGCACGGAGCTGAGCGCGTGCCGCGTACCGCTGAACGTGCGGCTTCGGCCGCTCGCGCCGTGAACCCAGACGTTTCGCCCGACAGCGAGAAGTCGAGGTCCCGGCTAGCGCGACGCGAACGCTCGTGCTCCGCTCGATCTCGTGCCCGATCCGCTTCCCCCCGAAGCCCGCGCCGCGATCCTCGCGCGCCCGCGGCCCGAACGCGCGCTCCCGATCTTCTCCGACACACGCGCGCGCCGCTTCCTCCCGCTCGCCGACGCACGCGACACCGACGCACGACACAAGCCGCTCATCGCGGTCTGGGAGATCACGCTGCGCTGCGATCTCGCGTGCCGTCACTGCGGCTCACGCGCCGGTAAGGCGCGGCCCGACGAGCTATCGACCGAGGAGTGCCTCGAGATGGTGCGCGAGCTCGCTGCGATCGGGACGCGCGAGATCGCGCTCATCGGCGGCGAGGCGTACTTGCGCGACGACTGGCTCGAGATCATCGCCGAGATCAAACGCAACGGAATGCTCGCAACGATGACGACGGGCGGGCGTTCGCTCACGCGCGAGCGCGCGGAGGCGGCGGCGCGCGCTGGATTGTATTCTGCAAGCGTCTCGGTCGACGGGACCGAGGCGACGCACGATCGTCTGCGCGGCGTCGCGGGCTCGCACCGCGCCGCGTTCGAAGCGCTCGCGAACCTGCGCGCGGCCGGCGTCGCGATCGCAGCCAACTCGCAGATCAACCGCCTCAGCATGCCGGAGCTCTCCGCGCTCTACGACAGCGTCGCCGCCGCGGGGATTCGAAGCTGGCAGATCCAGCTCACGGTCGCGATGGGGCGCGCGGTCGACGAGCCGGACGTGCTGCTTCAGCCGTACGATCTCGTCGCGCTCTTTCCGGTGCTCGCGGATCTCGTGCAGCGCGCGCGCGCCGCGAAGATCAACGTCGTCGCTGGAAACAACATCGGGTACTTCGGTCCGTACGAGTCGATCCTGCGCGGGCGCACGCGAAGAGGACACTCCACCGGTTGCGGCGCCGGACGCACGACGATCGGCATCGAAGCGGACGGCACGATCAAAGGATGCCCGAGCCTCGCGACGAAGACGTGGGCCGGCGGCAACGTGCGCACGACGAAGCTGCGCGACATCTGGGAGCGCGCGACGCCGCTTCGTTACACGCGCGATCGCACGACGAAGGATCTGTGGGGCCACTGCGCGACTTGCTACTACGCGGACGAGTGCCGCGCGGGGTGCACGTGGACCGGCGACGTCCTCTTCGGCAAACCGGGGAACAATCCGTACTGCCATCATCGCGCGCTGCAGTTGAAGAAGAAGGGGCTCCGCGAGCGGCTCGTCGCGATCGCGGCGGCGCCCGGCGAACCGTTCGATCATGGACTTTTCGAGCTCATCGAAGAAGCCTGGCCGGACGACGACGTTCGAGAGACAATGCACGAGTCGAAGGGAGAGGTGAGCACCGATGCGTGAGCCTTTGCAGCCTTGTGTCGTGTGCGATCAACACATCCGGACGACGGAGACGGCGTGCCCGTTCTGCGACGCGCCGGTCCCCGAAGGCTTCGGCGCCGACGCGAAGGCACGCGCGGCGTCGTCGATCGCGCGTCCGTTGTCGCGCGCGGCGATCCTCTTCGTCGGCGCCGCCGCGGCCGTCGCGTGCGGTGGCACCGAGACGACGGGCGGCAGCGGCGACGCGGCCGCCACGCACGACGGAAGCAGCTCGGACTCTGGATACGACGGACCCGGCGTGCTCTACGGACCGGCGATGGTCGACGCTTCGCAAGACGCCGACGGCGGCCCGGTCGCCGCGTACGGCCCCGGCCCGGTCGACAGCGGCGGCGGCTGAGTCTCAGCCTCCTCCTCCACCGCCATAGTGCGGTGCGCCGCCGCCGACGTGCACGGGCCCCGCGTGCACGCCTCCGAATCCGCCGCGCGCGCGACGATAGAACTCCACGTCCTCGATGATCGTGTGGCGCTCGAGGCAGACGTAGCCGCGCGACGCGATCACTTCGCTCGTCCGCCCGCGCGCGATGGGCTGCGCGCAGATGTTCAAGTCCATGAGGTAGAGCGTAATGCCCGCGGCCTGGTACGCGCGGAACGTCGCGTAGAGATCGTCCTCCTCGTTCGCGGCGTCTTCGAGATCCTCGACGAGGTACGCGATCTTCGTGATGCCTCGCGCGCGCAACGTCGCGGCATCCGGCAGATCGGTCGGACCGAGCATGTAGCGGTTGTCGGTGACGTCGTCCTCGGTGACGTCGCCGCGGAACGCGAGGCGCCAGGCGTCGAGCATGAACACGGGGCGCGTCGTCAGCTCCTTCGGATCCGGAAGCTTCGGCGTGAACGCGACGAGCGCGGCGAGCGTCTCGTCGGCCGGAATGAGCTCGCGCTCCGCCGGCCAGTTGTTGAACGTCGCGACGAGCGACACCGGCTCGCGCGCGGCCGCGCTGAGCGTCGCGCCGAAGACGATCGACGCGGCGCCGCGCAGATCGACGATCCACATCGTGTCGTTCGGCAGCCCCGCCGCGGCCAAGCACTGCGCGGCGGAGCGCGCGCGCGACACGACGCTCAGCTGCGAGACGTCCGGCATCGGCGCGGTGCGGGGCGTCGAGTCGAGCGCAGTGAACAGCGTCATCTTCTGGTAGCGCGCCCACGCGTTCGTCGGCGGAAGCTGCCAGCGGCCGATGAGGTCGTTGTTCGATGGCTGCGCGACGTCGTGGTACGGCGCGAGCGTCTGCAGGTAGCGCTGTGTGCGCGGCGGCGGCGGCGCGCCCGTCGCGCCGGGCGGAGCCAGCGGCGGGATCATTGGAGGTTGCGGATCGGCGTAGTACGCGACGGTCGTCGTCGGATACATCGCGGGCTCCGACGAGTAGGCCTGCTCGCACCCGACGAGCGTCGCCATCAGGGCGGCGAGCCCCGCGACGCGTCGACCTCGGAGGATCTGCGACCGCATTCGATGGACAAGAGCAAGAGGCGCTCCAACGCATTCGTTCGCCAAAGTTGCCACGAACGGCGCTGTTTCGTCGCGCGTGCGACGCAGAGCGCCCCGCGTCCGCGTCGGCGGCGCGATCGCGCGCCGCTACTTCAGACGACAAAGCCTTTCCACTGTCGCATGTGCTCCGCGAACTGGGCGCTGAGGCCACGCGCGCGGAGCTCGTCGATCGTCAGCGGCGGGCGCTTCGGATCCCACGACGCGTCGATGGCGCGCTGCGGCCAATCGGGGTTCGCGATCGCCGAGCGTCCGAGCGCGACGGCGTCCGCGCCGAGCCCGAGCATCCGATCGGCGTCCGCGCGCGTCCACAGTTTGCCGGCGACGAAGATACGCACGTCGCTCGCGATGACCGCGCGGAACGCCGTGACCGCGTGCTCGTTCGGACGCTTCACCGTGTTGCGCGTCGCGTCCCATAGCGACAGGTGCACGAAGTCGACGCCGTCGTCGCAGAGCATTCGCGCGACGTCGAGGCTCTCGTCGAGATCGATCCCCTTCGCGTTCCCGAAATCCTCCGGCGAGATCCGCGCGCCGACGACGAACGACGCAGGCACGCGCGCCCGCACCGCGCGCGTCACTTCGCGAATCAAGCGCGCCCGGTTCTCGAACGAACCACCCCAAGCGTCCGTGCGCTGGTTCGTCGCGCTGAGGAACTGCGTGAGCAGATAGCCGTGCGCGCCGTGGATCTCGACGCCGTCCATTCCTGCCCTGTGCGCGCGCGCAGCCGCGTCGGCGAACTCGCCGATCACGCGATGGATGTCGTCCTCGGTCGCCGCGCGCGCACCGCCGCCTTCGATCGCGCTCCACGGACGCGTGCCCGACACCGAAGCGTCCGCGCGGACGCCGCCGTGGAAGATCTGCGCGAACGCGAGCGCGCCGCGACCGTGAAGCGCCGTGGCCAACGTGCGTAGCCCGGGGATGTGCGCGTCGTCGAAGACGCCGAGCTCGCCGGGCCACCCCTGCCCGTCCTTCGCCACGTGAGCGGCGCACGTCGCGACGATCCCGAAGTCGCCGTCCGCGCGCCGCGCGAGCCACGTGAGCTCGTCGTCGCCGAGCGTTCCGTCGTCGTGGCTCTGCCGGTTCGTCATCGGCGCGAGCGCGACGCGGTTTTTTGCGGAGATCCCATTTCGAAAGGCGAGCCGGTCGAACAGATGCATCGCGAATGAGACTCCCGGGAAGAACGGAATGAAGGAGGAGGGAGGTACCATGACGCCGATGCGCTCTGTCCTCCTTCTTGCCGGGCTGTCGGTCGCCTGCGGCTCGCACCTGAACGTGCCTCCGTCGACGCCGCGCGCGGTCGATCTCGGCGGGAACGTGACCGCGACGCTCGGCGACGACGGATCGCTCGTCGTGAAGCGCGGCGACGTGGTCGTGTTGCAAACCCCTCCGGGCGTCGCGCTCTTCACGCGCGTCGCCGATCCGGAGCGTCCGGACGCGTGGCACGATCCGGTGAAACCGGGAGACATCGCGCCGACCGCGATCGCGGCGAGCGCCGTCACGATGGAGGCGATCGACGATCCGGTGACGTCGATGAAGGCGATCCATTTCAAGGTCTCTGCACAGACCGCGGACACCGCGCTCATGATGCTGTCGCTCGCGGCCGACGATGGCTTCTACACCGGGCTCGGCGAACGCTTCGATCACGTCGACGCGCGCGGTCGCGTGGTGCCGATGCACATCGCGGTGAACGGCGACTTCGAATCGGGGACGAACGAAGCGCACGTGCCGGTGCCGCTCCTCGTGTCGTCGCGCGGGTACGGCGTCTTCGTCGCGAGCCGCGAGGCGGGCGCGTTCGACGTGGCGACGACCGATGCGTCGCTCGTGCGCGCGACGTTCGAGGGGCGCGAGCTCGACGTTTACATCTACGTCGATCCGGATCCGCTCGCGATCGTCGCACGGTTCGCGCGGCAGACGGGGTTGCCGCGGCCGCTGCCGCTCTGGGCGCTCTCGCCGATGCACTGGCGCAACGAGTGGGCGAGCGACGTCGCGGCGATCGGTGACGCGACGGAGCTTCGGCGTCGGCACATCCCAGCGAGCTGCCTGTGGATCGATAACCCGTGGCAGATCTCGTACAACGACTTCCGGATCGATCCGAAGCGCTTCACCGATCCGCCGGCGATGATGGCGAAGCTCGCGGCGCTCGGGCTCAAGGTGATCGGGTGGACGACGCCGTACCTCGAGGTCGCGCACGGCGCGCCCGCGAACGAAGCGCAGATGCTCGAAGCCGACGCGGCGGCGAAGGGATATTTCGTGAAGGACGCGACGGGGAAGGCGTTCATCTCGCCCACCGCGCCGGTCGGCGAAGGGGGCGCGCCGCTGGTCGACTTCACGAACGACGCGGCGAAGACGTTTTGGATCGCGCTCGTCGATCGCGCGACGACCGCGGGATTCAGCGGTTACAAAGTCGACTACGGCGAGGAGCTCTTGCCTGCGCTCTTCAACGCGCGCCTCGAGCTTCGCTTCGCCGACGGAACGACCGGACACACCGCGCGCACGTACCCAATCGCCGAGCACGCCACCTACCACGCGAGCCTCGACAAGACGGTGCCCGGAAACGGGATCCTCATCGTGCGCGCGTCGGCGTACGGCGGCGCGACACAGGCCGACATCGTGTGGCCGGGCGATCTCGACAGCGCGTTTCAAAAATTCGGCGACGCGAAACCGAGCGGCGGAAAGCTCGTCGGCGGATTGCCGTCCGCCGTCGTCGCGGCGCAGACGCTCGCGACGAGCGGCTTCCCCGCGTTCGGCTCGGACACCGGCGGCTTCCGTGGAGAACCGACGCGCGAGTCGCTCTTGCGATGGGCGGAGCACACGGCGCTCTCGGTCGTGTTGCAGCTCGGCGGCGGAGGCGACAGTCACAACCCGTGGATGTTCGACGAAGAGGCGGCGACGATCTACGGCGGGCTCGCGCGTTTGCATCAGCGCCTCGTGCCGTACCTCGCGGCGATGATGGCCGCCGCGACGAAGGACGGGACGCCGACGATTCGACCGCTGCCGCTCGCGTTTCCGAGCGACGTCGGATCGCGCGCGCGCGCGGACGACGAGTACTTGCTCGGTCCGGATCTTCTCGCGGCGCCGGTCGTCGTCGCGGGGGTGACGTCGCGCGACGTGCACATGCCGCCAGGGAAATGGATCTCGTGGTGGGACGCTTCGATTCACGAAGGTCCGAAAGACGAGAACGTCGCGGCGCCGCTGGGACAGCCGCCGCTCTTCGCGCGCGCGGGCGCGATCGTCCCGATGTACCCGGACGGGATCGACACGCTCGTCGACGCGACGGAGCCGGGCACGGTCACGCTCGCGTCGCGGCGCGCCGAGGCGGAGGCGCGCGCGTGGGTGATGGGCGCGGCGCGGACGACGTTCGATGACGGCGCGGCGATCGCGATCGACGACGGCGCGCAAGGAATCGGCGTCGCGTGGACGCCGGGGAGCGCGCGCACGATGCTGACGATCGACGTCGACGTTCGCGCGCGGATGGGCGCGACGGGCGCGATCACGATGGTCGACGGCGCCGGATCGAGGGTCGCGGACGAAGCGGCGGTGCGCGCATCGACGACGAGCGCGTGGGCGATCGACGCCGCGGGTGGGCGCGCGTGGATACGAATCGTCGGCGCCGGGAGCGCGAAACTCCGCTGACGCAGCGCGGAAAAATGTCGAATCTCGACAGTCACGACGTACGAATTCAAGTGGAGCGGTAGAGACGGAAGAAATACGATCTGCTGCGAGGGATGGCCTGGCAAGCTTCCGCACCATTCGGAGGCCGACCATGACGACGACCGGCGCAGCGAGCGGAACGAACGAAGAGATCTGGAGCGTCGCGCTCCCGAACGGCGACGTCCGTCGCGGCACGCTCGATCAACTCGACGAGGCGTTTCAGGCCGGACAGATCACCGAGGATTCGCTCGTGCTTGGGCCCGACGCGACCGAGTGGACGAAGCTCGGCGTTCTCCTCGGTCTCGAAGCGCCGGCCGCGCCTTCGATGACGCCACCGCCGGTCGCGTTCGCGCCGCAGAGCTTGCGTCCCGTGATGATGGATCTGTCGGAGCTCGTCGAGCCGCCGCGTCCTCGCTCGCGCATGCCGCTCGTCTTTGGTGCGCTCGCGGGCGTCGCCGCCGTCGTCGCGGTGATCGCGTTCGCCGTCGGTGGAGGTGACTCGTCGGATGCGACGAAGGCCGCAGCCGCAGCCGCGCTCACCGCGACAGCGAAGCCGACCGCCGCGCCGAAGCCGCCGGTCCCGGCGATCGGCGACGACGCCTTGCCGCAGCGTCCGATCCTGACGGACGCGCAGAAGAAGGCGCTTCAGGAAGCCGACGACGCGCGCGCGCGTCTCCTCAAAGCGAGCAAGCCCGAGCCGACGGCGCCTGGGAAGACGAAGGTCGGCGTGCGTGACAGCGCCGGCTTCGGCACTCCCGGGAAGCCGGGCGGGAAATGCACGTGCAAGCACGGCGATCCGCTGTGCAGCTGCATGTAGATCGACGGACGGTCGCTCGGTGCGCTCCGAGATCCCTCGGACGGAGTCGTTGATCTCGTACGCCCTGCTGGACGTCGAGGAACTTTACCTACCCGTCGAGGACTTTCACCTATCCGGCGATGTCGACGACGTGGACGGCCAGGTCGATCGACATCGACGGCCAGGTCGATCGACGTAGACGTCGATGACTGCTTCGTCGACGGCCACGTCGATCGACGTCGACGGCGAGGACTTTTTCATGGACGGATAGGTCGTTCGACGTGGACGTCGATGACTGTTGCATCGACGACTCGGTCGATCGACGTGGACGTCGATGACTTCTACATCGACGGGTACGTCGTCTTCAGTCCGAGCGCGCCGCCGTCTCGACGTCCGTGACGGCACGCGACCGCGGCGGCAATCGACGAAAGGAGTTGGTGCTCGTCGTGGATCCGGGGCTGAGGTGTTTTTGTGGCTCCCAGATTGACCACGAAGATCACGGCGGCGCGTTGTACCGAACGCATCCGCGCGTCGACACAGTCTCAACGGTCGCTTTGCATTCGCCGTAGAACCAAAGCACGAGCGACGTGATCCGCGAGCCGTCGGGATTTCCAGGCGATGGCTCCGTGGTCACGCTCGCGATGCTCATGCTTCCACGTGTCACGTGACAGCTGTCTCCCGACAGGCCGAGGAACAGGGTGTCGTCCGCGGGGTCTGCCGACAACCGATACGTCCCCGGAACGCGAGGGCGCGCGGAGAGGCTGTTGAAGATGCCATTGCTCTTGTAGATGCCGGCGACGATGAGCTCGGGCTTCGTATGCGTCTCCCATTGCGCGTTGGCGTCGGTGAACGTCCACGTGCCGGGCGTGAAGGGTAGCTTCGTGCCCGGCGCTTCGATGTTAAATACGTTCCCGCCCGCGTTGCACGGAGCCATCGTTTCGTCCGCCGACGGCGCGTCGATCGCGCTCTCCGCGTCGAGCGATCCCGCGTCCGACGTCGACGTTGCATCGCCACTGATTTCGGCGTCGGTCGACGTCGCACCGCCATCCGCGAGCGGCGGATCGAGAGACAAGCGCCCGCCGCAGGAAGGGAGGAGGACGCCAAGGAGGAGTGCGATTCGCGGTGAGGTCATCTTTCAAATGCCTATCGAGCTAAATAACGGAGCCCACGGACGCGCGCGTCTTTGAGCACTGAGCTGACCTGCGCCTATTGAGCGTAGTGAACGCATCCTCGCAGGGCCGCGTCCTCGCCATTGCAGCGCTGGTCGAATGTCGCGGTGAAGTGATCGGCTCCACGCACCGAAAACCCGATGTCGTCGATCTCGAATGATCCCGTGCTCCCGTCGGGACACTTCTGTGCGTTCCACACAGCCAGTTGGAGATTCGCGCCGACCGTTGCTGATGCGTCCTCGTATACACCCACCGCGAGCGGGAGTGGCAGCGACTGCACGACAAAGTGCCATGTGCCGGCCTCGACCCAGACGCGACTTGGGTAACCGACGACGTACCAGCCGCTGTCGATGACCGCCGTGCTCCCGGCGAGTAGGTATTCACCGGGATCGCCCTCGACGACCATTACGTTGCCGCCGATGAGACAGCGTGCGACGGAGAAGGCGTCGAGGCTTGCGCGTGCGTCCGTTAGGCCTGTGTCGACGTGGGTTGCGTCGAGCATCGCGGCGTCCGGGGCACCGGAGTCCTGTGACGCGGACGGCCCGTCCGGATGCGCGTCGAACATGACGGGCGAGTCGAGTGAATGCGCGTCGTGGGAGTCGCTCTCGGTACTCGCGTCGACTGGGACTTCATCGTCGAGCGCGAGGCGTCCGCCGCAGGCCGCAACCGTGCAGAGTACAAACGCCAACGCTATGCGTGATTGGTGCATCATGCGATGTTCATGGTTGGTCGCGCGAAGACGGTCAGGGAAGACTCCTCGACTGCCGCTTCGTGTTCGAAGGAAACTTTCTGTAACTCGTCCATCGGGATTCCGCCGAGGTGACGCGACGCCGAAACGAGCGCGGCCACTTTGGCAGGAGTCTCCACAACGACGAGCGGCCAAACGAATTTAGAAGTCACTGAACTCCACCAAGTTCAGCCCCCAACCGATCTCGGCGTCGGTCAACGTCGTGCCGGCATCCGCGAGCGGTGGCTCGAGAGACACAGCGACCCCGCCGGAAGGGAGGAGAAACGCCGACGAGAAGTGCGATTCGCGGTGAGGTCATGTCCACTTGCCTATCGCGCATCAGGACGCGCCGACATCCGCATCCCAACCGTCGTACTCGCCGCCAGCGGCATCGGCGATCTCGGTGAGTTGCTCGCGCAATCGATCGATCGCTTCCTCGTCAGGGAGCAACTTGTGACGTGCGAGCACCAACCAATTTGTGCCATCGGCCCCCATTCTCGTCTCTACCTCAAACCCATCTCGCTTTAGTCTCGTCGCTAGCGCGTCTCCTTGGGCTTGTTCCGCAACGTAGATGAAGTGCCGGAACAGCTGCGTGCGCTTGCCGCTAGTCCCGGCCGATAGAGCCTTCAGCGCGATATGGTCCCCATTGTCCATGGCGTCATCCCAGAAGTTTGGTGAGAACCAGCTCGACCGCCCCCGCGCCAAGCGAGGAGTCGCGATCAAGCACCGAGGTGCCGAACTCAACCGGTTCCTTCGCGATCGCGAGCCCTGGGTCGTCTTCAGCGTACTGTACTGCCCAAGCCCGACGAACGATCTCGTCAGACCAAACAAACCTCGGAAAGGGCCAATCACTCCGCCGGAAATCGTGAGATTGCCCGAGCAGCGGCCACCTGCCGTCAAGCCGATGAAGATCGCCAGTGCGGGCCACCTTGATCGCCGACGGCGCGCGAAGGCTTGCAACCTCCGCGAGTGATGGAACCGACTCGCGCTTCGGTCCGAACAGGTACACCAATATGTGCGGCCCCTTCGAAGTCGCGCGGACTACAAGCCCGACCGCGAAGCCGCCCTCCCGCAACGGAACCGCGAACCAGGTCCCCTCCGAATAGTTCAGGGTCATTGGGTCTCCAAGAAGTCGCGCGCTGCCTTCATGTATCGTGGCCCATAATGCTGGCGACCATCATGCCCTTCTCCGCCTTCTCATGCATGCCGGCGAAGTAGTCGCCAATCGCCATTGGAGACACTTGCCCACTCTGCGGTAAGAGCGACGCCTTCCGTTTAGCTAAGGTCGAGGCGAACCTTTTTCACGACGCCTTCGTCCATAACGCGGGCCTCCTCCTCCTCCGCGCCGAGGATGCCCAAGAGCAATGCCTCCCATTCCGCCTTGGTCGGGCGACGCTTGAATGCAGCCTCGTACGCCGCAACGATCTCCCCCGCCGCCGCACCGAGCGTATCGAGAGGGAGATCACCGATCACGTGTTGCGTTCCTTCAACTTTCCACCATCCCATGGTCGTTCACCTCGCGTAGAGTTTCGGGTTGAGCAGTGTCTGTAGCGGCGTGACTGTCGAGGGCATCGACAGACCGGGCGGCGTCCCGCGCAAGACGGAGGACTGACTAACATTGTACAGGGTTCGTCCCTCCGCACCGGCTTGCTGAATGAGCGACGTTTCGAGCGCCTCCGCTTGAGCGAGCGGTAGCCCTTCCGAGATGAGCTGCATCCCCGCGAATGGCCCCGGCGGGAGCCGCGAGTGCGCGCCGAGCCTCACAAGAGGATTCTCGCTAATGCCGTAGTAGACGACGTCGCCCGCGTGATCCACGAGTTGATACACGAACGAGCTGGAAGACCCAAAAGCCCGCAGTCCCCTCCCAATGGCACCCATCCCGCGAAATATCACGCCCGCTGGAATGACGGCCGCGAGCCCCAAGCCGCGCTCCCACCACGCTTTCGAGTCGTCGGTGAAGGCCGCCAACCCGAGGAGCGGACCAGTTATCGGATTTGCACCGACCACAAATTGGCCAATCGACATACAGAGTCCACACGACTTGAGCGCGTCGCCCATCGGGTCGGTGTAGACAGGCGAGCCCAAGAACATTGCCGAAAACGGCGAAGTCCCTTGGGGAGTCCACGTCACGTCGCCCGTTGCGGAATTCGCGAACAAGGCGTTTGACTCAATGTTCTTCCAGTCGTCAGCACCGCTCCCATCGCCGGCCCACGATCTCGGCGGCGTCCACGGGCCGCCGCCAATCCCGCCCCCGCCCCCGCTCCCCTGCGAACCTTGCGGTCCGAAGAGCCCGACGTCTCCAGGAGGACCGGAGCCCGCGCCGAACGGGAGCGGCAGGGGTCCAGGTCCTCCTGAATCGGAACCTGATCCAAACCCACCAATGCACGACTGATCCGAGTCGCATAGGCCATTGGCATCGGTGTCCGTTAGCGGCGATCCCCCCACGTACGCGTACGGATTCAAATCCGCGCCGAGCCCGTGAATCGTCAGCGGGTCGGAGCTCATCCAGCGTCCGAGCGCGGCCGAGTAGTACCGCGCTCCGAAGTACGTCAGCCCGACTTCTTTGTCGTCCAGCTTGCCGGTGAACCGAAAGTCCTCACGGAAGCTTTGCCAACGCGACGGTCGGTAGTCCGATTCCGTGGCGCCAAACGCTTGGTACGTCGTGCGCTCGACAAGCTCGCTCGTCGCCTGATCGACCACGATGCTCGTAGAGCCGAGGTGGTCACCCACCTCCAAGAGAACGTGAAGGGGATTGTCGTGGAGCGTTGGCAGGCCACTGCTCGCATAGAGCAGGCGGCCATAGCTCGCGCCGCCAATGGCAAGATACACGTGCTCGGTATCCGCGTTGCGATCGTAGTCGCCGGCGGTCGTGTTCCAAGCGGCACGTTCCAAACGCAGCGTCGCGAAGATGTCTGCGCTCACGATCGGCGCGGACCCACCGGTGACCTTCAGCACGCGCGCCCCGCCTGCGTCGTTCGCGAACGTCAGATCCGATGCCGCGTCGTTCGGCATGACGGCCGGAGGTACGCGCGCCGTGAAGTCCCAACGACGCGCGCGCGCAAGCCGACCGACTTCGTCCCAGTCGTAGACGTAACGCTGCGAACAACTCTCGGTCGCACCGTTCGTCGCGCAATCGGCATCGCGTCGCACCGTGAGCCCCGTCAGGTTGCCAGCGGGATCGTAGTCCGCGTTCATGGTGCCGGCGCCCGTCGCGCCCGCGCTCACGAGCTGATTCGGTCCCCTGGTCGGTGTGCCGTTGACGATCGGCCCGAGACCGCGATCCCAAAAGACGCCTTTGTCATCGACGCTCGCCGTCGTGTTGCCCAGGAAGTCGTACTCGAAGACCTCCTGGCGAATGCGCTGCTGCATTTTTACGGACGGGACGATGTCCGTGCTACCCGCCTCGGGTCCGAGCGGCGGCTCGAACGCGTCGTCCTTCGACGCGGTCATGTAGTCGTAGTTGACGACACTCAGCTGGGAGAGCTCGTTGTAGACCATCCCTCGTCGCACCGGCTTGGCGCCCGTCGGCCATTCGCCGGAAATGCGACTGTCAATGATGGTCCGGAGCTCGCCGGTTGCCGGATCGTAGTCATAGACATTGCTCGCCAGCGCTGTTTGAAGCGTGCTGGAATCGGTACCACCAGGCGGCCGGTAGCCGTGAGTGACCGGGTCACTCCACAGCTGCGGCGCTGTCCTGGTGACGCTCCCCGAGCCGAGTCGCCGTCGAAGATCGGGCGTGAAATCGGCGTGCGTCTTCGCCTTGTCACCAAAGCGCTGCTGGCGGAGGAAACCATCCGCGTCGAGCTGCTGCCCTTCGAGCAACGTGCCATAGCTTCCCCAGACGCCCGACACCACGCCTCGCGCCGAATAGAACGCAGCGACGAGGCTCTGACCATCGGAGCCCATCAGCGCGGGCACATCGGCGCCGGTCGAGACCAGTGTCTCGCGATCGGCGTCGTCGTAGCGCGCCGCCTTGCGGTACCACGTCGGCGCGTAGCGGTTCGCCGCGATGGGATCGACCGGACCCGGCTTGGCGATCTGCCGCGCGATTCCGGTCGTGCGCCCGCGAATGTCGTATGCGAATCGCGTGTGCGTCGCGCGATCCGTGGTGGCTGACAGATGGCCAAGCAGGAGTACGGGCCATCCGCCGTAATCCGTAGTTTGCCCAGGTTCAGGCGCGTCGTAGACGTTGAACGTCTCGCTGCCGTCGGGGCCGACGACGTTGCCGTCGACGACCGCGGGGGGCGAATAGTCGGGTTGACTGCGCAGGCAGGGCGAGAAGTCCTCGGCGACCAGGCGTCCGCCCGCGTCGTAGTAGAAATTCTCGCCGCAGCCGCGCGCGTCGCTCGTTGCGACGAGCTCTCCGGCGTCGTCGTAGACGTATCGCCACGCCTTCATTCCGGAGGCTTGGGTCGGATCGGGCGAGAAGCCGGTCGAGGTGTTCGGCTCCGCGTTGAGCACCATGCGCCCGAAGGAGTCGTATTGCATCCACCGGACGACTGGGGCGCCGCCTTGATGGGACTGCGTGACAGACGCGATCTCGCCCGTCGCCTGATAGGCAACGTCGACTTGACGGAAGTCCTTTTGCAGGTCGCGTCTGACACGCACGACGCGGCCGTGCCCGTCGCGGTACGTCGTGGTCTTGAGCCCTACCGCCAGCTGTTGCTCGTCGGAGCTGTCGACCGCGAGTCCGCGATACCTGCTGCGCGCCACAATCTTCCCGTCGACGTCGTGGACCGCGTTGACGTGCCCAAAGTTGTCGTAATCCGTCTGGCGAAAGGTGGCAGACGTCGACCGCGCGAGCGAATACACAGCCGGATCACCGGTGTAGAAACCAGGGAGATAACTGCGAACCACTCGGCCCAACGCGTCGCGGTCGGGCAAGCCGCTCACGATCCAATCGCCTTCGTCGCCCGCTGACCTATCGGCCTCGTCCAACTGGAGGATGCTCTGTCCGAATCCGTCGATGACGCGCCAGGTGGTGTGAACCTGGAAGCTCGCGGGACCGAAGGCCGTCGTCGTGCGCACTCGCGCGGGCGATCCGACGGGGTCGACGTAGTCGATGAGCACCGACGCCGTCGAGCTGAGCGGGGGCCGCCAGAGACTCGTGGGGCGACCGAACCCGTCGAACTGGGTCGTCGTCGTAGCTCCGGTTGGCGCGACCGTCATCGCGGTCGCTTCGATCCCGCGGTCCACGAAGAGGAGCGTCGTCAGCGCTCTCTCTCCGCATGGCGCCTGGGACGTGCGAACCCCTACGTACGCGGTGCAGCTCGTCGGCAGTTGTCCAAACAGCGCATCGTACGTCGTGCTCGTGCAGTGCCCGGACGCTCCGACGATGCGAGCGACGTTTCCGAACGAGGTGTAGTCATACGAAGCGAGCTTGACCCACGCGCCAGTCGACGCAGACGATGGCTTCGGAGCCATGAGCCCCGCGGGATCCTCATGGTGGCGGTCCAGGTCGACGATCCCGTCGAGCCACCCATTCACCACGCTCGTCTGCCCGAGACTGTCGTACTCGGCGGTGACGTACCGCTTCCCGCTGGATTGCCCCGCGCCGTCGACGAAAGACGTCGTCACCCGCCACGCCCAGCCACCCGCGCCGAAAGCGTTCCAGTCCTTGATTGTGTGGGTCGGCGGGTCCGCGACGGCGTCGATGCGACCGCGGTCCCATACTTCGCGTTCGTTGCCGAAGTCGTCGATGACGCGCGTGATCTGGGTGTGCGCGCCGGACGCACGCAGCGGGACGGTCTCTTGGTGAGAGAGCACGGGGTCCTCGGTGGCATTGATCTCGACGAGCGAAATGCTCGGCGAGGTGGCGGGGGCTCCATCGTAGATGAAACTATCGGTCTGCTCCGGCCACGCAAACCGGACCTTCCGACCATCCAAACCGGTGAAGAGGACGTGCAATCGGTAGGTCGTGTGCGTCGTCGACAGATAGTCGCCCGTGCTCGCCGACGTCTCGGTCAGAACAGGCAACCCTCGCAGCGCCTCGCGCGGACGGTCGATCGTGCGCGGGCAACCGTGTTGATTGTCGTCCTCGCAGTGCCCAACGAGGAATCGCGTACGTTGAACGTTGGCCGGGTTCTGGCCCAGCTGGCGCGTCGTCACTTCTTTGAAACCGCGAAAGCTCCGCTCGAGACCGTCGTAGACGGGGTCGACGTATTCGTACGCCACCGCATGAAGCTCCTCCTTCGTGCCAGGCAGCGAATTGCGCGTCGTGACCTTGGTCACGACGTGGATCGGCTGCGGCGTGTTGGAAGCCCATGCGAAACCCTGTCGGCGCAGGTCCACCGAGATCGCGCTCGTGGACGCATATTCGATATCCGTGAGCGCGCCGCGGCCGTTCGAGATGCCCGAAAGGAGGTGGCGTGGATGGTCCGAGTCGAATGACTTGTAGACGACGGACTGCGGGCAAATCACGACGATGTCGTCCGTGCCCGAGGCATCCATGTCGGCGGCGCGTACCTCGCACTTGTCTCGCTGCCAACCTGGAATCTTCGATTTGTCGAAACTGCGGTCTGCGGCGACGTCGATCGTCGGCGTTCCGTCGCTCCGTCGCATTGCCACGTGGACGATGATTCCGTCGTCTTGGGCGACAACCACATCGGCGAGCCCGTCGCCCGTCACGTCGTGCAGGAGTCGGAAGTCGAGGGCGTAGTCGGCGAAGAGGTTTGGCGGATCTTCCGTCGTTCGGATTCCCCCGTTCAAGTCGTCCGAGTAGAGTTGGCTGCCCTGAAACGTGCCATCGCCATTGCCCATCTCTGCAGCTAGTTGCAACCCGTACGGCAGCCAATCCACAACTTGGCAACCTCCACCGGCTACGCATTCCATTTTCGAGCGAAATCGCATCCGCTCTGAGACCCGATCGGGCAGACCATCGCCGTTCAGATCGGCTAACAGGAGCGCGCTGGGGCCTACACAACCCGAACTAGAGTCCCAGTTGTCGCCGGCGAAATTTCCGGCGGGAGCGCCTCCACAGCTTGAAGGAGGGAGGCCCGGTTTAGGCTCGGCAAGAGGGTGTGAGACGACGTGCGCGAAAGGCTGTATCGACCCATCGGCGCTTCGCATGCTCAGGTAGTTCGCAAGGTAACTACCAACCAGGTCCGTCAGTCCGTCAGCGTCTACGTCACCGTAGAGTGCGACAAATGGTTGAGAGGTCCCCGGCGCCGGGTGGGTGAAATCGGGCGGAACCGTAGACGACGAAAGACCTCCCCACCACACCCACGCGCTATTGTTGGTGGAGAAATCGTACGGCGAGTAAAGCGCGATGGAATGGTCATCGCGCCAGAGCACGTTCGCTCGACCATCCGCGAACCAGTCACCGACGACCGAGCGACCAGGAGCCGACCTCGACAAGAAGGTCGTTGGAGTGGCGCCGAGCAAACTCGGGTTGATCGCCATCCGGACTGGCGTCAGCGAGTCACGATGCCCGTCGATCGAGCTCAGGTAAACGGTCTGCACACGGTCGCCCACGGGCGTCGTGTCGACGCATCCGCACGAGCGGCCGATTCCGCAGGGGTTGGGACGCTTGGGATCGCAGACGTTGCGCGGATACCCGTAGCAATGACAAGAGGGCGTCGCCGCGTACGGAGCGACGATGTCTGGGAGGCCGTCGCCATTCACGTCGACGATCGACACGTCCCCGCCTTCGGCGAGGCTCACTGGACCCTGCATGTTCCAAACGGATGCGGCAGACCCAGACCGGCCGCCGTACTCCATCGTCGTCGGAGGAAGGGTGTCGCAAATTATTTGCGGAGTGGCGAGAGCCGTCGCCTCGGACGTCGGGCCGCAACGTCCCTCCAACTGGACAGACAAAAGGAAGGACTGGTGGCCCTGTGAGCCGTAGTTGAGGTGGTACCGCCGCACGAGCTCACGCGCCGCGGAGCTTCGCGATGCGCTCGTCATCGTGACCGTCGTCAGCCGCCAGTCGGGAACCGCGTGCCAGCGCGGCGAGTAGTCGACGACCAAATCCGGCGGCGCCTCGTAGTCGAGGTGCGTTCGGTGCGCGAACTCGTTCTTCTCGCTCGGCGTGTCGAAGATATCGGTCAGGTAGCCTACGCCTCGCTTCGTCAGGTCCTTTGCCCATGCGTACTCGACGCGATTCAAAGACCCGTAAGCATCGTAGCGTCGGACGACATTCCAGCGAAAGATGCCGCGCGCACCGTCGCGATCCAAACCCTGTTCGTCGCCGCCGCCGTAGGGCACCCCGAGCTCCATGGTCTCGCCGCTCTTGAGCTGGACCAGCCACGTGCGCTTGTCCCCCGACCAGAAGAAGCGCGCGAAGAGTCCTTCGACCTCGAGCCGGAAATACGACCAGCCGAAGACATTCGGCGGCATGCGCTCCGGAGTCGCTCCGCTGCTGTTTACGCCACACGAACCATCGACCACCGCGCAGATGAGAACGAGCGGTTGGCCGTCGAAGACGAGGCGATCGCCGTCGCCGGGGAAGCCGCCGGGTGGATCGACGTACGTCGGCGATCCCCGGTTGCCCGACGGGTGACGGCGCTCGATGACCGGAAGACTGAGCCCCCATCCATAGCCGGCTTCGCGCACACCGGCGGTGGACCCGTAGCTCAGTCCGAGCGTCGGCTGAACGCGACCACGTGCCGTCGGCAAATGAAACGGGTAGCTCGCGCGAAGAACCCCCGTCGACGGTTCGACGCTCGCCGACGCGAGTGCGTTGGCCGCAGCGTCCCCACCCGATTCGGGGGTGGCGAGTCCTGTTGGAGCAGCGTTGTCGGCCGTGGCCGCGTACGCGGCATTGCGCGCATCGACTGTCCACACGCACAGCGCGGCGACGAACGCAAAGAACGCGGCGGGCGCGCGCCGGAACTGGGCCAGCGCTTTCATCGGCACGCCTCGGTCATGCGCAGCGCTCCTGCCATGCAAGTTCGTTTCAGCTCCTCGCGCGATCGCTCGTCCCTTGGCGTGGACGCAAAACCGACGCGCATCGTGCGCACGTGTTTGTCGGTGAGGTCGTCGGCGGCAGTGCCGAGCTTGGCCGCACACGCTTTGAAGGCGGCTTCGTATTCCGCGCATTCCTCCACCGCTGGGACATCGCCGACGGTTTCGACGCCGCTTCGATGACTGCATGCGCCGAAGCCCGCGACAAGCGCGGCGAGAACGAACGGGACAGCGGAGTGGACGCGGTGGACGCGGGTATGTGCTCGCATGGGCGTAGGTACCTGAGTTGGAGGACGCTGATCGTGCATTCGCGACGGGACGTATGGTTCGAGGAAGCGGCGGTAGCGGTAAGGCTCACGAGTCTTTGTCGTCTCAGATGGATGTCGGTACCTCCCGCCGCTCGTTGCGAGAAATCGACCTGAGGGCGCAGAGAACCCGTTCGCGTGGCGTATCCGCCACGACGAGAAGTTGTTCTCATCAGGAGGTGTGAGGGCCTCGACCCGCTCGGTTACGTCGTCTCCGGGCGAAACAAGAAAGAGGGAGACCTCCCGCCCGCGAGTAGCGTGGAGTCGCGCGGTGCGCCATCACCAAACCGATTCGCCGTTCACTTTTTGAAATCTCGTTTCAAGGAGGTTTCCGTCCAGCCCTTTTTCGGGCGAGATCACGGCGTCATCGCCTATCGACGCACCACCTCGACGTGACCGCCGCGACCTTGTGCCGCTCCATGCGACCAACGAACCGCTCTTGCAGCTAACGCGTCGAACGGCGCTTCGGCGTAGCGTCGCCACCGTGTGCCGCTTGCGGTGGCCGCTCCGGGACGATCGCGACGCGCGGATCCCGCGGATCCGGCTCCTGCGCGGCGCGCGCGAACGCGTCGGCAACCGTCGGCGCGACCTCGACGACGGCGTACCGGCGCGCGATATGAATCCTCCCGATGTCACTCCCGCGGATCCCGCCGCGTCGGCACACGAGCGCGAGGAGCCGGCGCGCGTCGGCGCCTTGCTCGCGGCCCCACGAAACGCGAAACGGGATCCATCCGACGTCGTCGCGAGCGGCGCGTGGCACGTCGGCGTGTTGACCGCGTGGCGTGTGGGCGTGTCGTTCGCGCGGCGCATCGGCGTGTCGCTCGCGTGGCGCATCCGCGTGTCTTACGCGCAGTGACGGCGCGTGTGCCGCCGGGCGCGACTTGCGATCGATCGGCGCAGCGATCGGCCGCACGTCGCGCGGCTCCGCCGATCCCGCGTGGCGCATGCGCGCGATCAGGCGCGCCAACGATCGCGTCGCGAACCCCGCGTCCGCGAGCCTCTGCGCGAGCACTTGCGCGCGCGCGTCCGCTGTCTCGTCTTCGAGATCTCCGGAGAGCTCCGCGAAGATCCGTTCGTCGCTCGCCGATCGAATCTCGTCCGCGGTCGGAAGCGGCAACACGCGAAACTCGACGCGCGCGCGCCGCAAGAGGTTCGACGTTCGGCTCAGCCCCGCGGGCGCGACGAGGATGCAGCTCGTCCCCTTCTTCCCCGCGCGCCCCGTGCGACCGCTGCGATGCGTGTACGCATCCGCGTCGTCGGGCGGCTCGGCGTGAATCACGCGCGCGATGTCCTGCACGTCGATGCCGCGCGCGGCGACGTCGGTCGCCACGAGCGCGTGGAGACCGCCGCGCTTGAACGCCGCGAGCGCGCGGTTGCGCTCCGGCTGCTCCATCTCTCCCGACAACGAGCTCACGCGGAACCCCGCTTCGGAGAGCTCGCGTGTAATGCGCGCGACGTCGGCACGCGTGCGCGCGAACACGAGCGTCTGCGCATCCGGTGTCGAGAGGAGCAAATTGACGATGGCGTCGACGCGATGCTTTGCGTCGACGAGGTGAACGACGTGCGCGATGTCGGTGTTCGCGGTGCCGAGCGGCGTCCCTTCGACCATCGCCGGCGCGCGCTGCACTTTGTCGGCGAGCGCGCGCACGTCGCGCGGGAACGTCGCCGACATGAGATGCGTCATGCGCTCCGGAGGCGTGAGCGCGAGGATCGCCTCGAGGTCCTCGCGAAATCCGAGATCGAGCATGCGATCGGCTTCGTCGAGGACGACCGCGCGCAGCTGACTCGGATCGACGCCGCCGCGTTTCAGATGATCGAGCAAGCGACCCGGCGTCCCGACGACGACCATCGGTCCGGCGCCTAGCATGCGACGCTCGTCACGGTAGCTCGCGCCCCCGGTCACCGAAGCGACGCGCGCGCGGAGCGGCGCGTACAGCCACGCGAGCTCCTCTTCGACCTGCTTCGCGAGCTCGCGCGTCGGCGCGACCACGAGGATGCGCGGCCGTGCGACCCCTCCGCTCGAGGACGCCGCCTCCCCTTCCGCGACGTCGCGCACCGCGAGACCGATCGCGACCGTCTTGCCGGAGCCGGTCTGCGACGTGATTCGGAGATCGCGCCCCGCGAGCTTCGGATCGAGCACCGCGAGCTGAACGGGCGTGAGCGCGACGTACCCTTTGCGTTCGAGCGCACTCGCGAGCGCCGGTCCGACCAGGGACGAGAAGTCGGACTTCGTCATGGGGACGCGGCAACTAGCACGCGGCGGGCAAGGCCGCCATTTTCCACGATAGAGTAGCCACGTGGCTTCCACCTCCGCGTCGTCTCGAATCGCCTTCGTTCTCGCAGGCGGCGCCGCGCGCGGCGCGTACGAGGTCGGCATCGTCGCGTACGTCTTCGACGAGGTCGCGCGCGCGCTCGGTCGCCCCATTCCGCTCGACATCCTGTGCGGCACGTCCGTCGGCGCGATCAATGCGTGCGCCCTCGCGGCGGCCGCCGACGATCCGTCGCGCGGAATCCAGCGCCTCGTGCGTGAATGGACCGGCCTTCGACTCCCGCAGCTCGTTCGCGCCAACACGCACGAAATCATCGGCCTCGTGCGGAGTCTGGTCGCGGGGAAACCGACGCCGATTCGCGCCGGCGAAGCGCGACGCGGCGGCATTCTCGATCCGCGCGGCGTCGAGAGCCTCGTCTCGGCCGCGATCGACTTCGATCGCATTCGCGATCACGTGCGCGAAGGACGCCTCGGGGCGCTGACGATCTCGACGACCGACGTCGCGACCGGACGCACCGTCATCTTCCTCGAGCGCGCGAACGCGACCGTCCCGCGCTGGAGCCGCGATCCTACGATCGACGTGCGCTCGACGACGATTCAAGCCGAGCACGCGCTCGCCTCCGCCGCGGTGCCGTTCGTGTTCCCGGCGGTGCGTATTGGCGACGACTTCTATTGCGACGGCGGGCTCCGTCAAAACGTCCCGCTCTCGCCCGCGCGACGCCTCGGCGCCGAGGGGCTGCTCGTCGTGAACCCGCGCTACATCGGACCGTCGACGCGCAAGCGCGAGATCGAGCACGAAGCGAGCTACCCCGGGCCGCTTTTTCTCGCCGGCAAGGCGCTCAATGCGCTCCTCCTCGATCGCATCGACAACGACATCGCGCGCCTCGGCCGCATCAACGACATCCTCGAAGCGGGCGTGCGACGTTACGGACCGACGTTCCTCGACGAGCTCAACGCGGAACTCGGCACCGAGGCGCGCGTCTCCGCGCTGCGTCCGTTGCGCGTCGTCCACATCCGGGCATCAGCCGACATCGGCGCCGCGGCCGCGGAGTACGTTCGCACGCCGGACTTCGCGACACGCGCAGGCGCCGTCGCGAGCCGCCTCCTCCGGCGAATGGCCGAATGGGAAGGCGAAGGCGAAGCAGACCTCGTGTCGTATCTCCTCTTCGACGGCGAATTCGCGGCGCACCTCATCGCGCTCGGACGCAGAGACGCCGCCGCACGCCACGACGAGCTGTGCGCGCTGTTCGAGCCGCGCGTGCGGGACGCCTAAGGCGTCGGTTCGATCAGCGTCACCGACTGCGCCGGCATCGTGTACCGAAACGCGTTCGTCGCCACGGCGGTGAGCGGCGCACCGACGACCACGTTCTTCCCGCCCGCGGCGGTCACCGTATAGATCTTCGCGTGCGCGTAGCTCGTCGAGTGCGCGATGCGAATGCCGGCTATTTTGTCGGTGGTCGCCTTGTTGATCGCGACGATCACGATCCGCGCGACGTTGCCCGAGTCGATGCTCGCGTAGACCGACGAATTCGGCACGTCGGTCGTCGTCGCCTGCACCGACGTGTCGCCGAACGCTTTGCCCTGCCCGTCGTAGCTTCGATAAATCTTGAATGCGTTGTACGTGAATGACTCGTCGCCCATAGGCCACAGCATCGCCATGTCGACGCCGTCGCGTCCGAAGATCCCGAGGACGTCCGCCGACGCGATCACGCCGCTGATCGTAGCGCCGCCGCCGTAGTTCCATTCCGTGAACGACAGCTTCGTCCCCGGATAGTGCGCCGCGATCTTCGCTTTCATTCGCGGAATCAGATTGATGGGTCCGTTGGTGCTCGATTGCACGATCCAGCTCGTCTCCGAGTAGGTCGAATCCCACAGCGAACGCGGCGCCTGCTCGCGCGCCGTGACGAGCGCCGGCGTCGCACCCGGGTCGACGATCCGCGTGCCGCCCCCTTGCGCCTCCGGATACCAATGGAGATCGAGCCCGTCGACGAGCCGCTTGCCCGCCGCCGTCTCCGCGAGCTTCATCTGATCGAGGTAGTAGTCGAGAAAATCGCGGTTGTTCGCGTCGGACGCGCTCTGCAGATTCACGTAGCCCGCCCACCCGTAGTTCACCGGACCCCAGACCATCGCCGTCGGCACGACCGCTTTGATAGCGGTTGCATACTGCACGTTTCGCGTCTTGAGCTCGGCGTACGTCACCGGCGTCGGATGGATCTCCGCGTGCGTCGAGGACCAGAGGTCGGGCTCGTTGTCGAGCAGGTATTGAATCTTCACGCTTGGATAGGTGGCTTTCAGCCAATTGACCATTTCGTCTTGGTAGACGAAGGCGTCCGTCGTGTTGGGCGGGTTCGCGAACGCCGACCCCTTCGCCGCCTTGTTCTGCTTGAAGCGCGTCGACAAATAATTCGCGCCCGAGTTTCGTACGTCGCCCCCGGGCGATTTGTCGGCAGAGACGTAGTCGACGATCGGCACCGTCACGAGCGCCGCCGCGCCGGCCGCGACCGCGCCGTCGACGAACTGCTTGAGCATCGTGCCGGGCATGTCGCATCCGGCGCCGCCGCAGAGAAAATTGTCGTTTTGGAACTGGTAGTCGCTCCCGGCGTTCGATGCGTTGTTCTCCCAGTTGAACGCGGTCAGGCGATTGCCACCGCTTCGGATGATCGTCGCGTGCGTCGCCGCGGCCTGGCTGCCGTCGTTGAGGCCGTAGATGTACGGCGAGATCGCGTGGACGTTCACGTTCGCGTGGACGTCGAACGTGATGTCGACCATCCCGGGATCGCCCGCTTCGATCGGGACGCCGGTGTCGGGCGTCATGTACGCGTCGCCGGTCATCGATCCGTCGCCGCCGCCGCCGTCGGTGCCCGGGCTGCCATCACCGCCTCCACCGCCGCCGTCGTCGCCCGTCGCGCCGCCGCTCGCGCCGTCGCCTCCGCAATGCAACGCCGACAGCCCCACGACGATGCCCGCGACGAGCGCCGTCGCGCCGAACCTTGCCGAGATCATGGCCCGCCCGACAGCAATGGACATGCCGCGCGAAAATTCCCGCGAATCTCGATCGCGCGCGCGTTCGCGACGGGGGACGGCGCACCCACGCTGCGGTCCCGCCACCGCGAAACGCGTTGTAGAGACAGAGGAATTTTATCGAGCAGCGAGCGCGACTTTGCGCGCCGCTTCGAACTCGTCGCCGGCGTTCCACGTCGGGAGCGCGTCGGCGTTCGCGATGCGAAGCCCCGCGACGAGGAGAAGCTGCGCGTCTTCGACGGCGCCGGAGAGATCCCACGCGCCGTCGTATTCGTCCGACGGCTGGTGGTAGTGCTTCGTCTCGAAGAGCTTCGCCTGCTCTTCGCCCCACCCCGCCGGCTTTCCGACGAACGACGGACCGCCGCGCACGAAGATCGCCGGCACGCCCATCTTCGCGAAGTTGAACTGATCGGATCGATAGAACGATCCTTTCTCGGGGAACGAATCGCCGTGCACGGTGCGCCCTTGCGCCGAGGCGATCGCGACGATGACCGCGTCGAGCGACGACTTGCCGAAGCCGGTGAACCCGACGTCGTTCGTCTTGCCGCGGTTGTTCACGGAATCGATGTTGAGGTTCGCCGCGATGTGCCCGGGCGAGAACGTCGGATGCGCGCAGTAGTACTCGGAGCCGAGGAGCCCTTGCTCTTCGGCGGTGACCGCGACGAAGACGAGCGTTCGACGCGGTCTCTTCGCGAGCGCCGCCGCGCGCGCGACCGCGAGCATCGACGCGACGCCCGACGCGTTGTCGAGCGCGCCGGTGTAGATGGCGTCGCCGTTCTTCGCGATGCCGACACCGAGGTGATCGTGGTGCGCGGTGTAGACGACCGCGTCGGCCGCGAGCTTGGGATCGCGTCCACGAAGAACGCCGACGACGTTCGCGCTCTCGACGTTGCGCGTCTTGTTCGTCATCGCGAGCGACATCTTCACGCCGAGCGGCGCTGGCTTGAAATCACGCTTCTCAGCGCCGGCCCGCAGCGCGTCGAGATCCTTTCCGCCGAACGCGACGACCTTGCGCGTCGCCTCTTCGGTCGCCCACATCTTCGCGACGAGGCGCGCCTCGTTCGGCACCGCCGGGAGCTCGAAGCGCTCGCCCGTGTTCGACGACACGACGACTTGCCACGGATACGCGGCCGACGGCGTCGTGTGGATGATGATGACGCCCGCGGCGCCCTTTTTCGCGGCCTGCTCGTATTTGTAGTCCCAGCGCCCGTACCAAAGTCGACGCTTGCCCGCGAAGAGGTTTGGATCCGACGACGGATCGTCGTTCATTACGACGACGATCTTCCCTTTGACGTCGACGTCTTTGTAGTCGTCCCAGTGGTACTCGGGCGCGACGATGCCGTATCCGACGAAGACGAGCTCGGTCGGCTCGATCGCGGCGTGCGCGTCTTGCGTTCCGGACATCACGACGAGATCGTCCGGCACCGACAGCTCGAGAGATCCGGCGCCCGCGGTCATCGTGACCGCTCGCGGCACGTCGACCTTGATGCCGACGAGCGGCACTTTTTGAAACCAACTCTTGTCCGCGGCGCCCGGCTCGAGGCCGTACGCTTCCATCTCCGCGGCGATGTACTTGATCGCGATGTCGTCGCCGCGCGTGCCGGGGAGTCGCCCTTCGAGCAAGTCGTCGGCGAGGAATCGGATCGACGCGGAGATTGGCGCCGCGGTGAGGCGCGACGTCGCGGCGAGCTCGTCGCGCGTGAGCTTTGCGGACGGAGCGGAACCCGACGATCCGGAGCTCGATGGCGAAGGCGATGGGCTCGGTCCGGCGGGCGTGCACGCGCCGAGAGCGAGAGCGAGGACGAGAGCGAGGGCGTTGGGTGTGCGCGGCATCGGCGCGCATGCTGCCACGAAGTCGACGGAGCGTGGTTATTGCTCGACGCAGGTCGCGTACGCCGGGTTGCGATCGATGTGCAGGTGCGTGCCGCTCTCGAGGTACGCGAACTTGAATCCGGCGGTGCACGCGAGGTCTTCGTCCGCGCGCGTGTAGAACGCGAGCGGCAAGTCGAACGCGTCGCCCCACATGTGACGCGAATTGTTCGCGCACGTGCCCGAGCATCCGTTCGGATTGCCGCAGATGCTGCGGCACGTGTCCTCTTGATGGCGCGGGCTGCGAAAGCCACTGTTGATCGTGACCGCTTGTCCGACCGACACGCGGAATCGTTCGAGCGACGCGACCGCCTCCGGATCCGCGAGCACGAAGTTGCCGTAGCCTTGGCTCACCTCGGTACCGACGAGCTCGCTCAGCTGAAAGTGCGTCGCGACGTGGACGCTGAGATCGTAGCGCGTGCTCGCGACCGGATCGTCGAGGCGCGTGATGTCGAGGAAGCAGTGCGGCGCGGTCTGTCCGGACGCGAGATGGTTCGCGTAGCTCGCCGTCGTCGTCGCGTCGGCGTACGTCTGGATGTGAACGCCGGACGGATACGCGAGCACGGGGCA
Organism: Polyangiales bacterium; assembly: GCA_038209335.1. Classification (GTDB taxonomy): domain Bacteria; phylum Myxococcota_A; class Polyangia; order Polyangiales; family Polyangiaceae; genus JBBQXV01. The sequence continues at coordinate 32,504 of JBBQXV010000004.1, read as the reverse complement.
CGTCGATCCCGAATCGTGCGAAGCGTCCGGCGGCGTGCCGGTGTCCGCGCCCGAGTCGGCGTGGCCCGAGTCGGGTGCGCCGGCGTCGGGCGGCGTCGCGGTCGTCGGACCGAGCGGGGTCGTGTCGGCGACGGGCGTGACCTTCACCTTCGCGCGATCGACCGCGCCGTGCTCTTCGCCGAAGAGGAACTCGACGGCGCGGTACGACATGTCGAGCACGGCGTGGCTCACGCCGTCTTCGACGCGGCATCCCGGTCCGTAGTCGAGGACGAGGAGCACCGCCGACTTCCCGTTCGCCGGGTTCGTCACTTGGACGCGCGACATGCACCCGAAGCGCGCGGCGTCGGCGACGTACCACGTGACCGCGTACTCGCAGTCGGGCCCGCTCTTGCCGGCGCAGATCGTGTGCTGCGCCTGCGCGAGGCAGCCGGGGATGCAGTTGTCGGTCGGGTCGCGGAAGTGCGTGCCGTCGCCTTTGACCGAGCAGCCGAAGTCGCTCGCGTAGTAGACGCCGTCCGCGGCCGGCTTCGTGTAGTAGCCGTGCGTGCAGACATCGCCGGCGAGGGCGTTGTCGCCCTGGTCCGGGACGGCGTTGGCGTCGTCCGGAGCGGCACCGCACGCGACCACCGACACCACGAGAGTGAGCAAGACGACGATGAGCGCGGTCCGCATGGCAGTCGCCATCGCGAAAATCGGACCAACGCAAAACGTGCAAACCGCACGCGATTTCTGGCCGAAATAGTTGCGATCAGACCGGATCGTCGTGGATCGCGCCCACCAGGTGCCACCGTCCGCGTTCGCGACCCACGCCGTGGATCGCGAGACGGACACGCGATGGATCGCGAGCGAGCCACCGCGCGTCAACGCCGCGCGAGGATTGACGCGAACGGCTAGAGATCGCGGAGGTTGAGCGACCCGATGTAGTTCATCTTGCCCAGGTCGACGCCCGTGTGACGCAGGATCGCGTACGCCGTCGTGACGTGGAAGTAGAAGTTCGGCTGCGCGAGCTCGGTGACGTAATCCGATCCGACGAGAGCCTTCCCCTCCATGAACGGCAGCGGAATGACGCGCGTGTCGGCGCCGGCGAAGTCGGCCGCCTTGAACGTGTCGAGGTACGCGACGCACGTCTTGATGCGAGCGCGGAGCTCGTCCATCGTCGTCTCGGTGTCCGCGTGCTTGGGTGCCTCTTTGGCGGTGAGGCGCGCCGCGGTGAACTTCGCGATGTCGCACGCCGACTGGACCTGCTTCACCAGCGCGTACTGATCGGCGGCGAGGCGCGCGGACGTGAAGACGTTCGGATCGAATTTTCTGCCTTGGGCGTGCGTGACTGCGGCCTCGAGCCATTTGTCGAGGTTCGTCAGCATCTTCTTCATCTGCGGAATCGTGGCGTCGTAGAGCGACATGGGGTTCCCTCCGGAAGGTTTGCTCGAGCTCCGTTCGATGCGCCGGCGCGCGCGCCGTTGCGCGTGAGCTTCGGCGAAATTGTCGTACCATGAGCTGCGCATGGCCTCGACGACGAGCCTCTTGCGACGGCGAACGGCACGGCTCGCGCGCTGCTTCCAGCTGATCGCCGCTGCTGCGGGCGCCGCGGGCGTCGCTGTGGCGTGCGGATCGCACGCGTCGGGCGACGGCACCGCGGACGCGGGCGCGGGCGACGCGAGCGGCCTCAGCGACTCGACCGCGGGGCCCGACGCCGGCGACGCGGCGATCTCCGACGCGAGAGCAGCCGGCGAGATCGACGTCGACGCGGCGCCGAGCGCGTGCGGCGCGATCGTCGCCTTGAACGACGCGACCACCGACGCCGAGGACATCTGCGACTACACGCTGACGTGCGGACTGCAGAAGAACTACGGGCTCACGCACGTCGGTTGCACCGTCGTCCCCGCCGATCCGTACGGCAATCCGATCGACGCGGACGGGTTTCTCGACTGCTCGGTGCGAGAAGCACTCGGATGCACCGACGGCAACTTCGTCGCGCCCGACGGCGGCTCGATCACGTTCCAATGCTACGGCTGCTTCGGTGGTGGCGGGCGGCGACCGCCGGGGCTCGTGCGCGTAGCGCGAGGGCGGGCTCGGGGATGGACGCTCGCTGGCGCGCACTTCGCGGAGATGGCGCGGCTCGAAGCGGCGTCGGTGCACGCGTTCGATCGGCTCGCCGGCGAGCTCGCGGATCATCGTGCGCCGCGACGACTCGTCGACGCGGCCACCGAGAGCGCGCGCGACGAAGAGCGACACGCGGCAGCGATGGACCGACTCGCGCGACGCTTCGGCGCGAAGGGGTCGCGCGCGCACGTGCGTCACGTCGGACGCCGATCGCTGGCGACGATCGCGCGCGAGAACGCAGTCGAGGGGTGCGTGCGCGAGACGTTCGGCGCGCTCGTCAACACGTGGCAAGCGATGCACGCGCGCGACGCGGACGTGCGGAGCGTCCTCGCAGCGATCGCGCGCGACGAGACGCGCCATGCGGCATTGTCCTGGGAGATCGCGGCGTGGGCGGAGACGCGCCTCACGCCAACGGAGCGTCGCTCGATCGATCGCGCGCGACGACGCGCGATCGCGACGTTGGCGAGCGAGATCGCCGCTGAAGCGCCGCGCGAGCTGCGCCAGCGTGCCGGGCTCCCCGACGCGGCCGAGTGCGCGCGGATGATGGCGGAGCTGGGCGCGCACGTTTGGGGCACGCGGCGCGTACGCCGGTCGGATGACGCTCAGCGCCGGCAGTCGACCGCGTAGAGCTCGAAGTGATCCCACGCGTCGGCGCGCTGCGGATGTTCGATGCGCGAGAGACCCGGCAGATCGACTGCGTTCTGCGAGACGACGTAGACGGGCGATCCGGTTTGGCATTCTTCGCCAACGAGACCGTCGAGCGGGACCTCCACGGTCCAGAGTCCGTCCGGGACGTAGTACCGAACGTAGCGGCCGCGGCCGTTCCTCGCGCGGACGATCAGATCCGGTCGCCACATCAGGAGCGGCTCGACGATCCAGTCGACGCTTCCGACGACGTGCGCGCCGCGCGGCAACAGCGGCACGACGTCCTTGGTCTCGGAGAGGAAGCCCGTGCGGTCGCGCGCGAGCGTCTCGCGTAGCGCCCAAAGCTGACCGAGCCACCACGGAGCGAAGCACGCGAGCCCGACCATCGACGCAGCGATCGCCCACCGCGATCCACCGCGCGGCCGATGAAGAAGCGCTCCGAGCGCGAGGACGATCGCCGGAAGCCAGAGATGGAGCCAGTGACGGAACCAACCGCCGTAGCGGAATACCAGGATGTAGAGGAGCGGGATCCAGCTGACGAGCACGACCAGCGTCGCGAGCGCGATGCGACGCGCGCTCGTTCGTGACACCGCGAAGCCGCGCACAACGGCGATGGCCATCCCGAGCACGAGCGGCTTCACCACGCCGCGCGCGTCGTACGCTTCGTAGTCACCTGGATAAAACCACCAGCGCGACGGACCGAGCCCTTGCTCCAAGTACTTCTTCGCGAGGCGCACCGCTTCGATCGGCGTCGGGTGAGCGATCTCGAGCGGCGGCGCCGTGCGGTCGGCGGCGCTGATGATCCACGCCACGAGGAGAAAGCACGGAAGCGACACGGCGAACGGGATCGCCGCGTTCTTCCATTCGCGACGCGCGAGCGCGACCGCGGCGTACGCGACGAGCGCAGCTCCTGCGATCGTCCCCGCGTGCGTCGTCGTGAGCGTCGCGGCTCCCGCGCAGAGACCCGCGCGCACGAGGTGCCGCCGCGGTAGCGGGACGTCGAGCGCGCCGAGCAGCGACGCGATTGCCAAGAACGCGAGACCGAACGCGAGCCCGTACGGACGCGCGATGATGCCGAGCTCGTACGTGATCGCGTCGGTGCAAACGAGCAGACCGTGCGCGACCGCGACGACGGCGCGCGGCACGTCCATCGCGCGCAACGTCTGCTGCATTCCAAACGCCAACACCGCGAAGCCGATCGCGTTCCCCGTCGCGAGCGCGACCGGCCCCGAGAAGATCGCCGCGAGGATCTTCAGCATCAAATGAAAGAGCGGCGGCGCCCCCTCGATGTGCGACGCCGCGAGGATCTGCGTGAGCGGCACCTCGCGCGCGAAGAGGAGCGTGTGCGCTTCGTCGCGCCACGGCTCGTGGTACGCGAGCGCGTAGACGAGCGTGGCGATCGCGAAGAGCGCGGGCAACGCGACCGAACGCGCCGTCGACAGCGACCGCGTCACTCCTCGGTCGGCCCGCCGTCGCCCGACGAGAGGGCGTCCGCCGCAATCTCGCCTTCCGTCTTCGCGCGCACGAACTGCTCGAAGACGAGCATCGTCACCTTGGTCTCGGCGCCGACGTCGGTCATCACGCGCTTCACGCGCATCCAGTCGAGCCCGCCGAGGCCCGCGCCGATCCGCGGCAGGCCGACGCGCTGGATGTTCGCGTTCGTCGCGAGCTCGACCATGCGTCGCAACGACTTCGCGAGCGCGGGGAGCTGCGCCTTCTTCCGCCAATGCTCCTGCGTCCCCAAGTTGTAGATCGTGTACGCGCCTTCGCTCCACGGGAAGACGTCGCCGAGCCCGAAGCGTCCGTCGGCGCACCGCGCAGCGTACTCGTCGAACATCCGCGGCCAGCGTTTCTTGAACTCGATCGCGATCCCCGCGCCCATCCCGCCAGCGCAGTTGCAACCGTGCCCATAGGCCGTGAGCCCCTCGCTTGCGAAGATGTCGCCCTTCGTGAAGACCACCGGCATGTGCACAACGTAGCGAACCGGAGCGTGTGTCGGCGTGCTAAATCCGCACAGACCGTATGACGACGCTCACCGCCGACATCGCGCAGACGATCCTCGACGGGTTCGACAAGCACTACCGCCTCTTCCGCGAGACGAGCGCCGCGGCGAAGGATCGCTTCGAGCGCGCCGACTGGGCCGCCGCGCGCCAGGCCGCCAACGATCGCATCGCGATGTACGACCAGCGCGTCGCCGAGGCGGTCGCGACCATCCGCGAGCGCTTCCCCGTCGCCGCGAGCGACGAGGCGCTGTGGCAAGGGATCAAGCTCTCGTTCATCGCGCGCCTCCTCAACCACCGCCAACCCGAGTGCGCCGAGACGTTCTACAACTCGGTTGCGTGCCGGGTGCTCAGCCGGCGCTACTACCGCAACGAGTTCATCTTCCTGCGCTCGGCCATCTCCACCGAGCACCTCGACGGCGACGAGCCCGCGTACCGTTGCTACTACCCGGCGACGCGCGGCCTGCGACGCACGGTGCACGAGATCATCACGAGCTTCGGCCTCTCGAACCCGTTTCAAAATCTGCGACGCGACATTCGGCGCCTCGTGCACGCGGTGCGCGAGCGCTTTCCCGGAAAGTGGGAGATCCATCCCAACTTCCAATTCCAACTCTTGTCGTCGCTCTTCTATCGGAACAAGGCGGCGTACATCGTCGGCCGCGTGCTCAACGGCAGCGCCGAATACCCGTTCGTGATTCCGATTCGGCAAGACGAGGCGGGCGCGATCTACCTCGACACGCTGCTCCTCAAAGCCGAGAACATCGGCCGCCTCTTCAGCCTCGCGCGCACGTACTTCATGGTCGACATGGAGGTGCCGTCTGCCTACGTGACGTTCCTCCAAGCGCTCTTGCCCAACAAACCGAAGGCGGAGATCTACACGCTCATCGGCCTTCAAAAGCAGGGCAAGACGCTCTTTTTCCGCGACCTCAAAGAGCACCTCAAGCACTCGTACGATCACTTCGTCGTCGCGCCCGGGACGAAGGGGATGGTGATGGTGGTCTTCACGCTGCCGTCGTTCCCTTACGTCTTCAAAGTCATCCGCGATTGGTTCGCGCCGCCGAAGGACACCACGCGCGAGAAGGTGAAACAGAAGTATCTCCTCGTGAAGCACCACGATCGCGTCGGGCGAATGGCCGACACGCTCGAGTATTCGCACGTGGCGTTTCCGGTGAGTCGGTTTGACCCGGCGCTCCTCGAAGAGCTCACGCGCCTCGCGCCGTCGAGCGTCGTCACCGACGGCGATCAGATCGTCATCGAGCACATGTACATCGAGAGGCGCATGGTGCCGCTCGATCTCTATCTCCTCGGCGCGGACGACGCGCGCCGGCAACACGGCATTCGCGAGTACGGCGACGCCATCCGCGAGCTCGCGGGCGCCGACATCTTTCCGGGCGATCTCCTCCTGAAGAACTTCGGCGTGACTCGCTACGGGCGCGTCGTCTTCTACGACTACGACGAGATCTGCCGCCTCAGCGAGTGCAACTTCCGCCGCATCTCGCGCCCGAGCTCGTACGACGACGAGACGGCGGGCGAGCCTTGGTACTCGGTCGGACCGCGCGACGTGTTCCCCGAAGAGCTTCCGACGTTTCTCTTCGCCGACGCGAAGACGCGCGATCTATTTCTGCACCTGCACGGCGATCTCGCGGATCCGGGGTTTTGGATCGCGAAGGAAGAGGAGACGCGCAAAGGCATTCAGGAAGACCTCTTCCCGTATCCGCAAGAGATCCGGTTTTCTCATCGCTTCGCGAGCGATCGATGACGCTGGCGCGCTTTCGCGAGGTGACGCTCGACGCGATGACGATCGACGACGCCGAGTCGTTCCGGCACGTCGGGCTCTACGCGGATCTCGAAGAGATCTTGCGACGCGATCGGTACTCGTTTCGCATCTTGCCGCGCTCCGCGTCGAAGGCGAAAACGCCGCGTTGGGATCGTGCGCTCCTCTTGAACCTCACGTTCTGGGGCGCACGCGGCGGCGACGTCATGGTCGACGAGCACATCGCGGCCGATGTCGTCGCGCACGCAGCGTGGCATCACCTCGCGTCGCGCGCGCTCTCGCCGAGCGCGAAGTCTGCGCCGTCGGCCGATGCGTTGTTTCTCGGCGAGGCGATCGCGAGCGCGTTCGACGTCTACTTGGTGGGGCGGCTGCTCGGGCACGCGCCGCGCTCGTCGTTCCTGGCGACGCAGGTGCCGGCGATGGCCGACGCGGCGAGCGCGGCCGGTTTGTCGGCCGACGGATTCGACGCGCTCCTCGCGGCGATCGCGCGGGATCCGGATCGCGCGTTCGAGGATCTGCGCGCACTCCTCTTCGATGCATCGACGACGCTCGTCCGATGCCGCGGCGCGGACGACGCGCTCGACGCGCTCGCGGGCTTCGACCGGCACCCGTTCGCGCCGCTCCTTCATCACTACGAGCTGTCGAGCTGGGTTCTGTATGCGCGCGCGTACGCTTCGACGACCACGAAGGATCCGCGCGTGCGCGCCGTCGATCGCGCGCTTCGCAAGGCGCCGGTCGCGATCGATTGGCTCGCGAACGAGTGGGTCAGCCCCGACGAAGGCGCAGGCTCATCGCGAAGCGCCCGAGATCCTGCGGAGAGAAATGGAGCACCGAGCGCGACACGACGTCGCCGCGCGCGTCGGTGAGCGTGCCGTACGCGGTCGTGTGCGTCTTCGCGAGCTCGAACGGCTTGCGCAGCTCGACGCCGACCTTCTCCGCGTGCAAGTGGTGCCGCGCGCCTTGGACCTCGAAGTCGAGCTCGTAGACGAGCTTGTGCTCGCCGAAGTAGTCGAGCGACAGCGTGCCGGTGCAAGGCACTTCGCCGTCGGTGAGGCCCGCGACCGAGACGAATCCTTCGAAGTCGCTCTGCTTCACTTTGCTCGCGACGAACCCGCCGATGGGCGCGCCCCACCGAATGCGAAAATAGATCTCGCGATCTTTTCCGGGGTCACGCGCGGGATCGACGAAGTGGTGCGTCCCGGCCATCGTCTCGTTCACGTCGAATCGAAGCGCCATCAGGTCGGGACATTAGCATTCAATGTCCCGGGAGCTCGACGACGAAGCGCGTGCCTTTGCCGACTTCGCTCTCGACGTGGACGGTGCCGCCCATCGACTCGACGATGTGCTTGACGATCGCGAGGCCGAGTCCGGTGCCGCCACGTTCGCGCGCGCGGCCGTCGTCGACGCGGTAGAAGCGCTCGAAGAGACGCGGGAGATGGCGCGCGTCGATTCCCGGGCCGTCGTCGGCGATCGTCAGGACGATCCGACCGGCGGCGCGTCGCGCTTCGACGGTGACGCGCCCGGCGTCCTTGCCGTACTTGACCGCGTTGTCGACCAAGTTGAGGAGCACCTGCTCGATGCCCGCGGGATCGCCGGCGACGACGACGCCGTCCGGCACGTCGAGCGCGAGCACCGCGCCACGCTTCGCCGCGCGCGCACGCACGGTCTGCACGACGTGCCCCGCGATCGCGCCGACGTCGACCGACTCGCGCACGGCTTGCTCCGGTGCGCGCGCCTCGAGCTCCGACAGGCGAAGGAGATCCTCGACGAGCGCGCCGATCCGCTGCGCCTGCCGGAAGATGATCTCCATGAACTCCTTGCGCGTCGCGTCGTCGGCCGCGCCGCCGAGGAGCGTCTCGGCGTATCCCTGGATCGCCGCGACCGGCGTGCGAAGCTCGTGCGAGACGTTCGCCACGAAGTCGCGCCGCATCGTCATCAGCTTTCGCATCGCGGTCATGTCGCGCAGCACGGTGACCGCGCCGCCCGCGCTCGCGGCGAGCGGGCGCACGTAGAGCGCGATCGATCGCCCGTCGGCTTCGAGCTCCGCTTCACGCACCTCCGCGCTCTTCGCTGCGCCCTCGACGAACGCGCGAAGATCCGCGCGCGTCACCGCCTCTTCGAGACGCTTGCCGACGAGCGGCGCCGCGCCGCCGACGATCTCCGCAGCCGCCGGATTCGCGACGACCACGCGCCCATCCGCGTCGTGCACCAGCACCCCCTCCACCATTCCCGCCAGGATCGCCGACAAGCGATCGCGCTCCGCCGTGAGGTCACCGATGCGCGCCTTCAGCTGCGCGGCAAGCGACGACAGCGCCTCCGCGAGCACGCCGAACTCGTCCGGCGACGTCGACGACACCGCGATGTCGTAGTCGCCCTTCGCGATCCGCGTCGCCGACGCCGTCATGTCGCGAAGCGGCCGCGACGCGATCCTCGACGCGAGGAACCCGAGCGCGATCGCCGCTGCGATCGCCACCGCCGACGCAAAGAGGAGCCGCGACCGCATGGCGCTGAGCGTCGCGTTGATGTCGGACAGTGGCGCGGAGAGGCGCACGACGATCCCGTCGGCGGCGGGGACGGCGACGTAGTGGATCTCGTCGCGCGTGCCCGGAGTCGTGCGCGTCGCGTGGCCGATGGCTCCGTGCTGCGCGGCCGCGACCTCGACCTCGACCTCGACCGACACCGTCGTCGGTGTCGGCGTCGGCGACCCCGAAGGCGTCGGCGCGGAGGACGCGGCCGGCGGCTCGGTCGTCGCGTACCCGTGCGCCGAGTCGCCGAGCACGTTCCCATCGCGGGCGAAGATCGTGACGTCCGCGTTGACGACTTGCGCGAGGCGCCCCGCGAGCCTCTCCGGATGCCGCCGCCCTTCGCCGACCCATTGCGCGGCGCCCTGCGCCTGCTGCTCCAGGCGTTGATCGAGCTGACGCGCGAGGTCGGCCCCGAGCGATCGATTCAGCTCGAGGATGACGATGAGGACGACGGCGAGGACGAGCGCGACGTGGCTCGCGAGAAGCTTGGTGCGGAACGTGAGGCGCATCGTGTCTCCCACGACCACCGTACCGCGACAGCAACCCGGACCGAGGCTCGGGGTGTCACACCTGCGTTACTTCGACACCTCGACGCGCGCGCTCAGATGCCGGTGATCTTCGCGCCGCCTTCCGCTTGCGTCTTTCCCGTCATCGTCGTCCCGGTCACCTTGACCTGCGCCAGACCGCCCGCGTGCACCGCGAGCGTGGTCGCCGCGATGCTGCCGCCTTGAAGCGTGACCACCGCGTTGCCGCCCGCTTCGACTCCGGTCGGCGCCGTGAGGTTGACGTTCACGAGCGTGAGCTTGCAATTGCCGCCCGCGGTGATGGCGGTCCCCGCGAGCTTCGCCGTCACCCCTTCGATCTTCACGACGTCGTTGCCGCCGCACGTGAACGGGCTCTTGCCGTCCCACTTCGACGCCGCGGCCGCCGTCGGATTCGATGCCGTCGGATCCGACGCGCTCTTCCAGATGTAGAGCCCGAGCCCGCCGAGCCCGAGGACGACGACGAGCAAGATGCCGCAGCCGATGCCGTACCAGATGATCTGGCTCTTCGCCTTGTCCTTGATCTGGTTCGTCAGTCCTTCGGCGTCGACGCCTCCCTTGCTGCTCGCGTTGATGTTGAACCCGCCGATTTTGATCTTCGCGCGGACCTCCGGCATCTGCTGCTGCGGCGGCTGTTGCTGTTGCTGCGGAGGCGGCGCCGGCGCGCGCCCGTCGATGCCGAATTGGAGCGACAGATTTCCGATTTGCACGCCCGCCTGCGCGAGCTGCGACGCCGCGACGATCTCGCCGATGGCGGGACCGAGGTTGCCCTCGGCGAGACTCCGGAACTGCAGCTCACCGGTGGACATCTTCTGTCCGAGGACCTGCCGCATCGCTTGCAGCAGGCTCGACTGCACGTGGTTGTCGAGCGCCGCGGGATCGCTCACGGGACCGTTCGTCGTGTAGTCGCATCTTCCGACGACCATCACGGGAACGTCGCGCTGTTGCACGTTGTCACGAAACGGACCGACGGGACCTCCGAGCTGGACGGTGGGCATTCGTTCAAGGTACCTCACGCGATCCGCGAGCGGCGGCGGCAGAATGGATGATTACGAAAGAATCATCGATTCATCACAACCGCCGCGCCCTGCCCGCTTCTTCGTTCGCGCTACTTCGACAAGCTCTTGCAGAAGTCGAGCGCCGCCTTCTGCTGCGCGGGCGTGCTCTGCATCGTCTCGCACAGATATCCTTTGCCACCGATGTCGCGCCGAACGTTGACGAAGTAGTTCGCCCCCGCGCTCCCGGTGTTCTCGTAGGTGAGCACCCAACCGTCGGCGAGCGTCTCGCTCTGGAGGTTCTTCGGGTTGAACATCTTCGCGGCCTCTTGACCGTCCTTCAGCTTCTTCGGATCGGTCGCCTTCGCTTCGCCGATCGTGACGGTGAACGTCGCGGCGGCGATGAGCGCGGGATCGCCGTCGCCGATGAGCGGCTCCTCGGTCTCTCCCGCGGCCAGTCCTTTCAAACCGAACTTCGTGAGCGTGATCACCTTGGGGCCTTTGTTGGCTTCGGGCGCCTTCGACGCGGCGGTGCTGCTCGGACTGCTGAGCCCGGCAGGGCCGTCGTTCGAGCCTTTGGCGCACGCGACGAGGGAGAGAAGCGAGAGAGCGGCGACGGCAAGCGTTTTCATGGTGGGAAATCCTTTGAGTCGAGAAAGGGAAATCACTGGGTTCTCTACTCACGACGGGCCGTCGATCCCCATGTCGCGTTTTTTGTTTCGGAGCGGCACGTAAGCTTCGCGCGCGAGGTCGCGAACTCCTGACGTCACGGCAACCCGCCGTTCCTCAGGAGCCACCATGCACTCTCCGCTTCGACGATCGAATCGCTCTCTTCTCGCGCGGGTCGCCACGTTGGCGCCTGCGTCTCTCGCGCTGATCGCCGCCGCCGGCGCAGCGGGCTGCAGCGGCGCCGCCACAGGCGAAGCGGGCGAAGCCTCGCAGTCGACGTCGCAGGCGATCGTTCCCGCGCCCCCGGTCACGCCGTGGGCGATCCTCCTCTGCAAGTTCACCGATCATCCCGAGGAGCCGCACCCGGCGTCGTACTACGCGGACATGTTCACCGAGAGCGGCGAAGGGCAAGGCGGCCTCTTCGACTACTGGCGTGATCAGTCGTATGGCCAGATGACACTCCGCGGCTCGCAGGTGTTCGGCTGGAAGCAGACGACCCTGGCACTCGCGGACGTTCCGCAGAACAACGTGAATCGCTGGATGCCGATCAAGGCCTGCCTCGAGGCGCACTCGACCGACATCTCGGTGACGCCCTTCACGAACCGGCTCGCGATCATGAACGCGTACACCGACTGGGGCCAGGTCTGGGGTATGGCGGTCTTGCCGCCGGAGGTTACCGTCGCCGGCGCGGCGCACGAGATGGGCCACGACTACTCTATCGAGCACGCGAACGACGACACGCTTCGTCTCTTCGGCGGCGGTCCCGGCGAGTACGGCGATCAGTGGGACGTGATGGGCGCGGGGTGGGGCTTCGCGGGCTTGCGTTGGTGGAGCCCGCCCGGAACGAACGCGATGAACAAGCGGCTTCTCGGCTGGATCCCGCCCGCGCGCGTCTACAATTGGGGAAGCTCGACGACCGCAGGCGTGTGGCGCGCCGAGGAAGTCACGCTCACGTCGCTGAGCCAGCCCGCGGCGTCGGGGTACATGACCGCGTACGTCAAGACGGACTCCGGCGTCGCGTACTCGATCGAGCTTCGGACGCTCGACGGATGGGATCGCGGTTTGCACTTTCCCGCCGTGCTCATTCATCGCGAAGGCGTGACGACGGTCAACATGAACGACAACGGGCACGACGGCGGCTGGACGCCCGGTGAGGTGTTTCACGATCCGAGCGCGAACATCGACATCACGATCCGATCGCTCGATGCGGCCGCGCGCACCGCGACCGTCGTCATCGGACTGAACCACCTCGGTTCGAGCGGTGGCGGTGGTGGTGGCAGCACGCGCTGTCGCGGCAAAGTCTGCTCGACGATGTGAGTCAACCGACGGACTCGGTCTTCTTCCGTGCGCGACTCCACAGACTGAAGAGCGCGTAGACCGCGTACGGCGTGCCGATGCACGTGAAGAGGGTCACGAACGCGTAGATGAGCGTCGACCACATCGCCCATCGTTTGCCGCGAAACAGGCCGACCGCGTTCGCGGCGGTCCACGGGATCCCGAGCGGGAGCCATCCGGAGAAGAGGAGGACGGCGAGCCACACCGAGAGCGCGAGCACGATGCCGGAGCTCGCCTCTTGGGGTGGAATCGTTGGCGCGGGGATGTGCGCGTCCTTCGCCGGCTCGTAGAGGACGACCCAGAGGAGGAAACCGGAGATCGCCGTGTGCATCGCGCAGAGGAGGGTCTGAAAGATCGCGTTCGCGCGCACGTGGCCGTCGGGGCCTGGGCTCAGCTCGCGCGCGATTCGATCGAGCAGCGTTTGCATCGACGCGTGACGACGGAGTGGATCGAGATCGAGCGCGGTCTCGAGGATCGGGAAGATCCACGCGGGGACCGATGACGCGGCGGGAGGGCGCGTCGGGTGCGTCAGCTCGGGGCGCAGGCGACCGACGTCGACGTCGCCGTACGGACGCGCGCCCCAAAGCGCTTCGTAGAACGCGACCGCGAAGGCGAACTGATCGCACGCGGGTCCGATCGCTTCGCCGCGACGCTGCTCCGGTGCCATGTACGCGGGCGTTCCGACCGCCGCGCCGGTCGCCGTGAGCGAGCGCTCCACGGGGACGCCGTTGTCGTTGCGCGCGCGATGAGACGCCGGGCTCACCTCCGCTTCGACGAGACGCGCGAGCCCGAAGTCGCCGACGCGCACGCGACCGTCGTCGCCGACGAGGACGTTCTCCGGTTTGAAGTCGCGGTGGAGGATCCCGGCCACGTGCGCCGCCGCGAGTCCGCGACCTGCTTGCACGAACACGTCGAGGATCTGCGCCCACGATCGCGCGCTCGCGCGCTGCCAGTCGCGGAGCGTGCTCCCGCGCACGAGCTCCATCGCGACGAAGAGGCGGCCGCGATCTTCGCCGACGTCGTGCACCGCGACGACGTTCGGATGCGACAGGCGCGCGAGCGCGCGAGCTTCGCGCACGAGCCGCTCGCCTCCCGAGGACGGCACGCCCAGATCGGTGCGAAGCACTTTGATCGCAACGGCGCGATCGAGCGCCGGATCGCGCGCCGCGTAGACGACGCCCATCGCGCCGCGCCCGAGCACCGCGGTCACGTCGTAGCGTCCGATGCGTCCGCCCGCGTCTACGTCGTTCGGATGCGGCGGCGCGCTCGGCATGCGCTCGGTCGTCGGCGCAGCACGTTCGCCCGACGGCGCCTGCACCGTCGACGCGTTCGGATCGACCGCGCGCGCGACGGCGACGATCGCGCTGGCGCACGACGAGCAGCGATCGATGTGGCGCTCGACCTGCGAGCGCTCGGGCTCGTGCAAGCTCCCTTGCATGAAGCTGCTGAGGAGATTTTCGTCCGGGCAGTTCATCGCGCGTTTGCATCGCGTCGCGTTGGCCGCGCACGCTCGCTCAGTCTACGTTGTTGTGAGATGTCGCAACCGTTCGCAATGGCGGAGCTCGCCGCGTGCATCGCGCGGGCGCGCACGGCGTGGCCGGACATCGCGCTGGACGAGGCCGCGTTCGTGGAGCACTTGGCCGCGCGCGTCGCGCCGGGTGATCTGAGCACGGCGCACGTCGAAGATCTGTGGCTCGCCTGCGCGTGTGCGCGCGGAGTCGCCGGCGCGCTCGCGGCGTTCGAGCGCGTGCACGCGGGCGACATCCGCGCCGTCCACGCGCAAGCGCGACCTCCGCGCCCGCCGCTCGACGATCTCGGTCAGCTGGTAAGGACCAAGCTCTTCGTCGGTCCATCTCCGAAGATCCTCGACTACTCGGGGCAGGGTCCGATGAAGAGCTGGGTGCGCGTGCTCGGCGCGCGGACCCTCGTCGACATGACGCGCGCGCCGACCGAGCGCGAGTCACCGCGCGACGAGAGCGCGTTCCTCGCCGTCCCTGCGCCCGGCGACGATCCGGAGCTCGAGTATTTGAAGCGCACGTACCGCGTCGAGCTGAACCAAGCGTTCGAAGAGGCCGCGCGCGCGCTCGCTCCGGAAGAGCGCAACGTGCTGCGCGAGCACTACGCGCATGGCCTCAGCATCGACGAGATCGCCGGCGCACACGGCATCCATCGCGCGACCGCCGCGCGACGCATCGAAGGAGCGCGCGAAGCGGTGCTCAAAGCGACGCGGCAGCTCTTGATGCAGCGTCTCAAGCTGTCGCGGCAGGAGCTCGAGAGCGTCGTGCGCCTCATCGAGAGCCAGCTTCACGTGACGATCGAGCGCGTGCTCGCCTGAGGGGGATCACTTCAAATCGCGAAGCAGCTCGTCCGGCGCGAACATCGCGCCCCCCTTCATCACGAAGCGCACCTCGGTCCCCTTCAGCACCGCCGCCGTCGGATCCGCGTCGAGCACGACGAGGTCCGCGAGCCTCCCCGCGTCGATCCCGAGCTCGTTCTGCATCCCGAGCACCGCGGCGCCGCCTGCGGTCGCCGCGCGAAGGATCTCCGCCGGCGTCATTCCCGCCGCGAGCATCAGCGCCATCTCGCGGAAGATCGACGCGCCGTGCACGGTCCCGATGTTCCCCGCGTCGGTGCCGAACGCGATCGTGATCTGCGCGTCGCGCACGCGGATCAGGTTCTTCGCCATGACGTCGAAGCCGAGGCGCACGCGGTCCTTCATCTTCGCGCGACGCGCGGCGAAGTCCTTCGGCAGATCGGCCGCGCTCATCGTCGCGATCGACGCGAGCGACTCGAGGATGCGCGGATCGGCGGCGCGCTTCTCGGCGTCCGTCGGCGTCCACGTCCCCGAGAGCGCCTCCTCGTAGCCTCGCACGACGTAGAGCGTCGGGATGTAGAGGACGCTGCGTTTGCGCGCGAGCGCGAGAAACTCGTCGTCGATCGGTTTGTCGTCGACCGAGTGCACGAGGATGTCCGCGCCCGCGCGCAGCGCCGCCTTCGCGACGTCGAGCGTCGTCGCGTGCACCATCAGCCGAACGCCACGCGCGTGCGCCTCGTCGCCGGCGGCGCGCGCGATCGCCTCTTGCGCCGCGAGATCGTCCCCCTTGATGTGGAGGAACCACACCTTCACGTAGTCCGGCTCGAGCGCGAGCTCGCGGCGGGTCAGCGCGCGCGCCTCTTCCACGTTCTTCACCGGGTAGATCGGCGGATCGTCGAGGTCCATGCGATGCACCGCGGGCACGTCGCGCGTCGAGAGGAGCGGCCCGGCGATCTTCACGCGCGGCGCCATGCGCGTCGCGTTGGCGGTCTCGCGCACGCGAAAGTTCCAGAACGATCCGCCATCGTCCGCGACGCTGGTCACGCCGTTCGCGAGCCACAGCTTGAGCGTCGTCGGCAGGCGCTCGTGGACGCGCTTCTGCTCCTCGGCGTACGGGACCTTGCGCGTGAGATCGATCGCGTCGGGGCGCGCATAGATGCCGCCCGACTGGAAGAAATGAACGTGCGAGTCGATGAAGCCTGCGGAGATCCATTTGCCGTGGACGTCGACGACCTTCGCGCCGGGCGGCACGACCACGTCGGACACACGCCCGACCGCGCGGATGCGCTTGCCTTCGACGAGCACGACCGCGTTTTCGATCTTCGCGTCGTCGCCGGAGCGCTCCGGGCGCACGACGGTCGCACCGACGAACGCGGTGACGGGCGCGGAGCCGGGCTCGAAGTGGAGCGGAAGGAACCAGACGCCGTCGATCTTCCCGGCGCGCACGTGGTAGACGACGGCGGTATCGAGCCGGCGCTTTTCCTTACCGATGACGACGCGCTCGTGATCGATGACGTGATCGCCCGACACGATGCGACTGCTCACCTCGGCGTGACGCTCCGGGTCGTCCTTGAAGACGCCGGCGTAGCGCGCGCGCATCTCGTCGAGCCCGCGCATCTGCACGCCGGTCGTCTCGAAGTCGCGAATGACGACGGACGGATCGTACGGCGCGAGGAACGCGTCGACATCGTGCGCGTTGTACGCGACGAGCTGCGCTTGGATCGGCCGCCACACCGCCGCGCTCTCGTCGGTGCATCCGGAGCACGGCGGGAGATCGCTCTTCATCGTGGACGGCGGCGCCGTGGTCGAGGTCGCGGCGCTCGGCAGCGGGCGCGGAGCGGCGGCCTCCGGAGCGGGTCCGCATTGAACGGCGAGCGAAGCGAACGCGACGATGGCGAGCGACGAGACGGGTCTCATTCGCGGGAACGATAGTCGCGATTTCGGGTCAGCGGATCCCGCTCGCGATGTCGCCGCGGGGCGGAGCGCCCTCGAGCGACACGCGCCCGATCGCGCGGAGCCGGCAGGTGAGCTCGCGATCGGGATCGAGCGTCGCCGCGCGTTTGCGTGCGGCTTGCTCCTCGGTCAGGCCGGGCGGAATGACGGCGTCGTAGTCGCATTGTTCGGTGTACGTGACGCGCTGGCCGCACCCCTCGGCGATGTCGAGGAACGTGGGCCTATGGCCCAGCTGGCGCTTGCCCGAGATCTCGATTCGATCGACCGAGATGTTCGCGGGCGAGCACGGAAGGTCGCGGGTCGCGCTGATGCGCACGGCTTCATCGAGGTCTTCGACCTGCGACCACGAATGCGCGGGCAAGTAGAGGGCGGTCGGCGCGCAGCCACCGAGGAACGAGATCGAGAGAGCAAAGAGGACGGGAAGGGATCGCATGCCGCTACGAAAAGCACGGCGCGTGCCGCCGGCTCACACTTCGCGCAACCGGTACCCGAACCCGTGCACGGTCTCGACCGCGTCGCCGTACGCTGCGAGCCGCTCGCGCAAGCGACGCACGTGCGTGTCGACGGTGCGCGTGTTCACGTCGGCGGTGATCCCCCACACCTCTTCGAGGAGCTCGGCGCGCGAGAAGACGCGACCCGGATGCTCGAGGAAGAGCGACACGAGCTTGTACTCGAGCGGCCTCAGCGCGACCTCGACGCCGTCGCTGAAGACGCGGTGGCGCACGACGTCGACCTCGAGACCGCGCCACTTGAGCTGCTTCGGCGCGACCCCCTCGGCGGAAGCGCGCGCCGCGCGACGTTCGTTCGCGCGCTTCGACAACGCCTTCACGCGCATCATCAGCTCGCGCACGCTGAACGGCTTCACGACGTAATCGTCCGCGCCGACCTCGAACCCGAGCACGCGATCGTACTCGTCGCCGCGCGCGGTGAGCATCAAGATGGCGACGTCGCCGCGTGTCGGATCCGCGCGCAGCTGGCGACACACTTCGGTCCCCGACACATCGGGCAGCATCAAGTCGAGCACGATGACCGCCGGCGCGAACCGCGTCGCGGCCGCCAGCCCTTCGGCGCCCGTCGCGACCGCTTCGGCTTCGAAGCCCGCCTCCTTCAAGTTGAAGAGGAGGAGACGACGCAGATCTTCCTCGTCGTCGACGACGAGGACGCGATCCGCAGGAGCAGGCGATGTAACCGTCATGAAACCTTTTCCACTCAGCGTCACAGCGTAACCCGTGCCGCCACGATTTTTCCGGTTTGTTGCTCGACGAACGCGACCCGTCTCGCTAAAAACGTCGCCTTCATGCGGCACACATCGCCGCGAGTAAGGTGAGCAGTCGGCGCCGGAAAGAGAAGAGCAGGTCAATGGCCATCGGTACCGTGAAGTGGTTCAACGAGACGAAGGGCTTCGGATTCCTGACGCAGGCGGAGGGTGGCGAAGACGTCTTCTGTCATCAGACGGCGATTCAGGCGCAGGGCTTCCGCACGCTTCAAGAGGGGCAGGCCGTGGAGTTCGAGGTGAAGCGCGGCCCCAAGGGGCTCCTCGCCGAGAACGTGCGCGTCGTCGGCTAGTCACATTCGCGCGGTCGCGCGCAACCGCATCACGCCGCGCCGCGTAGAGTGACCGACATGGACAAGAAAGGGATCGCCCGCGCCGTCCTCGCCGTCGCGATGATCGGCATCGGCGTGATGCACTTCGTTCGGCCCGAGGGCTTCGAGCGGATCGTGCCAAAGGCGTTGCCCGCGCCGCTCGTCCTCGTCTACGTGAGCGGCGTCTTCGAGATCCTCGGCGGCGCCGGGTTGCTCGTCGCGCGCACGCGCAAGCTCGCGGGGCTCGGGCTCGTCCTCCTCTACATCGCCGTCTTCCCCGCCAACATCAACATGGCGATGAACGACATCCAGCTGCCGAACGTCACCGTGCCGGCGGCGTTCCTCTGGTTGCGCTTGCCGTTTCAGATCCTGTTCATCGCGTGGGCGTGGTGGTGCTCCCGAGACGATCGACCCTCCGCAGCGCCGGAAATAGCGCGCACCACGTAGCGACGACGACGATCGTCCCGACGCCCCCCGCGACCACCGCGCGGACGGCCCCGAGCCACGCCGCCGTCACGCCCGACTCGAACTCGCCGAGCTCGTTCGACGCGCCGATGAACACCATGTTCACCGCCGTCACACGTCCGCGCATCTCTTCGGGCGTCGCGAGCAAGACGAGCTGTTGGCGAACGAACACGCTGACCATGTCGGACGCGCCGATCACGACGAGCGCCGCGAGCGACACGAAGAACGACGTCGAGAGTCCGAAGACGATCGTCGCCACGCCGAAGATCGCGACGCACGCGAACATCATCGGTCCCGCGTGTCGCTTCAACGGACGGTTCGCGAGGAACACCGCCATCGTCGCCGCGCCGAGCGCCGGCGCGCTCCGCAAGATGCCGAGCCCCCACGGTCCGATGTCGAGGATGTCGCGCGCGAACATCGGCAAGAGCGCCACCGCGCCGCCGAGGAGTACGGCGAACAGATCGAGCGAGATCGCGCCGAGGACGAGCTTGTTCGCCCAGACGTAACGGATTCCCGCGAGCACCGTCGTCCACGACGTCGCGCGCTTCTCCATGCGTCCGGTGCGCACGCGCATCGACGCGAGGAGCGCGAACGCGCACGCGTACGTCACCGCGCACGTCGCGTAGACCGGCGCCGCCGAGTGCACCGCACCATAGAAGACACCGCCGAGCGCGGGACCTATGACCATCCCTGTCGACCAAATCGACGACGACCACGCGACCGCGTTTCCGTACTGCTCGACCGGGACCAAGTGCGGCATCAGCGCTTGATGCGCCGGCGCAGCGAACGCACGCGCGCTGCCGATGACGAGGAGCACGGCGTAGATCGGCCACACCGGTCCCGACGGATCGCTCGCGAGCACGAAGAGCGCGATGGAGCACGAGAGCATGACGACGTTCGTGAGCATCACGACGCGCCGGCGATCGAAGCGATCGGCGACGTGGCCCGTCACGAGCGAGAGACCAATCGCCGGGAGGAACTGCGCGAGGCCGACGTAGCCGAGATCGAGCGGCTCGTGGGTGCGCGCGTAGACCTGCCATCCGACGGCGACGCTCTGCATCTGCGCGGCGATCATCGAGAGAAAGCGCGCGCCTTGGAAGATGCGGAACTCGCGGTGATCGAACGCGCCGGGCATCGGGGGGGCGGACGCTAGCACGCAGCTCGGATCGCAATTTCGACCGGCGCCTGAAATTTGTGGCTGAGGCCGGGCGAATTGAAACCCGTAGGCAGCGCCCACGTCGGCGCACCAAAAGGAGAATGGTTCATGAAGAAGCTCGTCCTCTCGATCGTCTCGCTCTCGCTTCTCGCGTCCATGCTCGGCGGCTGCGCCTCCATGACGCCCAACTCCGCGTGGGCACCGCGCGACGTCGGCGAATCGACCAGCGCGCCGCGGCAAGCCCCCGCCCGCTGAATCCAACCGACACGCAACCACTTCGGCGTCGCCGGCATCTATGCTGGCAACCATGGAAGCTCGCCCCCTCCTCTCCGAAGATCACCGCACCCCCGACGTGGCCGCCGCGACCGCCGCGTTCCACGCCGACGTCGTCGCCACGGTTCGCGAGACGGTCGAACGCGACGCCGTCGTCGTCGTCGGGATGTCGCAGAACCCGCACGTGAAGAAGGTGCGCACCGCGCTTCGCGAAGCCGGCGTCGAGCACACGTACCTCGAGTACGGGAGCTACTTCGGCGAGTGGAAGAAGCGCCTCGCCATCAAGCTGTGGAGCGGCTGGCCGACGTTCCCGCAAGTGTTCGTTCGCGGCGTGCTCATCGGGGGCGAGAACGAGACGAAGGCGGCGATCGCGGACGGCTCGCTCAAGAAGCGACTCGGTTGATCGCGCCGATCGCGCGTCGCATCGCGTTCGCGGCTCTCGCGGGCCCGCTCCTCGCGTTCGCGGTCTCGTGCGGAGCAACGCAGCGTCCGGATGGGGGCGCGGGGCTTCTTCCCGTCGGTGCTGCGGCGCCGGATGTGTCGGGAGAAGACGCGGACGGGAACGTCCTGCGGCTGTCGTCGTCGCGCGGCCACGCGGCGGTCGTCTTCTTCTATCCAAAAGACGAATCGCCCGGATGCACCAAAGAGGCGTGCGCGTTTCGCGATGCGTTCGCGAAGTACACCGAAGCGGGCGTCGTCGTGTTCGGCGTGTCGCGCGATTCGGCCGAGACGCACCGCGCGTTCGCGGCGAACCACAAGCTCCCGTTCCCGCTCGTCGCCGACGAGTCGGCGGAGACCGAGCGCGCGTACGGCGTCGGTGCGTCGATGGGCATGACGGCGCGCGTGACGTTTCTGATCGCTCCGGACGGACGCGTCGCGCGTGTGTGGCCGAACGTCGATCCAGGGCTTCACGCCGACGACGTGCTCGCCGCGGCGCGCGCGACGAAATAGCGTCGGGTCACGTCACCAGCAGCGGGTGACGGGCGCGCAATACCCACCGCAGTCGACCTGGCCCTTCGAGCAATGAAGTGGCGGACGGACGCACGTGCCGTTCGCGCATCGGGCCCCGTCCTCGCAGGTGCCGCAGCTGATCGTGTGGCTCCCCTCGACGACGTTGCCGCAGGTGCGCGCGCCGCAGAAGACCGAGTCGACCCAGCTCGCGAGAAACGATGCATCCTGCACGCTCCCGGTCCCCTTGCCTTCGAGCGCGACGAGCGTGTCGCCTTGGAAGCAGCCGTCGCCGCGGTCGGTTCCGATCTGCGCACCGCCAGTCGGAGAGATCCCGAACCATCCGCGCGCGGGATTGATCGCGAGCCCGACGACGAACGGTCCTTCCGTCGGTCCGTAGACCGGCCCGAGCGGCGACGGCGCCGCGCATGTCATGGGAGAACCGATCGCGAGGTGCGTGCGCGAGATCGCCGGGTACGACGACTTCGTGATCGGCGTCTCGAGTCGCAGGAGCGTTCCGTACACGGCGTTGCTGGGGCTGCCGACGACCGCGACGACGTTCGAGCATCGGCCGGGGTGAGGCGTCTCGCATACGGTGAGGCCGGTAGTGGGAGCTCCGTTCAAGCAGGTGAACGCCGTGAGCACGTACGAATCGCTGATGAGGGTGCCGCTGCAGCGGTCCCACGCGCCGTTGTTGTAGACGTTGATCTGCACGACGGGATGCGTGCTCGGCGTGCCGTTCGTGATCGCGTCGTTCGTGCTCGACGCGGGATCTTCGCCCGGTGCCGCGGAGCACGCAGCGAGGGCAAGGAGCGATAGGGAGCAGACGACCGGGAGAGCGCGTGAAATCATGCGGCGACTATGGCGCGCGCCGAGCGACGTACCAGTCACCCTCGTAGACGACACCGAGCGCGTGGGACTTTGCGCGCGCCGACGTGTCTTTGATGTGCGGGCTCTACGAATCGAACGGCGCGACGTCCGGCGGCACCCAGCCGGCGCGCGCGGCGTCCGACATGAGGACGTCTTTCGTGTAGTACGCGAGCAAGTGGTGCTTGTCGGCGAAGGCGACGACGAGCTCGCCCGCGAGATCCGCGTGCGTGCGTCCGGGGCGCGCCGCGACGAAGCGCGCGACGACGGCGATCCACGCGAGGGTGATCGTCTCGTGGTACGCGGTGGGGGGGCCGCCGACGGCCGCGTTGTAGCGCTGGATGCCGGCGCGCATGCGGTTCGCCGCATCGTGCTCGCCGTGCGCGAGGATGTAATGGAGCGCGGTGCGAACGTGCGCGACGTGGGTCCAGCGCGACTTGTCGAGCGTGGTCGCTTCGAAGCCGCGGACGAGATCGTCGATGGAGAGGTCGGCGTCGGCGGTCATGGGTGGAATGTACGTTGTTGCCGGCGTGGCCTGACGCTCGCATCCGGCGAGCGAGTCGCCGCGAACGCTCTTCGTGAACGTTCGCGGCGCTCGGCGATGCCTCTGCCTACTGAACGCTGACGTCGTCGAACAGCGTGTACGTCTCGTCGCCCGGGTTGTTGTCGTCGCGGTTGACGAGCGTGAGCGTGTACTTGTGATTCGCCGTGAGCGTCGCCGTCACGAGCTTCCACGTCCCGTTGTTCGTGCACGTCTTCGCGAGCGGCGTCGTCGTCGTGCCGGTCGTCGTGTCCTTCAGCGTCGCAGTCGCCCAATCGTAGGTGACCGTGTCCTTGCACACGACGCGAACCCAAAACGTGAGCGTGCCGCCGGTCGAAGGCGCGGTGAACGACTGCGCGATCGTGCTGTTGCCGTTGGTCACCTTTCCGACGAGACCGAGCTCCGCCGCGTACCGTCCGCCGTGCGGCGTCGTCGCGATGCTCGCTGCGCCCGTCGACGTCCACGGCGTGAGCACGGTGCTCTCGAAGTCACCGTTCGTCAGCGTCGCCGGCGGCGGCGGCGGGGCCGCGGTCACCGTGACGTCGTCGTAGAGCGTGTACGTCGGATCGCTGGAGGCTCCGTCGTCGTGGCTCAGCAGCTTCAACGTGTAGCTGTGACCGGCGACGAGCGTGCTCGTGATCTGCTTCCACGCACCCGTGTTCGTGCACGTCTTCGCGAGCGGCGTCGTCGTGGTGCCGGTCGTGTTGTCTTTCAGCGTCGCCGTGGCCCAGTCGTACGTGATCGTGTCGGTGCAGTGGACCGCGTACCAGAACGAAAGGCTGCCGCCGTCGGCGGGCACCGTGAACGTCTGCGCGATCGAGCTGTCGCCCGTCGTCGCGCGCGTGCTCCCGACCTGCGCCTCGTACCTGCCGCCGTGCGGGGACGTCCCGACCGACGTCGAGCCCACGCTGCTCCAACCCGTGAGATCGGTCGTCTCGAAATCACCGTTGGTGATCGTCGTCGGCGGCGGCGGCGGTACGACGGGGACGCACGCGCACGCCTTCTGCGACCAGATCTTCTCGATCTGGAATGCGTCCATCGGCGTGTACTGCCCGCGGCACACGTCGCCAATCTCGTCGCCCGTCTCGTCGATCCACGATTGGCCGACGACCGGATCGGTGATCGCCTCGGCGATCTCGTGCGAGATGAGCGGGTTATTGTATTGCGGATCGGAGCTGTACGTGATGACCGCGTAGTAGACGACGTTCCCGCTCGGATCGCGGAAGCTCGCGTGGTGGCCGACGAAGCCGTTCTGCTGATCGAAGAGCGACGTCACGCCCGGCGGAAGCATGAAAATGTAGAGGCGGCTGTCGGTGCGTGCCGGCACGGCGCCCGCCTGGATCTCCGCTTGGATCTCGGTCTGGATCTGCGTCTCGTCGAGCGTCGCGCCGCTCGCGAGCGAGGCGTTCGCCAGCGTGGGATTCGCCCACGATCCGGTTTGGATCGTCTGCGTCGTCGTGGAGTACTCGCTGAGGCGCGCGTAGAACGCGGGGTTGTTCCCGACGTCCGTCCAGGTCTGGTTGTAGTACGCGCGCTCGGTCGCGCCCGCACCCGCCGCCCAGTAGCTGCCCCAGTACACGTGCGAGAGCGCGACGGACGGGAGCACGAGGCCGGACGGCGTATTGAGCCGCATCGTGTGCACGCACGTCCCCGAATCGACGGGGGCTGCGAGCGTGCTCTGCCCCGAAGGCCGCGCGCCGTGGATGGCGCCGACACCGACGGTCTGCGCCTGGCTCGTGGAGCTCGCGTGGTCCGAGCCGTCGTTGTCCGACGCGCCGCACGCGAGGAGAAAGCAAAGAGCAGATGGAATGAGAAAGTGACGACGCATGAGTTGGGACTCCTG
The DNA here is from genome assembly GCA_038209335.1 of Polyangiales bacterium. GTDB lineage: Bacteria > Myxococcota_A > Polyangia > Polyangiales > Polyangiaceae > JBBQXV01. The sequence continues at coordinate 7,972 of JBBQXV010000004.1, read as the reverse complement.
ACCCGAGTGGGCCGAAGATGGGTTGTGTTTGCCCCGCGCACTTCGCGGGGCGCGGCTCACGTACCACACGCCGACGAAAAGTAACGACACCCCGATTGGATGACAGCGCGTCGTCGCCGGCTGGAAGCGTCGCGGGCACTTGACCATGACGCGCGCGCGCGCTCTCTTCGCGACTTGATCAACTTCTTCCTCAAGCTCGCGTCGGGGATGCACATCGGCCTCTTTCGCATGTCGGGCGGCCGCATCGGAGGAAGCTTCCCCGGCGGCGCGCCCGTGCTCCTGCTCACCGTCAAAGGGCGCAAGACCGGGAAGCCGCGCACGTCGCCGCTCCTTTACCTCGCCGACGGCGAGCGCATCGTCGTCGTCGCGTCGAAGGGGGGCGCGCCCGAAGATCCGCTTTGGTACAAGAACCTCCTCGCGACCCCCGAGGTCGACGTCGAGTTGCGCGGCGAGCCTCGCAAGACGATGCGCGCGCTGACGGGGACGGACGAAGAGCGCGAAGCGTATTGGCCGAAGCTCGTCGCCCTCTATGCGGGGTACGCCGAGTATCAGAAGAAGACCGAGCGACGGATCCCGATCGTGGTGCTCTCGCCGCTCGGCTGACTCGCACGAACGCGACGCCTCTCGATACAAGCGCGGCGCCTCTTGTCACGAGCGATTCGCCACTCGAGTGGAGTGCCGCCGCTCTCGTCACGAGCGACGCGCCGCTCGATGGAGTGCCGCCGCGCTTGGCACGAACGACGCGCCACTCGTCCGAAGCGACGCGCCACTCGCCACGAATGGAACGGCGAACGAAAGAGGCGAACCGGCGCTCGTGACGGGAGGACGCGCGCTCGATTCACTGCACGAGGACGATCTCGTATTCCTTCCCGCGCACGTCCACGACGTCCCCCGCCTCCTTCCCGACGAGCGCGCGCCCCATCGGAGCCTCCGGCGTCACGACCTGCACGGTCACCCCCTCGACCACGGCGCGGATCGCTCCGCCGACGGGCGCCAGGAAATAGACCGACCGCGCCCCCTCGTGATCGAGCTCGACGATCGCCCCCAGCGTCACCTTCTCGCACGCGCGCACCACGAGGAACTCGAGCGCGTTGTCCGCGCGCTCCATGTCGCGCACGCGCTCGGCCTGGCCACGCGCGAGGTACGACGCTTCGAGCGCGCGCGTGTCTTTGTCGTTCTCGGGCTTGGCCTCTTCGTGCGTCGCGGCTTCACGCGCGAGGCGCTGCGCGTCTTTCATGGCAGCGATCTCGCGTGCGAGCTCCTCGCGCAGCTTTCGAACGAGCGCGCGCTTGTCGATCGACTTCACGCTCACGCTCCGCCTCCGACGACGCGCTCCAGCGCAATCACGGCGCGCCCTTCGGCCGCGGACCGCGCCATGTCGACGATGACCGCGAGCGCCCAATCGTTGGCGTCGTCCTTGTCGCAGATGACTTGCTCCACGCGCCACGCGGTCGTCCCCTTGTCGACGATGCGTGTGTTCGCAGGCGCGCGCGCCGGCGGATCGAGACGCACGCCCGCGTGCTCCGCGAAGAACGGCGACATCGCTGCTTCGATGCGATCCGCCTTCCACACCTCGCCGCTCGCCGCCGTCGCCGGAGCCGTCGCCGCATCACCCGCGCCGAGCAACGCCGACGCGCCGCTCCAGTCTTTCTTCGCGAGCGCCTTGAGGAGCGCGAAGAGCGCGTTCCTCACGAGCACCGTGAACTCCTTCTCGTTGCGCGTGACGTCGATCTCCCCCGGCGCCTGCTCGCGCTCCTCGGTGAGCTCGACCTTCTCGCCCGCAGCGAGGCGCATCCTCTCCCATTCGTCGATGAGGCTCGAGTCGGCCGCGCGCACGATCGCACCGAAGTAGGTCTCGATCTCGTCGAGCTCCGCCGTCTTCGCCAACGTCGGGACCGCTTGCACGAGCGCCTTGTACACATCGGACAGATACCGAAGGAGCGCCCCCTCCGCGCGCTGCAGCTCGTACTCGCGCACGTACTCGCCGAACGACATGAACTTCTCGAACATGTCGCGCGCGACCGATTTGGGTCGGATGTTTTCGCCCACCCACGGATGCTTGCGCGCAAACGCGTTGAACGTGTCGTAGATGAACATCCGATTGGGCTTCGGGTATTCCATCTTGTCGAGCTCGGCGATCCGATCGTCGTACTCGACGCCGGCGGCCTTCATCTCGGCCATCTTCTCGGTCTTCATCTTGTCGAGCTGACGCATCAGCACGATCTCGGGGTTCTCGAGGATCGACTCGACGAGCGTGAGGAGATCGAGCGCGTAGTCGGGATTCTCGTCCTTCTGCAGAAGATGGATCGTGTCGAGCAAGTAGAGGGACAAGGCGTGGTTCAGCGAGAAGTCTTCTTGCAAGTCGGCATTCACGACGACCCGCTTGTCCTCGCCGATCTCGACGACCCCGGCTTCGAGCAGCGACTTGAACATCGCGATCGCCGTTCGCCCCAACTGCCGCTTCGCGTGATGCTTCTCGTGCGAGTCGCGAATCAAACGCGCGATCGCTTTGCACCCGCCGCGCTCGCGTTCGAGCACGTTCAAGATCATCCCGTGCGTCACGGTGAAGCGCGACACGAGTGGCTCGGGCGGCGACGCGATCAAACGCTCGAACGTCGTCTGGTCCCAAGGCACATAGCCCTTCTCCGGCGGCTTCTTCTTCACGATCTTCCGCCGCTTGCCCGGATCGTTCCCCGCCTTCGCTTCGAGGCGGCGGTTCTCGATGACGTGCTCAGGCGCCTGCGCGACGACGCTCCCCGCGATGTCGAAACCCTTGCGCCCCGCGCGTCCGCTGATCTGCTGAAAGTCGCGGACGCTCAAGATCGCCGTCTTCTCGCCGTCGTATTTGCAGAGCTTCGTGAAGAGCACCGTGCGAATCGGAATGTTCACGCCGACGCCGAGCGTGTCGGTGCCGCAGATGATCTTCATGTGACCCTTCTGCGCGAGCGTCTCGACGAGCAGTCGGTACTTCGGCAAGAGCCCTGCGTGATGGAGGCCAATGCCGTGGCGAATGAAGCGCTGCAGCTCCTTGCCGTACGGACTGTCGAAGCGAAAGCCGGCGAGCGCGAGGGCGATCGCTTTCTTCTCTTCCTTCGTCGAGTAGTCGACGCTCATCAAGTTCTGCGCCTCTTCGGCGCAGCCACGCTGCGTGAAGCTGACGACGTAGATCGGCGAGCGGCCCGACTTCGTGAGATCGAGGATCGTCTCGTGGAGCGGCGATTCGGCGTACTTGAAGTCGAGCGGCACGGGGCGATGCGTCGAGCGCACGACCGCGGTCGGCTTGCCTGTGAGCGCGGTGATCTTCTCTTCGAAGAAGGTGACGTCGCCGAGCGTCGCCGACATCAAGAGAAACGTCGCGCGCGGGAGCGTGAGGAGCGGCACTTGCCACGCGACGCCGCGATCGCGGTCCGCGTAATAGTGAAACTCGTCCATGATGACGTAGTCGACGTCGGCGTTCGCGCCGTCGCGTAGCGCCATGTTCGCGAGGATCTCGGCGGTGCAGCAGATGATCGGCGCGTCGTGGTTGATGCTCGCGTCGCCGGTGATCATCCCGACGTGCTCGGGGCCGAGCTCTCTGCAGAGCGAGAAGAACTTCTCGCTCGCGAGCGCCTTGATCGGGCTCGTGTAGAACGCACGCTTTCGTTGGGCCATCGCGAAGAACTGCATCGCGGTCGCGACCAGCGATTTTCCCGACCCGGTCGGCGTCTGGAGAATGACGTTCTTGCCGGTGACGATCTCGAGGATCGCCTCTTCTTGCGCGGGATAGAGCTCGAGCCCCTTCTCGCGCGCGTAGTCGAGAAAGCGCGTGAGCACGTCCTCGCCGGTCACGTCCTCCGGTCGCGGCGGGAGCTTGTAGAGCTGCGTGGCGAGGGGCGGTTCGGGGAGCACGGGCGAGGTATAGCCGCCTCCCGAGGTCAGGTGTTAGGTTGCCCGCCATGACCGACACGCTTCAGATCGAGACGATCAAAGAGGGCGAAGGCGCAGAGGCCGTCGCCGGGAAAAAAGTGACCGTCCACTACGTGGGCACGCTCACCGACGGAAAGAAGTTCGACAGCTCCCGCGATCGCGGCAAGGGCTTCGACTTCGTGCTCGGCGCGGGCATGGTCATCAAGGGTTGGGACCAGGGCGTCGCGGGGATGAAGGTCGGGACGATCCGGAAGCTCACGATCCCGCCGAGCCTCGCGTACGGCGATCGCGGATTCCCGGGCGCGATCCCGCCGAACTCGACGCTCGTGTTCGAGGTCGAGCTGCTCGCGGTCGGCTGACACCGACTACGGACGAAGAAGGAGCTTGCCGCTGGTCGCGCGCGACTCGAGGAGTCGGTGCGCGTCGGCGGCCTTCTCGAGCGGAAGCTCGGCGTGGACGCGCACGTCGAGCTCGCGCGCGGCGATCATCTGGAAGAGATCGGTCGCGCGGCGGAAGAGATCTTCGCGCGTCGCGATGTAGTCGCCGAGCGTCGGGCGTGTGACGAACAGCGATCCGAGCTGGCTGAGGACGAGCGGCGCGAACGGCGGCACCGGCCCACTCGCGTTGCCGAAGCTGACCATCATGCCGCGACGGCGAAGCGATCGAAGGCTCTTGTCCCACGTCGACGCGCCGACCGCGTCGTAGACGACGTCGACGCCGGCGTCGTTCGTGAGGCGACGCGCTTCGACCTGGAAGTCGTCACGCGACGAGACGAGCACCTCGTCGCATCCGGCGCCGCGCGCGATCTCCGCCTTCTCGTCCGTCGACACGACGCCGTAGACGCGCGCGCCCGCACGCTTCGCGAGCTGACACAGCAAGAGCCCGACGCCCCCCGCGGCTGCGTGCACGATGCACGTATCGCCCGCCTTCAGCGGAAACGTGTCGCGCGCGAGGTAGTGCGCGGTCATTCCTTGGAGCATCACCGCGGCCGCGGTCCGCGCGTCGACGCCGGGAGGGACACGCACGACCGCCGCCGCGCGCGCGATCACGTGCGTCGCGTACGAACCACGAACGCCCGACCAGGCGACGCGATCGCCCGCCGAGAGATCGCCCGCGCCTTCGCCGGTCGCTTCGACGATCCCCGCGCCTTCGCTCCCAAGCGCGAGCGGCATCTCCATCGGGTAGAGCCCGCTGCGCTGGTAGCAATCGATGAAGTTGACGCCCGCCGCTTCGACGCGCACGCGCGCTTCGCCGGGACCGGGATCGGGCGTCGGGAGATCGACGACGTGCATCGCCTCGGGACCGCCCGGTGTATCGACACGAACGACTCGCATGAGGCGACTATAGATCAGCGCACGAGGACGGCGATCTCGGTCGCGCTGCCGTTCTGTCGTTGCACGCGCCCGACGACCGTCCGCTTGTTGAGCGCGACGTTGGTGACGATGCTCGCGTTGACCTCGGGCGATTGATTCGCGCTGTCGGAGCGGTTCACGTCGAGGCGAAGGCGATCGTTCTCGAGGCGGACGCCGATCTTGTACGTCTCGGTGTCCGCACGCGTGGTGACGCGCGACCACTCGCCCCCTTCGACGGAGAGCGTGAAGCGCACGACACGCGGCGGATGCCCCTTCTCCGTGTCGGTGACTTCAATCTCGATCGCATGCGTGGTCGGCGACGGCCCCGCTTGATGCGGTGCTGACTGCGCGCGCGCCGCAGACGTGACGACAATCGGCGCGGCAATCACCGCGACCGCCAGAACAATGGGAATGAAACGGCGAATGTGCATCGGCATCTCCTTGCTGAATGGCGCAAGCAACGAGTGCAATCCAAGTGCCGACGCTCTCCCTCCCCCAAATCCCTTGGCGCCCTTGGCCCCTCCGCGTCCTTGGCGACCTCTCCGTCACGGACTCCTGCCAACCTGACGCGCCCTCCAAGCAGACTCCGTCATTTCGTCGGCACCGCGCTCGCCGTCGCGCGCGCAAACGCGACCGGGCTCCGATACCCGTTCACGTCGTAAGCGCGCACGCCAAAGAAGTGATCGTCCTTGTTCCGCGGAACGACCACCGAGGTCGCGCTCCCCGCGTCGAGCACGTGCTGCCACGCCGCGCTCGTCGTCTCGCGCCACACGATCTCGTAGCCCGCGACATCCGGCTCCGGCGACGCCACCCATCGCAGCGGCGCATCGTTCCCGAGCTCGTCGCTCAGGAGCGCGACCGCGGTCGGCGTCGACGGCGCGTTCGCGAGGTGCGCGAGCACGGCGCCGTTCACGCGGGCGACACGCGCCGTGTACTCCGCGTCGACGAGCTCGGCGACGTCGCCGTAGCGGACGCCGTTCTCGACGCGCACGTTCTGATGCTGACGCGAGTACGTCTCGTCGACGGTGGTGAACCGCACCGCCGGAAAACCGACGGCCGCGAACGCGAGGTGATCCCCTCCGCGACGAATCCGATCCGGCCGCAAGACGAGCAGCGGCTCGAGCTCCGTCCGCTGCCACGCCGCCACCTCGCCGACGTACCGCGCGAGCGCGCGCGACGGCGAGTCCCCCTCCCCGCCCTGCTTTCGAATCTCCGCGGCCTCCTCCGGCGTCGCCGCCGACGGGAGCCCTTCGGAGAAGACGCGCACCTGACGATCGAGCCGCGCGCCGCTCGGCGACGACGGATCGCCGACGATGTCGTTGTTGAGCACGCCGCGCACGTCGAGCCCCGCCGCGCGCGCCGCCTTCGCGTGCTCGCCTGCGCCGAGGAGCCCCTGCTCTTCGCCCGCCGTCGCGATGAAGACGAGCGTCGCGTCGTACCGGCGCTTGCTCATCACGCGGAGCAGCTCGATGACGATCGCGACCCCCGACGCATCGTCGTTCGCGCCCGGCGCGTCGGACGTCGCATCGTTCGGATCGGTCGCGCGCGAATCGTAATGACCCATCACGTAGTACCGACGCGCACGCGCCGCCGGCAGCGCGCCCGGCACGATCGCGACGACGTTCACCACGTCCACTTCGCGCGTCACCCGCTTGCCATCCGGCGCGACCTTGTGCGCATCGAAGCTCACGTCTACCGCGTCGTCGCCCGCGCGCCCCGACGCCGTCGCCACGCGTTCCATCTCCGATTTGATCCAAGCGCGCGCCGCGCCGATCCCACGCGTCGCCGACGTCGCGTCCGAGAGCGTGTGCCGCGTGCCGAACGACGCGAGCTTCGCGACCGTGGCCTTCACGTTCGCCGGCGACACCTCTGCGAGCATCAACCCGACCTCGCGCGGCGCCGCCGAAGCCGGCATCGTCCCTCCGCGCACCGCCGCGATTTCCGTTCGAGGAGGAGGCGGCTGCGAAGCCCCGCAAGCGACGAGGGCGAGGATCGAGGTCACGAGGAGCGGGCGCATCGCAGCCCGAGCCTACCTCCGTGAGAACCGAACAGGGACGCCGTGAACCCGGAAGCCGTGACTTCAGAGACCGAGCCCGTGCGCGAGTCGCGCGCGTGCGAATCTGGAAAGATGGTCCGCGTCGAGATCGCGTGCGCAGTCGTCGACGGCGCCGGGCCAGGTTCGCGACCACGTGACGCCGCGGCGACGAAGCAGCCACGCGTCGGCGATCGCGCGGACGAGCGCCTCTTCGTCGCAGATGACGTGCGCGCGATCGGGCGCGAGGAAGCGCGCGTAGTCGGGCTGGCCGTACGCGGCGCGGTAGCTGCGTCCGTGAAGGCGCGCGACACCGATGAGCGCGTGGCCGAGCTCGTGGACCAGCGCGTGCGCGCGGCCGGCGAGCGTCGTTCCGTTCGACGCGAGGAGACGGATGCGCGCGATGCCGTCGGCGCCGAGCTCGCAGTGGTTGAGCGCGCCGCCGGCGAGCCACGCGCGATCGATCTCGACGCGTTCGGGTGGGAGGAACGCGGCGAGGTCGGGGCCGAGGACGTCGGCGAGCGCGCCGTACTCGAAGAGCGTCGGGGGACGCGCGTGGCCCGCATAGACCGGCGGCGCCGCGCGCGTGACGACGCTCGCGTCGAGGGCGTCCTCGCGGTGAGCGATCGCGTCGGCGAACGCGGCGGCGAGATCGCGCGGCGCACCGGCGTCGACGATCGCA
>JBBQXV010000003.1:0-80839 GCA_038209335.1 Polyangiales bacterium | reverse complement strand
TCGTCGCCGCGCGGGCGCGTCCCTTTGATCGGGCACGTGCGAAGGCGTACGCCGCGCACTTCGAGCGCGAGCTCCGGGCTCGACGCGCACACCGTCACGCCGCCGAGCTCCGCGAAGAAGCCGTACGGTGCCGGCGCTGCGCTCACGATCGACTCGAAGGCCGCCAACGCATCGCCACGGAACGCGAACGGAATCCGCCGCGCTAGGTTCACTTGGTAGACGTCGCCTTCCGCGATGAGACGCAGCACCTCGCGGACGCGCGCGACGTGCGCGGGACCGGCCTCGACGTCGCCCAAAGGATCGACCGCAAACCCGCGCGACGGTTGCTCGTCTCGACGGAGCGCGTGCTCGAGGCGCGTGACCGCGGCGAGATCGTCGCCTTCGATCGAAAGCACGCCGCTCGCGTGATCGATTCGCACGACGGCGTCGTACCTCTGCCACGTCGGTCGCCCGATCGCTGGGCTCGGTCGGTCGTCGGGGCTCCGCGTCCACGCCGCGCGCTCCTGATCGCGCCCCGCCTCGTACGGCACGACGCCGATCCATCGCGGAGACGAACTGAAGCCGCCCCATCCACGCGCATCGCGTTCCGCGTTCTCCGGCACCCAGGCGTTCGACGTCGCGATCGGATCGCACGCGACGAAGCTGAAGCGCGCGTCGCCCGGTCGAAGCGCGCCGCGCGCGTCGCTTCGGAGCACGACGAGCCCTTCGCGATCGGCGAGCCGGCGCGCGACGTCGAGCGCGTCGAGGCGCACGTCGAGCTGCTTGACGACGGTGGGTCTCGACTCGCCGGCCACGGTGACGCTGCTTTAGCACCGCCGTGCTAGAACGCCTCCGTGCGTCGCGCTCCGTTTGTGCTTCTTTTCGCCGTGGTCACGCCGCTCGCGTGCTCGTCCAAGCCGGAGGGGTCGATTCAGCTCTTGGTGGGCGGCGAGACCGACGCGCTGACGCGCGCGCCAGTGCCGGTGTCGCTGCTGGTCGAGAGCGTCGACAGCGCGGGCGCGGCGACGCAGCTCACGCGCGTCGCGCTTCCGGCGACGACGATCGATCTCGGCAGTCCGTCGCAGGACACGGTCGCCGTGATTCGCGTGACCGCGTTCGATGCCGACGGCGCGATCCGCGTGCGCGGCGCGTCCGTCCCCGTTCAACTCGGCGGCCTCGCGGGGACGACGCTCGAGCTCTTCATTCAACGAACCGGCGAGCTCGCGCGCCTCCCCTCACCGTTCTCGGACGCGCGGCCGCAGCCGCTCGTCGCGTCGGTCTCGGGGCGCTACCTCTTCGCGGCCGGAGGCGCCGACGCATCGATCGCGTCGACGACGCAGCTCTACGATCTCGCGACGTACACGCCGATGGCGTCACCTCCAAAGCTCCCGCGCGCTCCGAAATCGATGGCGCTCTTCGGCACCGTCGCGCTCTTGGTCGACGAGACGGGCGCGACGTGGTTCTCGCTCGCCGATTCGACGTCGGCCGACGCGGCCGTGCCGAGCGGCGGAAGCTTCGCCGAGATCGCCGGCGGCGCGACCGTCAGCGCCGACGACGGCAGCCGCTACATCGTCGGCGGCACGCGAACGATGGGCGATCCGACGCCGCGCGTGCTTCGCCTCGACGCGGCCGGGACGATCTCCTTCGTGACGTTGACGACGCCACGACGCGGCGCGACCGCGACGTGGGTCGTCGGGCGCGGCCTCGTCGTCGCAGGCGGAAGCACGACGGGCGCGGGCGTCGAGCTCATCGCGGCGACCGCCACCAGCGCGACCGCGCTCCCCTTCCCCGCCGACGCGACGATCGGCGCCGGCGCGGCCCCGCTCGACGCCGCGCGCGTTCTCCTCGCGGGCGGGCTCGACGCGACAATGGCCGACGCAAAGCTTCGCGTCGTCGATCTCGGCTGCGCGTCGTCCTGCGCGCCGTCCGCGTTCGGTCCGTCGCTCGCCGCGCCGCTCGTGCGCTCGCAAACGTTCGCACTCGGCGACGGCAGCGCGCTCGTCGTCGGCGACGACGCGATGGGCGCGACGCACGTGACGCGCGTTTCACCGACGCGCGCGGACGACGTCCCGCTGAAGGCGCCGCGCAACGGCGCGCGCGCGGTCGCGCTCGTCACGGGCGCGATCGCGATCGTCGGCGGCGCCGCGGTCGTCGAGACGTTCGTCCCTTGAACCGCCCGTAAATCGACCGCGCCCCGCGGCGCGTGTACGCTGATCGATCATGAAGGGGCGGGATCTCCGAACGCAGTTCTCGGTTCAGGCGAGCGATCTCGCGGCGACGTTCAACTCGGCGCTGATGAAGATGCGCCTTCAACCCGGCGACTACGTCCCCGAGCTGACCGCGCCCGAGGGGCCCTCGACCGGCGGCGGCGTGCAGTCCTTGCAGCGCCTGCGCCTCGTTCCGCAGCAACCGGGATGGCCGACGCTCGTGTGCGGCAGCGCGAACCAGAAGGAAGGCACCGCGGAGCTCCGCACCTGGGAGCACCTCGACGCGATCTACCGCCACCGCTTCAAGCGCCCACTCCCGCTCGATCGCGCGCAGTACGACAACTTCCTCCAGATGGCGAAGAACTTCCTCGACGTGCTTCGCCTCCGCACGACCCTCGCTGGTCCGCCAGCGTTCATCGCCGACGAGAGCTCGTCGATGACCCCCGAGCTCGACGCGGCTCCTTCGTCGTCATCGTCGGCCGGGCTCGTCATCGGGATCGTCGTGTTCGTCTTCGTGCTCCTCGTGCTCGGCGGGGTCGGCGCGTGGATCTTTCTGGTCAAGCGGTAGCTCACGCGACGCGGGGAACCTCGACGCGCAGACGCTGTCGCAACGGGCGAGGTGCTTCATGCGCGCTTTCCCGCTCGCTGCTTCTCTCGTGGCCATTCTTGCGCTCGTCGGCTGTGCCGAGCCGCGCACACCAGCGTCGTCGCCGCCGACGATCCTCCCGCTGACGAAGCTGCGTCTGTACGAGACGGGCGTCGGCTATTTCGAGCGTTCCGGCGCGGTCGAGGCGGGCGCGCGGTCGGCGCTTCCGGTCCCCGCGGGGCACATCGACGATGCGCTGAAGACGCTCGTCGTGCTCAGCGCGAACGGGCGCGCGAACGTGAACGGCGTCGAGTTCGGATCGAGCGTGAGTCGCGGGATGGCGCGCGCAATGGCGGGCCTTCCCCTCGTCGACGGCGAAGGGCCGATCACGTACCGCGATCTGTTGCTGAGCCTGCGCGGCGCCGGCGTCGAAGTGCACGCGGGTCGCACGACGTACACCGGCCGCCTCATCGACGTCGTGGGTGCGCCGGACGGCGCGAGCGACACCGGCGACGCGAACGACGCCGCCGACGCAAAGAAGACCTCGAAGCCCGACGACGCGAAGCCCGCGAAGCATGCGCCGCTCACGATCCTCATCCTGACGGACAAATCCGAAATCGTGCGGCTCGAGGCGCAGCAGATCGAATCGATTCGTCCGACGGATCCGGCGCACGCGGCGCGGCTCGACGCGGCGCTCGACGCGCTCTCGACGCGCGGCGCGCAGAGTCGCCGCTTCCTCGAGCTGATCGGCGAATCGAAAGGTCCCGTTACGCTCGCGTACATCGCCGAGACGCCAATCTGGCGAACGACGTACCGGCTCGTCCTCGATCCGACGGCGAAGAGCGCCGTCTTACAAGCGTGGGCGCTCCTCCACAACGACACCGACGAAGACTGGCGCGACGTGAAGGTCGAGCTCGTGAACGGCCGGCCCGATTCGTTTCTCTTTCCCCTCGCGGCGCCGCGTTACGGAAGGCGCGAGCTCGTTCATCCCGACGAAGAGCTCTCGACGGTTCCGCAGCTCATGGGACGGACGGTCGATGCGATATGGGGCGATCACGTCGGCGACTCGTTCGGCGCGGGCGGCCTGGGGATGAGCGGCGTCGGCGAAGGGGGCGGCGGGCGCGGCGAAGGGATCGGACTCGGGAGCTTCGGGAGCGTGGGCCACGGCTCGGGGCGCGGCGATGCGTACGGCTCGAGCTCACTCCTCGGCATCGGTAACCTCGCGAACATCGCGCAGGCAGCGGGGACCGAAGCGGGCGCGCTCTTCGTCTACTCGCTCGCGACACCGCTCGGACTCCGGCGGCACGCGTCCGCGCTCGTTCCGTATTTGCAACAGCGCGTCGAGTCCGAATCGATCGCGTGGATCGACGGCAAGACGACGCACGCGCGCAGCGCCGTTCGCTTCGTCAACGCGACGACGCAGACGCTTCCGCCGGGGACGATCGCGTTCTTCGCCGACGGCGGGTTCGCCGGCGAGTCGGCGCTCGATCGCATGAAGCCCGGGGAGCGACGCTTTTTGCAGTTCGGCGCGGATCTCGACGTCGAGCTGCATACGACGCCGAAAGGCACGACGTCGCAGACGAAGCGCGTCACGTTCGCGAACGATCACGTCATCGAGCACTTCATCCGAACGACCGACGCGACGTTCGGCCTCGAGAACCGCAGCGGTCGTCCTCGTGCGATCTACGTCGCGCTTCACATCGATCGCAACGCGAAGATCACCGGCGCCGACGATCTCGACTTCGATCTGCAATCGTCGACACCGGTCGCCGTATTTCGCCTGGCGCAGCGGCAGCGGGTCGAGAAGCCGGTGACGATCGTCGAAGGGCTCACGCGCGCGATGACGCTGGCGTCGCTGACGTCGGCGCGCCTCGGCGAGATCGCCGCGTCGCCGGATCTCGCGGCGGCGGACAAGACGATCGTCGTCGAAGCGATCGCGAAGCTGAAGGAGCTCGAAGAGAGTCAGCGCGCGCTGAAGGTCGCGCGCGAAGAGCTCGCCGCGGTCGACAAGGAGCTCGCGCGCCTCCGCGAGGACGTGAAGGCGCTCGGCGGCGAGCGCGGCGCAGCGGGCGCGGCGGGCGTCGGCGCGCAGCAAGGACCGTTCGTGACGCGCCTCCTCGCGGCAGAGGACAAGCACACCGCGGTGAAGAAACGCATCGACCTTCTCGACGAGGAGGTGAAGGTGCGCAGCGAGCGATTGCGCGTGAATCTTGCGAAGCTGACCAGCTAGCGCGAATCTGCAGGCGCGGACCTTCCCATAGGAGACTCCATGCCTCGCAAAGCGATCGTTTCGACCCTGTCCTTCTTCGCGCTGTTCGCGGCCTCGACGGCCTCCGCGCAGCCCGCGACGCCGGCGCCGCGCTCGTCGCTCGGCGAGCAAGGGCAGGTGATCTTCGGGGCGGAGCGCGTGCTGACGCTCTTCGCGTTCGAGAGCTCGAAGTCGGTCGACACGTCGCAGGCGGGGACGACCCAGACGGTCAGCGCATCGCAGACATCGATGTCGTTTCTCGGATCGAACCCGGCAGGCCCGGGCGGAGGCATCACGACGTTCTACAAAATCCCGCGCCTCGGGTTCGACTACGTGCTCATTCCGAATCTGACGATCGGCGGAGCCGCGATGATGCTCTTCACGCTTGGATCCGGCGAGACCTCCAAGACGGAGACGGCCGGCAAGACGACCACGCAGAACTTCGACGGATCGGCGATCACGCTGTTCGGGCTCGCGCCGCGCGTCGGCTACGTCTTCGCGCTGAGCGAAATGTTCGCGGTGTGGCCGCGCGGCGGGCTCTCGTTCTATTCGGCGAGCGTGCGATCTCCCTCCGATCCGACGGCGAAGACGGTCGTGACGGACAGCGTCAGCCAGTGGGCGCTCGACGCCGAAGGGTTGCTCGTCTTCACGCCCTTCCCGCACGTGGGGATCACCGCAGGCCTCGCGCTCGACATACCGATCACAGGCTCGCTCAAGAACGAGAAGGTCACCGGACCGACGACGACCACGACGACGTTCGACTCGTCGCTCTGGCACGTCGGGATCAACGCCGGGTTGATCGTTTATTTCTGACGCCTATTTCCGCGCAACACGCGCGACGCTCGCGACGCCTTCCGGCGCGACGATCGCGTCCGAGAGCGGCGCCCGCGCGCGCGCCCCGGGCCAGACGACGCAGCGTTCGAGCGCGCCTTCGCCTTCGACGAGCGCCCCTTCGCCGACGATGCTCGCGCTGAGCTCGACGGTCGGCGCGACACGCGCACCGGGCGCGACCCATGCGTCGTCGCCGCGCATCGCGAGCCACGCGAGGTTCGCGTCGAGATAGCTCGCGAGCGTTCCGATGTCCCACCACGGCGCGTCGATCTCGAGCACGCCGAGAGTCGCGCCCGCGCGCATCGCCGGGAGGTACACGTCGCCGACGAGATCGCCGCGCATGAGGATCGCGGTGCGGAGCTGCGCGCCGATCTGGTGGATGCCGAGGAACTCGCCGCCGCGCGCTTCGCCCGCGCGCACGGTCTCGCGCCTCAGTCGGACCATGCGTCCGAGCCCGTCCACGCCGACGTTCCCCTCGCCGGCCGCGCACCGACGCACGACCAAGGTTGCCGTGCCCGCGCCCGCGCGATGCGTCGATGCGAGCGCGCGCAGATCGACGTCGGCGAGGATGTCGCCGTTCCAGACGACGATGTCGCCGGCGCCGAGGAGCGCCGCGGCGTTCGCGACACCGCCCGCCGTGCCGAGGAGCTCCGCCTCGTGCGACAGCGCGACGTCGCGTGGCAAGAACTCGCGCACGTCGCCCGCGCGGTGGTGCGTGTTCACGACGACGCGCGGTGCGCCCGCGGCCCGCACGCGCTCGAGAATGTGCGCGACGGCCGGGCGATCGCCTACGAGGACGAGCGGCTTCGCACGCCAGTCGCTCAGCGGACGCAGCCGCGTGCCGAGCCCGGCGCACAGGATCATCGTGGCGGGCGCGTCGGTCACATCAGCGGCTATAGCGGATACAGAGCGATCCCCAAAACTTGTTCGCGGGAGCGGCGGCGTAGTACGCACGACGAGATGCTTCGCAAGGTCCTCGTGCGCCTCGGGCTCGTGTCGGTGATCGGCACGGGCATCGCGCTCGCGGTCGCGTGCGGCACCGACGCGGTCGGCATCGAGACGTGTCGCCAGATCGAATCGGCGCGCTGCCGGCAAGCCCCGAACTGCCCGAACATCTCGCTCGCGCAACCGCTTCACCCGGGGCCGGGAACGCGCGACGTGGATGCCTGCGTTCGCTTTTACAACGACGCCTGCCAACACGGGCTCGAGGTCGGCGATCCCGGCGCGCCCGTGGTGAAGCTCTGCGTCGACGCGATCAACCGCGGCGACTGCAAGATCGTCGAGAAGCCGGAGTCCGATCCCGCGTGCGCCTGGCTCATCCCACCCGCGCCTCCGCCCGCCGACGCCGCCGCGGACGTCACCGGCGACGCGCCCGTCGAGGCCGCCGCCGACTGAACGCTACGTCTCCGATTCCGCGTCCACGGCGCCGGGATCGGCCTCTTGCTCGATCGCCTCGACCGGAACGCGCACGCGCGCCGCCCGATGCCCGCGCTCGTCGAGCTCGACGCGCCAGTACGACGGCGCGTCGCCGCTCTTGCAACCGAGCGTGAGCGACGGCGCCGCGAGCAGCTCGAAATTGCATCCGGCCGGACGCCGCGCCTCGCTCAGATGGCGATGTCCGTGCATCACGAGCGTCGCGTCGATCTCGTCGAGCGTCCGCGCGAACTCGCGCGCGTCGTCGAGCCGCATTCCGATTTCGGTCGGCGCGCGACGCCCGACGCCGTGCGGGAGCGGAACGACGTGATGATGGAACGCGACGATCCTATGCCGCGCGCCGCGCCACTCCGGCGTCTTCGCGATCGCGCGCAACAGCTCGAGCTGCGCCGGCCCGACCGCGCCGTTGTGGCGAAAGAACGCGCGCTGCCGACGGGCGCAGGTGTCGAGACCGACGAGCACCGCGTTCGCCTCGGGGAGATGAACGCTCCACGCGCCGCTCGGATCGAGCGGGAGCGCGAGTCGCTCCGCGAACGCTCGCCACGCCGCCCGCTTGCTCTCGTGCGTAGGCCGCGGCCGCGCGCTCCCCGCGAGCGGGAAGAGATAGATGTCGTGATTCCCCGGGATCGCAAAGAGCCGCCCGCGTCGTCGCCACTCGTCGAACCGCGCCGACACGAGATCGTAGCCGTCGCCGTCGTCGGTGAGATCGCCCGTCATCACCACGGCGTCGACGTCCGCCGGATCGATCGCGCGCGCCGCGCGAAGCAGCCGAAGGTTCGAGTTCCGCGGTGTCACGTCGAGCATCATGGAGAGCGCGCCGTCGGTCGGCAGCGCCCCCGCCAACGTCACCGCGCGTCGCGCCTCGAGACGACACGCATGCACCGCCGCGCGCTCGACGGGGTCCGCCCCCTTCTCGGCCGCCGGCAGCGTGTGCGAATAGCCGGCCCAATCGACGAGGACCGTCTTCTTCCCTCGGCCCGCGCGCTCGCGCAGAACGCGCCACCCCGCCTCTTCCCAAACGACGTCGAAGCGCGAAGGGCTCGTATCCGCGATGCGCGCGCTCCGCTTCACCATCCCGCGTCGATCGTGAAACGTGTCGCCGAACGTCGAGACGTGCAGATCCGAAATGTGCGCGAGCACGAACGGCTTCGTCATGCGCGCGCGAGTCTACATGCCGGAGACGATCTTATACGAGTCGCCGTCTTTCACGAGGTCGAGGCGGTTGTCGGCGATCTTGTGCCGCCACTCTTCGCCCTTGAGCCCAGGAAGCCGATACGCCGCCGCGTACGTGTAGTCGACGAGGACGTGCCCGGTCTCCGTCGACGTCAGGCGCCGGTAACGGATCTCGTAGCGGATGCTCGTCGTCTTGAGGAACGTCGTCGTCAGGTACTCTTTGAGGCCCGCGTAGTCGTAGTCGTCGTCGGGCTTGGTGTTGCCGCCGTCCTCGAAGTAGCTCGGGCTCGCCATCTTGAGGAGCTCGGCGATGTCCTTGTCCTCGACCGCGTGCCGGTACTTCTCGCAGAAGAGAACGACCTTGCGGTTGTCGCTCGTGTCTTCGACATCCGTGTTCGGGATGTACGTCTTGTTGCACGCAACGAGCGTGAGCGCGGTGAGGGCGAGGATCAGCGGGAGGAGGCGGCGCATCGTCGGGTCGGGGTCTTTCGCGTGCATCGCAAACTGCGCGCCAAGCCGCCGTGGGGGCGGAACGCTAGGTTTTGCCGCGAAAGCAGTCAATGGCGATGCGTGCTTCGTTTGTCACGTTGTCACGAGGCGGGAGGCGCGAGCGCGGGGCTTGGCACTTTGTCAGGCGCGGTCGACCGGGGTGAGGCCGACGCGGGCGCGGGCGGCTGGGGGCGACGACGCGGCGAGCGACGCGGGGCAGACATCGGCGACGAGCGGCAGGAGCGCGAGGTGGCCCACCGGGCCGCGCTCGGCCGTCGCCGCGGCGGCAATGGTCAGCTCGACGGACGCGATGCGCGCGACCGCGCCGTCCGCGGATGCCGTCACGAGCGTCGCGACGGCCCCGCTCGTCGCGTCGGGCGCGAGGCGACGCGCGACGTCCCCGATCTCGTCGACCGCGACGACGACCGCGCGCTCGGCGTCGCCCGCGCGAACCAGGAGCGCGGCGACCGCGAGCGCTTCGACGCCGGCGTGAAGGCCGCTCCCGACGGCGAAGCTCGGCCCCGTGAGCCCGAACGCGAGCGAGCATTCGCCGGCGACGGCGTTCGGTGACGTGTACGGAAAGCGACGAGGCTCGGCGAAGCGCGATCCGCGATCGCGAATCTTCGCGTGAAAGAGCGCGTTCGTTTCGATCGTGGCGAGCGATTGCCCGACGACGATCGCGGCGCCCGCGAGCGAGCCGTGAACGTCGACGAGGCGCGCGACCGCTTCGAGCGCGAGGCGCGTGAGGGCGTCGGCGCGCGCGACGCGATCGACGGCGACGCCGAGGCGCGCGGCGAGCACGGCGACGTCCGGATCGCGATCGACGTGAACGGCGCGCCCTACGAACGCGTCGCGCGAAGCGCATGCGATGGCGCCGTCGGGATCGCGCGCGACGACGAGCGCGGCGTTCGCGCCGCCGAACGCGGACGACAGCTTCAACGCGGCACGCACGGGCGACGCTTCGGCGACATCGAGCAGTCGCGCGGGCGCGTCGGGGTCGAGCTCTCCCGTCCCGGCCGACGCAGGGAGCACGCCGCGTGCGATCGCGTCGACGCACGCGAGCGTCTCGAGGACACCGGCCGCACCGAGCGTGTGGCCGATCTGCGCTTTGAACGGTTGTAGCGGTACGTTCGCCGCGTGCGTGCCGAGCAACGTCGCGAGCGCGCGCGACTCCGCCGGATCGTTGAACGGCGTCGCCGTCGCGTGCGGGCTGACGAGATCGATCCCGCGCGCGTTGCGCCCCGCCTCGCGCATCGCGCGTGACGCGGCGCGAACGACGCCGGCCCCGGTGCGATCAGGCGCCGTGAGGTGCACCGCGTCGGCGGAGGCGCCGAAGCCGGTGACGTACGCGCGCGCGACATCGGTGCCGTCGGCGCGCGCAAGCGCGAGCACCGCGGCCCCTTCGCCGAGCGCCATTCCGTCGCGTCCGACGCGAAACGGGCGCGGAGGTGGCGTCGCCGTCGTCGCGCGGAGCGCTTCGAATCCAGCCGCGACGAAAACGCTCACGGCGTCGAAGCCGCCCGCGATCACGATGTCGCAATCGCCGACCTCGAGCCAGCGCGTCGCAAGACCGATCGCAATCGTCGACGACGCACACGCCGCGAGGACGAGCGTCGCCGGTGCCAGGCCGCCCGCGACGCCGAGCGCGTTCGCCGCGTTCTGCATCGGCGCGAAGTACGTCGCTTCGGACGTGGTGACGCCATCGAAGAGGCGCTCGGCGCTGCGCATGCCTCCACTCGACGTTCCGAGGACCAGGCCGACGCGCTCGTCGCGCCATCGCGGGCGAACGCGATCGAGCTCGTTGGCACACGACGCGAGCGCGCGACGAAGGATCGCGGTCGCGCGATCCTCGTCGCGCTCGTCGATGCGAACGCGCGCGACGAACGGCCGCGCGAGCCCCGCGTCGGCGAGCTCGGCGTCGTGTGCGATCCCGAGCCGCGCAGCCTCGCCGACGACGCCCGCGCTCGCCGCGTCGTCCCCCTCACCGAGTGCCGACAGCGCGCCGTACGCGACGATCGCGACGCGGCTCATCGCACGCCTCCGGGAGCATCGGGATCGACGAAGCTCTCGGGCGAAGGCGGATCCTCCGCGATCGCCTCCACCTCGATCTGCACGCGGAGACCGCTTGCATCTTGCACATAAACCCCGCGGTCTCCGCGCTGCGTTTCGAGCGTCGCGCACAGCCAGTCGATCCGCTCGACGTTGCTCGCCTGGCGTCGATTGGCGATGATTTCGAGGCGATGTCCGCGCAACGCATACGAGACGTGCGCGACGGCCGTGCCGCGGCGGAGCAGAAAATCGCCGCCGTCGCGCGATGCGTTCGCCGTCAGCAAGTCGCCGTCGAGCGGGGCGAGAAACCACCAGCGGAAGAACCCGACCGGCAGACCTCGCGCATCGTCGTTCGACGCGCCGCCGCGGCGTACCATCTCGAGCGCCGGGATCGCGAAGCGCCATGCGCCCGGCGTGATCCACGCATCAAGTGCCGTCACGCCCCCCGGTCCGAGGAGGACCATCCGGAGCGCGCGTCCCGGATCGACGGCGACGACGCCGCGACCGTCGACGGTCTTTCCGCTGCGTGGCTCGGTGATCGCGACGATCACGCGCACGACGTGCGGATCGCGCCGCGCGCTCGCGCGAAGCTCGCCGAGGAAGCGACGCGCCTTCGTCCACTCTTCGGGCGTCGGTTCGTGCCGGACCGGGGCTTCGCGCGCGGCGCACGCGCTGACGACAACGGCGAGCGTGGCCGTCGCCAACGGCGTCCACCTCGAGCCTGCGACCGGATCGCTCACGCCGACCTCTCGCATCGTCATGTCGCCGCGAGCAAGATCGCATAGCCGCGACCGCGCGCGAGCCCCACGACCAGCGCTTCGTCCGCATCGCCGCGCGCGACCCGCCCCACCGCCGCCGCGAGCGCGATCGCCCCGAGCGCCTCGTGCTCACCCGCTTCGCACATGTGCCGCGCGCACGCGCTCCACGGCGAACCGTCGAGGAGCGCGTCGACGCCGCCGTTCTCGCGCACGAGCACCACGCACGCGCGCTCCGCATCGCGTGGCGCCGCGAGATCGCGCAGCGCGCCGGCCTCGGCTTCTCTCCATTCGACGACGCGCATCACGCGTGCGAGCGCACGCGCGCCGCGAGACGACGCCGACTCGCTCGACTCGACGACCAACGCCGCCGCGCCTTCCGCGCGCCGCGTCTCGTCGGGCTCGGGCGTCCGAGCAAAGAGCGTCGCCAGGATCCGCTCGACGATCCTGCTCCGCTCCTCGAACGCGCCCGCGACGACGCGCGGAGCCTCGCCGCTGGCGACGAGCTCGACCGCCTGCGCGAACGCGCTCTCGCCGCTCGTCGCGAGATCCGCCGTCGCGAAGACCGGGCCGCGCAACTCGAGGTAGATCGACACGTGCCCGACCGGCGAGCTCGGGACGAGGTTGGGGAACTCCGCCGGGCTCGCGAAGCGCGCTCCTTTCTCGAGGTAGCGATGCATGAACCCCGCCGATGCGTCGACGCTGCCGAACGCGCTGCCGAGCACGACGCCCGTCGCGCGCGACGCTTCCGCGGAGATCCCCGCGTCCCTCGTCGCGTGCTCGACCGCGACCGTCGCCATCCGCGCCGCGCGATCGAGCCGACGCGCGCGCGACAAGTCGAGCTTCGCGTCGATGGCCGCGGTCTCGATGCTCGCGACCGGCGCGACCGGCGCGCCGAGCAACGCCGCGGCTTCTCGCGACGCGAAGAGCCCCGCCGGAACGAACGCCGCCGCACCCGTCACGACGACCGCGCGACGCGTCGACGCCGCGCGCTCCGCAACGATCTCCGAGCGCGCAGGCTCCGCGAGGACGAGCACCGTGTCCATTCCGCCGAAGCCAAACGAGCTCGACACCGCAGCGCGCACGCGCGTTTCGCGCCCGATCCCCGGGACGTGATCGAGTCGGCACTCCGGATCCGGATCTTCGAGACCTGCCGTCGGCGGCACGATCCCGCGCTCGATCGCCATCGCGGTGATCACCGCTTCGATCGCGCCCGCCGCGCCGAGCGTGTGACCGATCTGCGCCTTGGAGCTCGACACCGGGATCGCATCGAGCGCGTCGCCGAGCGCGCGCCGCAGCGCCTTCGCCTCGAGCGGATCGTTGAGCGGCGTCGCGGTTCCGTGCGCGTTCACGTAGTCGATTCGCTCCACGCCGGATCGCGCGATGGCGCGCGTGATGAGGTTCGTCACGACGTCGCCGTTCGGCTCGGGGTTGGTGATGTGGTGCGCTTCGGCGCCGAGCGCCCATCCCGCGAGCTCCGCGATCGGTCGCACCGAACGCGCGCGCGCAGCGCTCGCCCGCTCCATGACCACGAAGCCCGCGCCTTCGCCGAGGCTCAACCCGCGGCGTCGCCGATCGAACGGCCGGCACGGCTCGACGTCGATCGCACCGAGCGCGTTGAATCCGGTGAACGTCAGCCGACACAGGCCGTCGGCGCCTCCCGCGACCACGGCGTCGACGTCGCCCGCGAGGAGCCACGTCGCCGCGACGACGAGCGCGTTGGCGCCGCTCGAGCATGCGCTGCACAGCGTGCGCACGCGCGCGAACGGACCGAGCGTCTCGGAGAGGCGATCGCCCGTCGACGTGAGCGGATGCGAGAGCATCGCGAGGAGCGCGTCGCGCGCATCGGGGTTGCTGTAGAGCTCGGCGAGGAGCGCCTCGGTCTCGAACATTCCGCCGGTCGTCGCGCCGACGACGAGGCCGACGCGGCGTCCGCGCACGTCGAGGCGCGCCTCGGCGATCGCCTCGCGTGCCGCAGCCAACGCCATCGCGCTCGTCCGCGACCACGCCGCCGCCTCGCGCGCCGATCCCTTCGGCAGCTCGACGTCGCGCACCTCCGCGGCGAGCGTGCTCCGCTGCCCCGTCGTGTCGAACAGCGACACCTTTCGAATGGCGCGATCGCCCCGCACGAGCGCGCGAAACGTGGCGTCGCGCGACGCCCCCACGGCCGTCACGAGCCCTGCCCCGGTGATCCAGAGCGCGGGTTGGCCGCGTTCCGCGGAGGTCACGTCACGCCTGCGTGCTGGAACGCAGCGCCGCTTGCGACGCGTGAACGTGCGCCGCGATCGCGCTCACCGATCCGAAAATCGGCCGCGCCTCGTCCCCCTCGGGGATTCGCACGCCAAAGCGCTCCTCGATGCCGATCGCGAGCTGAAGCGCGTCGAGCGAATCGAGGCCGAGGCCTCCGCCGAACAGCTGCGCGTCGTCGTCGATGCTGGTCGGATCGCGCCCTTGCAGGTTCAGCTCGTCGACGATGAGCGCTTTGATCTCCGACTTGAGCCGGGAAATATCCATCAAGCTAGGAGTGCGTAGCATACGGCGCGCCACGCGAGCGCGCGAAAACGGCAAACGACGCTCACGTCTTCACGAGCTCCCACGGCTCGTACGTCACCTCGCGCGACTTCATCGGACGCGTGGGTGCCTGCGTGCCCGCGGGGGGCGCGATCCCGTTTCGCTCACCGGGATCGTTCGCCGACGCCGGCGCTTCGACCCAGAGCGCCGCGAGCGCGGCCGCGACGAGAAGGATCGGCATCGCCACCCTCACCGCGCGAAACGCCGAATGCCATCCCCCGCGCGACGCCATGGCTCAAGTGTACCCCGGTTGCTCGCTCTCGCCAGCGCTCCCGCGCGCTCGAGTTTCATGCGATAGTTCCGCGCCCTAGGGGGCCTTACGCATGGGAACGCTCGTCAATTACGCCACGGAGAAGGGGGTCGCGCTCCTCACGCTCAACGATCCTCCGGTCAACGCCTACACGTACGAGATGTTCAAGGAGCTCGACTCCTGCATCCTCGAAGCGCGCTTCGACGACGACGTGCACGTCATCGTCATCACGGGCCACGGCGACAAGTACTTCTGCGCGGGCGCGAACATCAACATGCTCAAGGAGGCCGATCCGGTCTTCAAGTACTACTTCTGCCTCCACGCGAACGAGACGCTCCTTCGTCTCGAGCAGACGCCCAAGCTCTGCATCGCGGCGATCAACGGGCACGCGGTCGGCGGCGGCTTCGAGGTCGCGCTCGCATGCGACATGCGGATCGCGCGCGAAGGCGCGTTTCAAGTCGGGTTGCCCGAGGTGAACCTCGGCGTCCTCCCGGGCACCGGCGGAACGCAGCGCCTCGCGCGCCTCGTCGGCAAGAGCGTCGCGATCGAGCTGATGTGCGAAGGAAAAAACCTCGAGCTCGATCAGGCCACCGCGATCGGTCTCATCAACAAAGTCTGGGCAACCGAGACGCACGACGCTTTCATTCGCAAGATCCTCGACTACGCGCACGAGCTCGCGCCGCCGAACAAAGCGTCGCTCGCGGTCGGCGCGATCAAGCGCGCGGTGCAGAGCGGCGCCGAGATGAGCCTCGAGCACGGCCTCGCCCTCGAGCGCGAGCTGCAGCAAGCGCTCTTCGTTTCGGACGACGCGAAAGAAGGCCTCGCCGCGTTCAGTCAGAAGCGAAAGCCGAATTTCCGCGGACGCTGACTAGCCCGCGCGCGCGAAGAGACGCGCGTAGTGATCCGCGATCGCCTCGCCGCCGAGCTGCGTGAAGAACGTCGAGTACGCCATCCAGATCGCGAGCCCGTTCAAGTCGCGGAACATCGGCGGCAAGTAACGCGGCGGCTTTACCACGCCGTCGGTCACGCGACGCGCGAGGATCGGAACGTCCTCGTGAGCGACCTTGCCGACGAACAGGTACGGCACCAAGTCGACGCGGTTGTGCTGAATCGCGCTGCGGATGAAGGCGTAGTTGAGGACGATCCCCTTGCAGTAACAGGCGTCCTTCGTGAACGGCGCGCCCCCTTCGACGAGCCCGCCGCGGAAGATCCGGCGTGTGTTCTGGAAGCACTCGTCCTCTTCGTAGCCTTCGGTCTTGAACCAATCGAAGACGTCGAGAAAGCTCGCGCCGTCCTCGGCTTTGTCGACGGCGAGGACGCGATCGTTGAGCCGACGCGCGCGACGCGGGTAGGTCCGGAACGTGAAGATCTCGAGGAGCGCCGCGAGCCCTTCTTGCACCGCCGTCGTGCGCGGTGGTCCCTTCGCGAGCCAGCGCGCGACCGTCTGCGCCTGCCCATTCAAAGAAGTTGCAACATGCACCCATCCCTCGTGCACCTCGAGGATGTCGATGTCGCGCTGCGAGAAGCGCGCGCCGCTCCGGATCTTCACGTAGTCGCTTCCGGCGGCGGCGTCGGCGAGGAGCGTGTCGTCGACGTCGACGCGCACGGCTGGCGTCTCGCCGTCGCCGTCGGCGAAGTACTCCGCGAAGCGCTCGTTCAGCTGCTCGGCGCACTCGGTCGCGGTGATTGTCCGCGCGTACGTCGGCCCGAGGGCCGGCTCGTCGACGTGCGTGAGAATATTGTAGAGCACATGTCCGAGATCGCGCAGCGTCGATCGCCCGTCGGGGAATTTGTCCTTCGGCGATCCATAGAGCTTGCGCGAGTAGCCGTAGAAGAGCGACGTGCCGCGCGCCGCGAGCATCCGCACGACGTCGCGGTACTCGAGCGCCGTCGTCATCATGATCTGCCCGATCGCGTCGTCCTCGCCGAGCTCGCGATCGATGTCCCGCGCGATCTCTTCGAACTCGGCCGACTTGGCCGCTGGATCGAACCCGAGCTCGACGGCGTCGTAGTACGCGGCGTCGACCTTGGGCAGCTCGCGCGCCTTGTGCTTGATGAACTGCTCTTCGATCGAGTTGTCCCAGCGGATCGCCTGGAGCACGCGAATCGGCTTCTGCGCCTCGACGATCCGCGCAGCGATCTGCGAGACCTGCTCTTTGTAGCTGCGCCACGGACCGGCGGCCGGGATCGAAGGGATCGAAGGGATCGACGTGTCCTTCGACGCGGGCGCATCCTTCGCCGCGGGCGCGACGTCCGAGCGCGCGCCGCCGTTCTCCCCTTCTTTCGTCTTACGCGGGCGCTCCTCTGCGCCGGCGCCAAGAGGACGTTCTGCCACGCTTCACATTTTGCGCTCGTCAGCCGATCGCGTCTACGACCTTCTTCAAGACGTCGACGTCGCGGATCCCTTCGGCCTCGGCGCGGTAGCTGAGAACGAGCCTGTGCCGCAGCACCGGCGTCGCGATCGCGCGGACGTCTTCGACGTCGGCGGCAGCCTGACCGTGAAGCGCGGCGCGCGCTTTCGCGGCGAGGACGAGCGCTTGCGATCCGCGCGGCCCTGCGCCGAATCGAACGTAGTCGGCGACTTCCTTCGGCGCGTTGTCGGCGCCGGGACGCGTCGCGCGTCCGAGCGCGACCGCGAGCTGTACGGCCGCGTCGGTGACCGGAATGCGCGGCACGAGCGCTTGCAACGCGCGCACGTCGTCCGCCGCGAGCACTTGCGGCACCTCGCCGATGTCCGCGCCCGTCGTGCGTCGCGCGATCTCGCGCTCCTCGCTCTCCGACGGATACTCGATGTGCACCTCGAGCAAGAAGCGATCGAGCTGCGCCTCCGGAAGCGGGTACGTCCCCTCTTGCTCGATCGGATTTCGCGTCGCGAAGACCTGGAACGGCTCGGGCAAGAGATGCGTGTGCGTGCCGACGGTGACGCGCCGCTCTTGCATCGCTTGGAGAAGCGCGGCCTGCGTCTTCGGCGGCGTGCGGTTGATCTCGTCGGCGAGGACCAGGTTGTGGAAGATCGGTCCCGGGAGAAAGCGCACGCGCCGGCGGCTCTGCCCGGACGGCGCGTCGTCGTCCTCTTGGAGGACGTCGGTGCCAGTGATGTCGGCCGGAAGCAAATCAGGTGTAAACTGCACGCGTCCGAAGCCGAGATCGAGCGCTTGCGCGAGCGACGCGACGAGGAGCGTCTTCGCGAGGCCGGGGACGCCGACGAGGAGCGCGTGGCCGCGTGCAAGGAGCGCGACGAGCATCAGATCGATGACGTCTTCTTGGCCGACGACGCGGACTGCGATTGCGTCGCGGAGCTTCTTACGCGCCGCTTTGGCGAGGTCGAGGAGCTCGGCGTCGCTGGTCGTGGCAGCCGCGGGGACGGGAGAGGCGGGGGAATCCGGAGGCACGGCGCGACCCTAACACGCCTCGCCATTTGCCTCTTGTGCCGGCGCAATGTAAACCGCGCCCGTGGCCGATCCGTCCTCGCCCAGCGCCTCCGCGTCCGCAGCCCAGGCCACGCCGAGCGCACCCGCACCCGCGAAGACCGCCACCGAAATCATCCACCGCCCCGACCCGGGAACACTCGCACGCGGCCGATGGGAAGCGCCCACGTGGGCGTTCTACGTCGCAGGCGCCCTCATCGTTCTCGCGTCGCTCGTCTACCTCGGCGCGAAGGTCGGCCTCTTCAAGCGCCGTCCGCGAAAATCATGAAGCCGCACACGCTTCGTCGCGTCCTCTTCGTCATGCTCTTGGGCGTCGCCTTGTACGGCGGGCTCGCGATCTGGCGTGGTCTCGGATCGATGCGCGCGACCCTCGCCGACTTCGGTTGGTGGTCGTTCGCAGCGGCGTGCGCGCTCGCGTTCGGCAACTACTGCCTGCGCTTCCTCAAGTGGGAGTTCTACCTCGCGCGCCTCGACATCCGCGGCGTCGGCAAGGTCGACAGCTTCCTCACGTTCCTGTCCGGCTTCGTCCTCACGGTCACGCCGGGCAAAGTCGGCGAGGTCTTCAAGTCGCTCGTCCTCTTCGAGACGCACCAGGTCCCGGTCGCGCGCACCGCGCCGATCGTCGTCGCCGAGCGCGTCACCGACCTCATCGGGATCATCGTGCTCATCGTGATCGGATCGCTCGGCTTCACGGGCGGCCTCGTTTGGGCGGGAGCGGGCGCGTTCCTCGTTCTTTCGCTGCTGATCGTGATCGCGTCGAAGAAGCTCTCGCACGGGATCATCGCGATCGTCCAAAGGCTCCCTGGACCGTTTCGCAAGATCGGACCGAAGCTCCACGACGCTTACGACAGCCTCGCCGTGATGGTGAGCCCGAAGAACCTGGTGCTCCCGACGCTCCTCTCGATCGCGGCGTGGATGCTCGAGTGCCTCTCGCTCTGGGTGATCCTCCGCGGCTTCGCGCAGACGACGTCGGTGTCGCTGTGCATGTTCTTCTACGCGACGAGCACGCTCGCGGGTGCGCTCATTCCGGTGCCGGGCGGCCTCGGCGTGACCGAGGGATCGCTCCAAGAGCAGCTCGAAGCGCTCGGTCACGTGCCCGCGACGACGGCGACCGCGTCGATGATCCTCGTTCGCTTCGCGACGCTCTGGTTCGCGGTGCTCGTCGGCTTCGTCGCGCTGAGCGCTCTCAAGCGTCGTCATCCGGGGTTGCTCGCGGCGACGGCACCGAAGCCCGCGATCGCCGAGCCGTCCGCCAGATCCGTGGGCGCGGAATAGCCATGCCGCGCGCCTGGGAGCCCGACTTCGATTTCTACGAGGCGCGCTTCGACGACACGCGCGTGACGATCTTTCTCGATCTCGCCGCGCACGATCACGCGCCGGTCGCGACGCATCCGGTGCGCCTCCACGTGCGCGTCGAGATGCACACGCCGCGGCCCGACGGCCTCCGCAACGAGGCCGAGAGCGACGCGCTCTTCGCCGCCGAAGACGCGATCGTGAACCACATGGAGACGGCGCACGACGCCATCTACGTCGGCCGTGTCGTCACGCGCGGCTACACGACGTGGGCATTCTATCTCGCCCCTCTAGCCGACGCGACCGCGCGACCGCTCGCCGGCGCGCCGAGCATTGCGCCCTACTCGCTCGAGTGGACGAGCGAAGCGGATCCCGAGTGGGGCTACTACCGCGAGTTTCTGTTTCCCGACGAGGAGGCGCACGGGGATCTCCTGAGCCGACGCGCGGTCGATCGACTCACGCGCGCGGGGACGCCCGACGGACTCAACTGAGCGCGTGCAGGCGCAGCAGCGCCTTCGCGAAATCGTTCGGCGGCGGCGTTTCGAAGCGGACGCGCTCTCCGCTGGTCGGGTGCGTGAAGCCGAGGACGCGCGCGTGCAGCGCCTGGTGCGCGAGGCCGTCGGCGACAGCGCGGAGCTCGGGATCGCGCGGAGGACGACCGTAGAGCGGATCGCCGAGGATCGGCGTGCCACTCTCCGCCAAGTGGACGCGGATCTGGTGCGTGCGTCCCGTCTCGAGGCGGCACTCGATGTGCGTCGTGCGTCCGCCCGCAGGCCGCGCGAGAACCCGCACGTGCGTGACCGCTCGCCGCCCTTGGTTCACCTTCGACGTGAAGCGCAGACGATCCGTCGGATGACGACCGTGCAGCGTCGAGAAGGTGCGATCGACGACATTGCCGATCGCGATCGCTTCGTACACGCGCTCGATGCTGTGCTCGGCGAACTGCTGCTTGATCCGTTCGCGCGCCTGCGCGTTGCGCGCGACCACCATCACGCCGCTCGTCCCCTTGTCGAGGCGGTGCACGATCCCGGGACGCTCGTACCCGTCGACCGCGCCCCCCTCGCCGAACGCATCGAACACGCCGAGCGCGAGGAGCCCGTTCACGAGCGTCCCCGAATCGTGGCCGCGCGCCGGATGCACGACGAGGCCGGCAGGCTTGTCCACGACGACCACGTCGTCATCCGTGTAGAGTACACAGAACGCCACACCCGGCTCGGGCACGGCGCGCGTCCGTGGCGGTGGCGCGGGCGACACGCGAATGCGCGCGCCTTCGCGGAGCTTGTCCGCCGCACCGCACGGAATGAAGTCGATCGTGACGCGCCCGTTCTCGATCCAGCGTTGCAGCTCGGACCGCGACGGCGCGCGCTCCGTTCCTACGAGCGCGGCCGCGACGAAACGATCGACGCGCGCGCCAGAGGCCTCGCGCGGAACGACGAGGACGATCGCGTCGTCGACGCGCATGACCTCGCTCTCCGGAAGGCTCTCCGGATCGCTGTCACGCGGCACGCGAGGTCACCTGGTCACGCGCGGCACGCGAGGTCACCACAGCTTGGACTTGATGTGTCCTTTGGCCTTGATGAGGATGTCGACGAGCGCGCGATCGTAGAAGTTTCGCGGATAGAGCTCCGGCGAGACGCGGCGCTTGTAGAGCGCGCGCCCTTCTTCGATCTCTTCGTTCAGCGCGTCGAAGAGGTTGTCGTTGGTGATGCCGCCGACGATCTTCTCTTCGTTGTAGAGGGAGAGATCGCTCGCGATCGCGCGGGCGAGGCGTCGGGCGGCTTCCTCGGTCTCGATGAGCGGCATGGATCCAATATCGCCGGCTTCGACCTGCGATGTCAAAGAACGGTTCTCGGGCGCCCTTCACACCCTGAAGCTCAGGGCTCCTTTGACGATCGTGGCCAAAAGCGGGAGCTTTCCGGGCTGCTCGCCGTCGACGTCGGCGAGGACCGTCGCCCAGGGGTGAATCGCCTCGGCTTCGATGCGGACGCCGTGTGTGACGCGCACCCCGTCCTGCGACAAATGGGCGCCGCGGTAGACCTTCGCCGTCAATCCAACGATCTCTGCGCGCGTGAGATCGCCGAGCGCGACGACCTCGAAGCGACCATCGGAGGGATCGGCTTGAGGCGCGATCATCATCCCGCCTCCGAAGAACCGCCCGTTGGCGATCGCCACGTTGAAGACGGCGCCTTCGAACCACGTCGCGCCGTCGACCTTCACGCGCACGCTCGCGTTTTTGTACGTCGCCATCGCGCGGAGCGTCGCGACGAAGAACGCGGCCTTCCCGCCGAGCGCTCGCATCGCGCCGCCGCCGGCGTTGACGAGGGCGTCGACCTGACCGCCGATGCCGAAGCTCGCGATGTTGACGAAGGCGTGCGTGCGGAGATCTCCGCTCGGACCCGTGATGCGCAGCACGCCGAGATCGATCGACCGGCGTGCCCCGTGACGGATGCGGCCGATCGCCTCGTCGAGCGCGCCGGACATTCCGAGCGTCTTCTTGAAATCGCCGCCGGTTCCGCACGGGATGAGCGCGAGATCGGGTCCTGCGATCGCGACGCCGTCGGCGCTGACGTACGCCTGCACGACCTCGTTGAGCGTTCCGTCGCCGCCGACCACGGCGATGACGTCGACGCCGTCGGCGCGTGCGGCGTGCGCGAGCTCGGCGGCGTGTCCGCGTGCGCGCGTCATCACGATCTCGTGGCGCAGCTCGTAGCGCCGCATCACGTCGCCGATCTCGCCGAGCTTGCGCATCGCGAGGCCGGACGCCGCGGCCGGGTTGAGGATCACGCGAACGTGCGGGCCGGCCATGGGAGCGGAGCGTATCACGCGGCGCGTGGGAATCTCCGCGCCGGCCGGGCGGTTCCTCCGCCATGACCGCTTCGCTTCTCGAGCTGCACGACGGAACGCCCCCCTCGCCTCCCGACGTCGCCCCCGCGCGCGATCTCGGCGGCGCACCGCCGCTCTTTCTCCTCGGCGTCGCGACCGCGGCGTTCGTCGCCGACGCGCTCACGAAGCTCTGGGCCGTCGTCGCGCTCGAAGTGCACGGCGGCGGCACGATGGAAATCCTCCGCGGTCACCTCGAGCTCGGCGTCGCGCGCAACCCGGGCGCCGCCTTCAGCTTCCTCCGCGACGCGCCGGAGATCGTGCGCCGTCCGCTCTTCGTCGGAGTCTCGGTTCTCGCCGTCCTGTTCGTCATGGCCGCATACCGGCGCCTCGATCGCACGCGCGTCGCTGCGCGCTGGGGCTTCGCGCTCGTCCTCGGCGGCGCGCTCGGCAACCTCGTCGATCGCTTGCGTGACGCGAGCGTCGTCGACTTCATCCAGGCGCACGCCGCGTGGGGCGGCGTCGATCACCGGTGGCCGGTCTTCAATATCGCCGACGTCGCGATCACGGTCGGCGTCGCGCTCCTGATGACCGATCTCCTCCGACGTCGCGCGCGCGCCTAGGCCGTCGTCGTGGGCTTCAAAGCTGGATCGAGCTCGGGGCAGATCGTCAGGTCCCACAAGTACGGTCCGCCTTCGCCGTCTTCCGCCGGAAATCCGCGGCAAATCGCCGGGTACTCGGCCTTTGCATGCAGAGTGCACGCGTTGTCTTTCAGGAACGTGCAGCGCGTGCCGACGACCGTCGTGCGCCACTCTTGCTCTTCCTCGTCCCACTCCACCGTGTGCGCGCCGTGGATGCGCCGGATCGTCTCGGCCTCGTCGCCGATCAGCGAGACGCCCCACTGGCAACACGCCGATCCGTGAGGGCACGGGTAGCACGGGAGCTTGGGACGCATGTCCTCGAGGACAGGGAGCTTCGTCATTCGAGCGAGCACTAGCACGAACGAACGCCGCTTCGCCTCTTCTCCCTGTTTGCGGCCTCTGGTAAGAGGTGCGGCTCCTCGGCCTACGCCCATGCCCGACTTCCGAACCATCGCCCAAGCCATCGAAGACGCCGCCAAGGCCGAGCCCACGCGCGGCTTCCGGTTCGTCCCCGAGACCGGAGTCCCCGGCTTCGGAGGCGACGACACGAGCGAAGCATCGTTCTCGTACACCGCGGTCGAGCGCGCGAGCGCTCGCTTCGGCGGTGCGCTGCAAGCACTCGGAATGCGCAAAGGCGATCGCGTCGCGCTCATCATTCCGCAGAACGACGACTTCATTCTCTGCTTCCTCGGCGCGATCCGCGCCGGCATCGTCCCCGTTCCGATCTACCCGCCGATGGCGCTCGGGCAGCTGCAGGCGTACCTCGACAACACGCGCCACATCGTCGCCAAGTGCGGCGCGCGCGTCCTTGTCACCACGGCGAAGATCAAGCGGCTGCTCGGCACCGTGCAGGCCGAGTGCCCCGCGCTCGAGCAAGTCGTCGCGATCGAAGGAATCCGTGAGTCGCTCGAGCCGCTCAAGCCCGAGAAGATCGGCCTCGACGACGTCGCGTTCCTTCAATTCACGAGCGGCTCCACGTCGCGCCCCAAGGGCGTCACGCTCACGCACGCGAACCTCGCCGCCAACGTGAAGTGCATCATGGAGGACGGCCTCCGGATCAACGAGACCGACGTCGGCGTCTCGTGGCTGCCGCTCTACCACGACATGGGTCTCATCGGATTCGTGCTCGCGCCGCTCTACCACCGCATTCCGATCGTCTACCTGTCGCCGCTCCTCTTCTTGAAGCGCCCGGTCTCCTGGTTTCAAGCGATCACGCGCCACAAAGGGAGCATCGCGTACGGGCCCAACTTCGCTTATGCGCTCGCGGTCAAGCGCATCCGCGCCGCGGATCTCGAAGGGATGGATCTGTCGACGTGGCGCGTCGCCGGCTGCGGCGCCGAGCCGATCCGCCCCGAGACGCTCGAGGCGTTCTGCGCGTCGTTCGGAAAGATCGGCTTCAAACCAGAGGCGGTCTACCCGTCGTACGGCATGGCCGAGTCGTCGCTCGGGATCGCGTTCAGCGAGCTCGCCGAAGGAATGAAGACGATCAGCGTCGACGGCCCCGCGCTCTGGGGAACGGGCGACGTGAAGATCGTCCCGGACGACGACGAAAACGCCGTGCGCCTCGTCTCGTGCGGTCGCGCGTTCCCCGATCACAAGGTCAACGTCTTCGATCCCGAGGACGCATCGAGCGCCACGCCGCTCCCCGAGAAAAAGGTCGGCGAGCTCCGGATCGCCGGACCGAGCGTGATGAAGGGGTACTGGGAAGACGCCGAGCGCACGCGCGAAGTGTTCGCCGGACCGTTCATGCGCACAGGCGATCTCGGCTTCCTCGTCGACGGCCGCGTCTACATCTGCGGACGATCCAAAGAGGTCGTCATCGTCAACGGGCGCAACTACTACCCGCAAGACATGGAGTGGGAGGCCGGCAAGGTCGACGGCGTTCGACGCGGCAACGTCGTCGCGTTCGGCGCGCGCGATCCCTCGGGGCAAGAGCGTGACCGCGAGCGCGTCGTGCTCGCGTTCGAGGTGCAAGACGCGGAGCGCCTCGCGCAGTCCGCGGGCCTCGGCGCGGCGGTGCGCAAAGCGGTACAAGAGGGCATGGGGCTGACGCTCGACGACGTCGTCGCGCTTCCGCCGGGCGCGCTCCCGAAGACGTCGAGCGGAAAGCTCCAGCGCGCGAAAACCCGCGAGCTCTACGAGACCGGCGAGCTCATGGGTCGCACCGGAAACCGCGACGTGAACAAAGTCGATCTCGTGAAGCACGCCGCGATGAGCCAGCTCAATTATTTCAAGCTCGCCGTGCTCGGTGGTCGTCGAAAGAAAGACTGACGCTTCGTCGCGTACTTCTACTTTAGAACCCCTTGCAGTTTAGAACCATTCTACTTACGGTAGTCGGCCGTGAGGAAGAACGCCGAGGCCGCTCGTGTCGACACCAGCGCCGGGCGCGCGGAAGCGATGCTCCGCGACCTGAAGCACGCGGGGCTCAAGATGACGCCGCAGCGCATCGCGATCGTGCGGCAGTTCGCAGGTGACGAGTCGCACCCGACGGCGCAAGATTTGTTCGAGCGCCTGCAGCCCGAGTTCCCGACGATGAGCTTCGCGACGGTCTACAACACGCTCGACGCGCTCGCGGCGGCGGGGCTCTCGGGCATGCTCCGGCTCGGCAACGCCGCGCGCTTCGATCCGAACACCGACGCGCATCATCACGCGGTGTGCGACGACTGCGGCAACGTCCACGACATCGCGGCCGCGTCGCTCTCGCCAACATCGGCGGCGGTACGCAAGCTGCGCCGCACCGCGCCTGGCTTCAACGTGCGCGCGGTCGAGCGCGTCTACCGCGGCCTTTGCGCCGACTGCAGCAAGAAGATGGTCGCGCGCGTCTAGCGCGACGTTGTTTTCACAAGGGAGAAACGAACATGGCCAAACCGCTGAAAGACACCAAGACGCATCAAAACCTCAAAGACGCCTTCGCGGGCGAGTCGCAGGCGAACCGCCGTTACTTGTATTTTGCAAAGGTCGCGGACGTCGAGGGCTACCCGGAGATCGCGGGCAACTTCAAAGAGACCGCGGACGGCGAGACCGGCCACGCGCACGGCCACCTCGACTTCTTGAAGCAAGTGGGCGATCCGGCGACGGGCTTGCCGATCGGCTCGAGCGATAAGAACCTCAAGGCCGCGATCGCCGGCGAGACGCACGAGTATGAGACGATGTATCCGGGCATGGCGAAGAACGCGCGCGAAGAGGGCTTCGACGACATCGCCGAGTGGTTCGAGACGCTCGCGAAGGCCGAGAAGAGCCACGCGGGTCGCTTCCAGAAGATGCTCGACACGCTGAAGTAACTCCTTCGTTTCAGGCCTCGGGCTTCGCAGGAAGCCCGAGGTTCTGGAGGTCACGTTGAAGCTCGATCCAAAGCCCGAACGACCCCCGGCGACTGATCCGAACGCCGAGCGGTATTGGGACGCGCGCGATCTCGAGGCAGAGATGCGTCGCACCTTCGACATCTGCCACAACTGCCGCATGTGCGTGAACTACTGCGGGACGTTCCCCGACGTGTTCGCGCATGTCGACCGCGACATCGCCAACGGCGCGGAGGGGGGCGAGCGGCTCGGCGCAGACGATTTCCGATCAGCGACGGATCTGTGTTGGCAGTGCAAGCTCTGTTACATTAAATGCCCGTATACGACCGACGAAGGGCACGAGTGGATGCTCGACGTGCCTCGCATGCTCACGCGCTCGAAGGCCGTGCGCGCGCGGCGCGAAGGGGTGACGCTGCAGGACGCCGTGCTCGGCGAGCCGCAGCTCCTCGGCAAGCTCACCGCCGGACCGATGGCGCCGATCGCGAATCTCGTCAACGCGAACAGCCTCGTGCGCAAGGTCACCGAGAAGGTCATCGGGATAAGCTCGCGCTTCCCGCTCCCGCCGTTCGGGCGCCAGTCGTTCGATGGATGGCTCTCGAAGCACACGGAGATCGAAGGGACCGGCAGCGCAGGAACCGTGGCGATCTTCGCGACGTGCCTCAACGACTACAACTTCCCGACCGTCGCAGCGAACGCCGTGCGCGTCCTCGAGAAGAACGGCTACCGCGTCGTGCGCCCCGAGCAGACGTGCTGCGGCATCCCCAATCTCGATGGCGGCGACATCGCCGCGGCGCAGGAAAAAGCGCGACGCAACGTCGCGTCGCTGCTCCGCGAGGTCGACGCGGGTCGCAAGATCGTCGTTCCGCAGCCGACCTGCTCGTACACGATCAAGAAGGAATATCCCGAGCTTCTCGGTACGCCCGAGGCGACGCGGGTCGCGGTGAACACGCTCGACTTGATGCAGTTCCTCGACAAGCTTCGTGCGGCGAAAAAACTGAAGACCGACTTCGTGAAAGGCTTCGGAAAGATCGCGTACCACGCGCCTTGCCACCTTCGCGCGCAGAAGATCGGCGCGCCCGGCGTGCGCGTCCTCGGCATGCTGCCGAACACCGAGGTCGAGCTCGTCGAGAAGTGCTCCGCGGTCGACGGCACCTGGGGAATGAAGGCGCAGTTTTACGACATGGGGCGCCGCTACGCGCAAAAGCTCACGCAGGGAATCGACGACGCCGAGGCGGCGATCGTCGTGACCGACTGCGCGTTGTCGGCGCGGCGCATCGAGCAGGAGAATCGCGTCACGCCGCTCCACCCGGTCGAAGCGCTGGCGCAGGCGTACGGCGTCTACGTCACGGTCACCTGACAGCGGGCTGAGGAGGTCGAAAAAACATGAAGCCGATCGAGCGAGGAGAGGTGCTCGGCATCGCCGACTACGAGACCGTGCGCGAGCGATTTCGTGCGCGCGTGATCGAAGAGAAGAAGCGGCGGCGCATCGCGGTCGGACCGAATGCGACGGCGGTCTTCGAGAATCGCGACACGGTGCTCATGCAGATCCAGGAGATGCTTCGCACCGAGCGCATCACGCGCGAGGGGGCGATTTTGCACGAGATCGAGACGTACAACCAGCTCGTGCCCGGCCCCGCCGAGCTCAGCTGCACGTTGATGATCGAGATTCCGGAGAAGGACGAGCGCGACGCGTTCCTCGTCGCGGCGCGCGGCTTCGAGCGGCACGTCCTGCTCGTCGTCGGCGGCGAACGCATGCGCGCGACGTGGGATCCCGCGCGCGAGCAAACGGATCGAACGACGGCCGTTCACTACTTGAAGTTCCCGCTCACGAAGCGCGCGCTCGCGTCGCTCCGCGGCGCGACGTCCCCCGAGTCGACGATCGCGCACGTCGAAATCGAAGTCGATCACCCCGCGTACCCGGCGCGCGCTCCCCTCCCCGCCGAGACCATCGTCAGCCTCGGCGAAGATCTGGCCGGCTGAGTGTTCGTCTATGAGAAGGCGGTCCGTTTCGAAGACGTCGACGCCGCGCGCATCGTCTTCTTCGCGCGGTTTCTCAGCTACTGCCACGAGGCGATGGAAGCGCTGCTCGCGCCGATCGACGGAGGGTACGCGTCCCTCGTCGTCGATCGCCACATCGGCCTCCCGTCTGTGCGCGTCGAGGCCGACTTCGTGTCGCCGCTTCGGTTCGGCGACGTCGCGCGGATCGAAGTCACGGTCGAGCACATCGGGCGAACGTCGTGCACGTTTCGCTACGCGATGACAAACGCGAAGAGCGGCGTCCACGTCGCGCGCATCCGGCAGGTCGTCGTGCTCAGCGACCTGCGCGAGCTGAAGAAGGTCGCGATTCCGGACGACGTGCGAGCGGTGCTCGAGACGTACCGCGCGCCGCCCGAGAGCTCGTCGCGACTCTGACTCGCGGCGTGGCGTGGCTGAGCAAACGGCTCAGCGAACGGCCTAGCGAACTAGTGGCGCGTCCGGGGCGAGCGGCGGATCGGGTGCCACCGTGCGGAGCCGATCGCCGAGATCGATTCCCGCGCGTCGCAGGCGCTGCATGTTCACGAGCAACGCGATACCGAGAACGAAGAGCGCCGTGCAGCACCACTGCGCCGGCGTCAGATGCGCGTAGCGCGTGTCGCCGCCTTCGCTCTCCGGCACGCGCAGGAAGTCCATCACGAACCGAACCGGCGCATACGCGAACGCCGCGACCACGAGGTACGTCCCAATAGGCAGCTTGCGCTTCCACGTGAGCGCGAACATCAGCGCGAGGATGCACGTGAACATCAGCTCGAGGAGGCCGAGGTCGTAACGCGGCACCGAGCCGTGGACGAACTGAAGCGGGCCGAGGCTGTCGAGCTTCTCGGTGATGTTGTGCTCGTCGAATGGATAGGTGACGGCGACGAGCGTGTCGGCCGGCGCTTTCGCGCCGCGGTGATCGTGGACGACCGAACAACCGCTGCGACCGAAGATCCACGCGACCGGAAAGACCGCCTGCACGACGTCCGCGAACGGCATGATCGGAAGCACCTGACGGCGCACGCGGAAGCCGCGATTCCAGTCGAAGAACTTCCACAGAACGGCGCCGATGACCGCGCCGACGAAGCCGCCGAACGAGCTGAGCCCGGTCCAGAGCGTCAGGAGCGAGTACGGGTGCTTGACGACCTCGTCCCAATGATAAAAAAGCTGGTCGAGAACGTGGCCGCCGACGAAGCCGCCGACGAGCATCCACGTCACGAACGAGTTGAAGAGGCCGAGATCGTAGCCGAGCGCCTTCGCGCGCCGCGCGGCGATCGCCGTCCCGACGAGGACACCAGTCGCGACGAGGATGCCGAACGGGTGGATCGTGATCGGGCCAATGACCGGCAGCGTGCCAATGTGGAGGTCGGGGACTTTGATGTACGGGATCATGGGGCGGGTTTGCTGGTCGCACTTCTAGCGCATCGGGCCGAGCGCGTCACTTTGTCGGTCCTTTGACGAGGATGACGTCGGGCGCGCCGGCGAAGTCGCCCATCGTGACCGACACCGTCCATCCGTCGCATCGACGCGCCAGGATCTCACCGGCGATGGTGAGCTGCGCGACGCAGCGGTCGGCAGGAAGGAGCGCTTCGAAGGCGCCGGAGAGCACCTCCTTCGCGTGCGTCGCGGCGGCACCACGCGCTTGCGGCGCGGACGCGTCGATCGATCGAATCGTGTCGGCCTCGGCCCATCGCACGAAGAGATCCGGTCCCCACACCCGACCTTCGCTCACCGTGCCCGCGGCGTCGAGCTTGAGCGAGAGCTCGATGCTCGCGACGCGCTCTTCTCGCCCCGTCGGGATCGGGATCGCGAACGGCACATCGACATCGACGCGCGTACGCATCGCCCCCCACGTCGTCGCGGACATGCCGCCGAGCACGCGGCGCAGCGACGCCGGCGTCTCGTCGACACGCACCCCGTAGACGCCCGGCGCGAGGAGTGCCGAAACGCACGCGAGGATCCGTTCGCCGACCGCGCGGCGACGCTCCGCAGCGTGCTCGAGCAGCGCATCGGTGCGACGCGCCTCCGCGAGTAGCTTCGTCGTTTCGAAGTCGTCGTCCTTCGCATCGAACGCCGAGAGCACCGAGTACGCGGCCTCGGCGTGTGGTCCTCGCGGCAACGCGACGAGGTACTCGATCGCCTTTCGACGCGAGGTCTTCGCCGCTTCGAAGAACGCAGGCTCCTCGGCGACGAACGCGGCGCGCACCTCGTCGATCCACGCGCCGCGCGGATGGGCCGCGATGTAGTGCTGCGCGCGCGCTAGACGGGTCTCTTCGCGCGCCGCGACGCGGAAGGCACGGTAGTCGGTGAGATCGTCCGACTCGGCGACGAGCGGACGCGCGGCCGCGCAAGCCGAGAGCGCGACGGCGATCGCGACACAGATCGAGAACGGAGCGCGCGTCACGGCGTGCCTCCGTCGCCGGGCGGGATGCGGCAGAAGTCGCACTCGCTCGGAACGGCCGGCGCGTCGTCGTCGACGAACGACGCGTACTCCGTGCACGACGCCGCCTTGAGCGCGCGGATGCAGACCTCGCCGTCGTGGAAGATCGGATGACACGTCGCAGGGATCTCGACGTCGCTCGGCTGCTTCGGATCGCACGCGCGTGTGCAGCGCCCCGTCGTGAGACCGCAGTCGTTGCATCGGCTGCAGTCGACGCTCTTCTTCGCGTGCGCGTACACGAGCGGATCCAACGCCGTGGCGGTCTTTCCGCATCCGCCGACGTCACCGACCGTCGGCGCCGGGAAGAGCGCGAACGCGATGATCGCCGCGACGAGGACCTCGCGCCGGCGGATCACGGAAGCACCTCGTAGGCGACGACGACGCCGAGCTGGGCGCTCAGCACGGGATACGCGGGCCTCGCGACGTCGCGCGTCCCCGCGCCGTAGAAGACATCGCCGACGATCTCCGCCGCGATCCCGATCCCCGCGCGGAAAAACCAAACGCCGCCGCCGCCGAGCTCGAGTCCCCACGTCGCTTGCGGCGACAGCACGATCGGCAGCCCGGCGCGTCCATACGCCGCCCACGAGCGCCACCTTCGCCAAATCAAGTACGATGGCGTCAGCACCTGCTGCGAAATCCCTTCGAGCGCGCTCGAGAGGCGCAGCGCGCCGCCGTGCTGAAGACCGAGCGGATCGCCGAGCGTCAGCGCGAGGCCGACGTCGACGTAGCTCGCCGTACGCGAGAGCGACTCGGCGTCCGATCCGAGCGGCGTCGCGAGCCGGTACGGATTATTGAAGCGCAGCCCGTCGCCGACGTACGCGGTCGCGAAGAGCTGACCGTACCCCGGCTTCGACTCCGCCCACGTGGCGGGCTGCTCGGCGCGCGCGACCGCGGACGCGAGGAGCGATGGGAGGAGCGCGAAGAGAGTCGGCCAAGCGCGCATCCGACGCCGAGCATATCGCCACTACGAGCGGTCGACGCGCACCTTCGGCTTCGCACCGAGCAGCGCGAGCTGACCGCACGCCGCGCCCACGTCGTCGCCGCGACGCCGCCGAATGAAGCACGAGTACCCCGCGTCGACGAGCACCTGTTGGAAGTCGAGGACGCCCGCCATGTTCGGAGGACCGAGCGTGCTCGCTTCGATCGGGTTCATCGGAATGAGGTTCACTTTGACCGGAAGGCCGCGGAGGAGCTTGACGAGCTTCTTCGCCTCCGGCGTCGAGTCGTTCTTCCCGGCGACGAGCGTGTACTCGATCGTGATGCGTCGACGGCGCGGCAAGGGATACTTGCGGAGTGCATCCATCAGCACGGCGAGCGGGTATTTCCGGTTGATCGGCATCAGGCGCGATCGCGTCTCGTCGTCGGCCGCGTGGAGCGAGATCGCGAGGCCGATGTTCCCTTTGAAGTCGTCGCCGAGGCGCGCAATCTCCGGCACGAGCCCGCTCGTCGAGACGGTGATCCGTCGCGACGACAAGTTGATCCCGTCGGAGTGCGTGAGAAGGCGAAGCGAGCGCGCGGTCGCGTCGTAGTTGTGGAGTGGCTCGCCCATCCCCATGTAGACGACGTTGCTGAGTCGCTCGTTCGCGTCGAGGCGCGCGCGTCCGGCGATGACCTGCGCGACGATCTCGTCGGCGCCGAGGTGGCGCTTCAGTCCGGCGACGCCGCTCGCGCAGAAGACGCAGCCCATCGCGCAGCCGACCTGCGTCGAGATGCACTGCGTGACACGAATTTGCGGCTCGGCGCCCGCGACGGACGGCTCGTCTTCGTCGTCATCGACTGCGGCCGCGGCGTCCGCGTCCTCTTCCGGCGCGATCGCGCCCGACGCGGAGACGTCGCTCGTGCGCAGCGGCGACGGCAGAACGCCTTTGTGCCCGGAGACGCCCGGAATGAGCACGGTCTCGACCGTCGCGCCGTCCGCCATGCGCACGAGGAGCTTTCGCGTGTGATCGAGCGCGCGCCGCTCGACCGCGATGTCGAGGACGCGATCCATTCCGTCGGCCGCGAGCGCCTCGCGCAACGACGCCGGCAAGTCGGACATCTGCCTCGCGTCGAGCATGCCGCGCGCGTGCACCCACCGAAAGACCTGCTTGCCGTGAAACGCCCGCCCGCCGAGCGGTCGCACCGCGATCGCCCATTCTTCAGGCGTCCGCGCGAGCGGCGGTGTCGGACGCGGCGTGGTCACGATCCCGCGTGTCCCTTCTTCGCTTCTTCCCAATAGCCGTCGAGCACTTCGAGGGGCAAGTGCTTGTCGCCGTCGGCGGGATCGCCCCAGCCGCCGTGGACTTCGTTGACGCGCTTCTCGACGTGCGCGAACCGCTTGGTGAACTTGTCGATGGTGCGGCGAAGCGCCCCTTCGGCGTCGATCTTCACGTGCCGCGACAAGTTGACGAGTGCGAAGAGGACGTCGCCCAGCTCCTCTTCCATCGCCGCCTCGTTGCCGCTGGCGATCGCCGCGTCGAGCTCGCCGATCTCTTCAGTGACCTTCTCGCGTGATCCACGCGCGTCCGGCCAATCGAAGCCGACGCGCGCGACCTTCTCGCCGATCCGTTGCGCGCGCGTGAGCGCAGGCATGCTTCGCGGTACGCCGCCGAGGATCCCGCGGCCCTTCTTTTCGAGCGCCTTTTGCTTCTCCCAGTTGCGGAGGACTTCGTCCGCGGTCTTCGCGTCGATGTCGCCGAAGACGTGCGGATGGCGCGTGACGAGCTTGTCGACGATCCCCGCGATGACGTCGTCGATCGCAAACGCACCGTCGCGGCGCGCGAGCTCGGCTTGGAAGACGACCTGCAGGATGAGATCGCCGAGCTCTTCGCGGAGCGCGGAGCGATCGCCGGAGTCGATAGCGTCGATGACCTCGCACGCCTCTTCGAGGACGTATTTGCGGAGCGTCTCGTAGCTCTGCTCGCGATCCCACGGGCAGCCGTCGGGCGCGAGGAGTCGCCGCATGACGAGCACGAGACGAGCGAGCGTCGTACCGTCCTGCATCGGGAGCGGCGGAACGGGGCGCGGCGCGTCTTCGTCGAACAGGGGGAGTGAGTTTTCTGCCATTGCGGCGGGGCAAGCTAGCATACGGCCATGCGTTGTCCGGCGCGCGCGGCGCTGCCCCTTCTTCTCGCGGCGTGCGCGTCGACACCGACGTCGACTCCGACTTCGACCTCAACCTCGACTTCGACCCCGACTTCGACCTCGACCTCGACCTCGACCTCGACCTCGACCTCGACTTCGACTGCGACCGCGACCGCGACCGCGTTCTCCCGCTCCGTCGCCTCCGCTCGCGCCGCTCGCGATCGCGCAGCCAACATGCTCGCGCCCCGCTACGACGGCAACGGCGGCAAGGAGAGTGTCGCCGCGTTCGTCGCCTCGCCCATGAAGGCATGGTTCACCGCGAAGAAGGACGCTCTCGAAAGCGCCGAGGGCGCCTACACCGAAGCGCTCCGCGTCGCCGCGACGCCCGACGAACGCGTCCTCGCCCTCAGCGAGCTCGCCCCGCTCTGGAGCGACTTCTGCGACGAGATGATCCGCGGCACGCCCATCCCGCTCGAATGGCGCGCGGATCCCGATCGCGTCCGCGGCTACGTCGACGGCATCGCCGCCGCGCAGGAGCCACTCCGCGACCGCTCGCGCGCGCACGCCGACCGATGCGTCGACGAGCGCGCGCCGCATCGCTCGAGACTCCCGCCGCGCGCCGCTGCGTCGACCTTCGCGCGCGCCTCCAGCGACGCTGACGGCCACGCGCCCACGCGGTACAGTCGTTTTCGCGATGCCGACCGCCACGTTGCCGCCCGAGCCGAGCCCGACGTTTCGCCGCGCGATGGTGTTCGCCGGGATGCTCGCCGGACTCGGCCTCGCATACTTGCTCCGCGGCGTGCTCGTTCCGCTCTTCTTCGCGTTCCTGCTCGCGTACGCGCTCGATCCGTTCGTCGATTGGCTCGAGGCGCGCAAAGTCCCGCGCGCGCTCGCCGCGCCGCTCGTCATGCTCGCGATCGCGGGCGTGTTCACGCTCGTCACCATCTACGCCGTCCCGATGTTCCTCGACGAGCTCCGCGCCGCCGCCGCCGATCTCCCGTCCCAGCTCAAACGCCTCGAGGACCGCGTCGAGCCGTGGCTCGTCACGACGTTCAAGGTCAAGCTCCCGCACTCGATGTCCGATTTGGGCAAGGAGCTCACCGATCGCGTGCAGGCCCAGTTCCCCAGCCTCATGAGCGCCGCGAGCGTCGCGCTCTTCGGTACGCTCAGCTACGTCGCCGTCGTCCTCAGCGCGCTCATCGTTCCGGTGTTCGCCCTCTATTTGCTCATCGATTTCGGTCGCATCGTCGAGCGCACCGCGCAGCTCGTCCCGCGCCGATGGTTCCCTACGGTGAAAGACGTCGCGCGCCAAGTGCACAAGACGCTCGGCGGCTACGTGCGCGGACAGCTCACCGCGAACATCGTCCTCGGCGCGCTCTACGCGACCGGATTGCGTATCGTCGACATTCGACTCGCCGTTCCGATCGGCGTCGTCACCGGAATGCTCGCGTTCGTTCCTTACATCGGCTTCGGGCTCGGGCTCACGCTCGCGACGTCGATGGCGCTCCTCGACTGGGGCGGACCGGGAAAGCTCGTCGGCGTCGTCGCCGTCATGCTCGGCGTGCAGATCCTCGACGGCCTCGTCATCACGCCGCGCATCGTCGGTCGATCCGTCGGCCTCGCGCCGCTCGAAGTCCTCCTCACGATGATGGCGGCCGGATCACTCTTCGGTTTTCTCGGCATCCTCCTCGCCGTGCCGCTCGGCGCCGTCGTGAAGATCCTCGTGTCGCGCGCCGTCCAGGCATACCTCGCGTCGAGCTTCTACGCGCGCGCCCCCGACGCGAGTCACGCGGGCAAAGAGCTGCCATGAGCGAAGTCGTCGTCGAGCGCGTCGGTCGTACGACCGTCATCACGATCCAGCGACCCGCCGCGCGCAACGCCCTCACGCGCGCGGTGATCGCCGGCATCACGGACGCGTTCACCGCCGCGTCGTCCGACGCCGACGTGCGCTGCGTCGTGCTCACCGGCGCGGGCGGGCACTTCTGCTCCGGCGCGGATCTCCGCAAGAACATCGAGGACGATCCCGACATGATGGATCACCTCGATCGCTACCTGGACGAGTACCACGGCCTCATCAAGTCGATCGTCCGGAGCACCAAGGTGTCGATCGCGATGCTCGACGGCGGCGCGGTCGGCTTCGGCGCCGACATGGCGCTCGCATGCGATCTGCGCGTCGCGACGCCGAACGCGTACGTGCAAGAGAAGTTCGTGAAGATCGGCCTCATGCCCGACGGCGGCAGCACCTTCTGGCTCCCGCGCCTCATCGGAACCGCGCGCGCGATGCAGATGATCCTGCTCGCCGAGAAGATGACGGCAACGAAGCTCCACGAGCTCGGCGTCGTGGCGCGCGTCGTTCCGGTCGAGCAACTGCGCGACGCGACGATGACGCTCGCGCGCGAGATCGAGAGCGGTCCGCCGCTCGCGTTCGCGGAAATCCGGCGCGCGGTCTACGGAAGCTGGGGCGAGATCGAGGACGCGCTCCGACGCGAACGCGAAGGTCAGTTGAAGCTGCTCCGCAGCGCGGATGCGACCGAAGGGATCATGGCGTGGGCGCAGCGCCGCGAGCCGCAATTTCAAGGCAAGTGAGCCGCGCGAGCTAGAAGAGGTAGCGCTCGCCGCTATCGCAAAGGATCGTCACGACGATCCCGCTCTTGTG
This sequence comes from Polyangiales bacterium, assembly GCA_038209335.1. Lineage (GTDB taxonomy): Bacteria > Myxococcota_A > Polyangia > Polyangiales > Polyangiaceae > JBBQXV01. The sequence goes on along the minus strand of JBBQXV010000003.1, from coordinate 44,614 downwards.
CTCCTTCGCGATCTCGATCGCCGCGTGCACGTTGGCGCCCGACGATGGACCGACGAGGAGCCCGAATTCGCGTGCGAGGCGACGCGCCATCCGCTCGGCCGCGACGTCGGCGATCGTCACGATCCGATCGAGCGCCGCTCTCTCGAGGATCTTCGGCACGAAGCCCGCGCCGAGCCCCTGAATGCCGTGCATGCCGGGCGACTCGCCGCTCAGCACCGCGCTCGTCTTCGGCTCGACGCCGACCACCACGACGCCGGGTCGCTCGCGCTTGAGGACGCGCCCGACGCCGGTGACGGTGCCACCGGTGCCGATGCCCGCGACGAACGCGACGAGCTCGGCGCCAACCGCGTCGAGGATCTCGCGCGCCGTCGTGCGCTCGTGCGCGTCTGGGTTCGCGGCGTTCTCGAACTGACACGGCATGAATGCGTTCTTCGTCTCGGCGACGATCGCGCGCGCCCTCTCGACGGCGCCGGTCATTCCCTCCTCCGCGGGCGTAAGGACGATCTCGGCGCCGTACGCGCGCAAGACGTAGCGACGCTCCATGCTCATGTCCTCGGGCATCACGAGGACGCAGCGGTATCCACGCACGGCGGCGATCATCGCGAGCGAGATGCCCGTATTGCCGCTCGTCGCTTCGACGATGACGGCGCCCGGAGCGACCGCGCCGGCTTTCTCCGCCGCGTCGATCATCGCGAGCGCGGGACGATCCTTCACGCTGCCGCCGGGGTTCTTCGCCTCGAGCTTCCCGACGACGAGCGCACCGCCGGCGGGCGACAGTCGCGCGAGCTTGACCAGCGGCGTGCGCCCGACGAGATCGAGCACGCTGTCGGCGAGGAGCGGGGGCGCAGGATGCGGGGTGGATTGGCTCGGCATCAGTCGTGGACCGACGCGCGCGGCGAAACCGTGCGCTCCCCAACGGTATCCTCTTCCAGGTACGCGCGCAGCTCGTCGCCCGATCCGAACCGCCCGAGGCCGATCATCAGCTTGGCCATCGCGGCCTCCGCGGTCATGTCGCCGCCCGAGATCGCCCCCGCCGCCTCCGCTTGCGCTCCGCCCGCGTAGCGTCGCATCTCGACGAACCCACGCGGGCACTGCGATACGACGAGCACGGGCACGCCCCGCTCGCGCGCCTCTTCGAGCGCCGGAATCAGCGATCCCGCGAGGTGCGGCAAGTTCCCCGTTCCGTACGTCATGAGCACGAGACCACGCACGCCCGCCCGAAGCGCGCCTTTCACGAGGCTCGGATGCATGCCTGGGACGACGCGCACGGCGAGGACGCGCGGATCGATCCGATCGTCGAGCGGCGCGAGCTCCGCAGCCTGGCGCACGTGCGGCGCAATCTCCACGCCGACGCCGAGCTCGACGAGCGGCGCGCAGTTCGGCGAATCGAACGCCTTGAACGCCCACGCATCGTTCTTGGTCGCGCGCGCCCCACGAAGCGCACGCGCCGCGAACGCGATCGACACTTCGGGCACCGCCATCGTCGCGACGAGCGCCGCATCGACGAGGTTCTCGCGCGCGTCGGTTCGAACCTCGAAGAGCGGCCGCTGCGATCCGGTCAGCACGACCGGGCGCGGCAGCGGCCCGAGCAAAAACGCGAGCGCGCTCGCCGTGTACGCCATCGTATCGGTGCCGTGAACGACCACGACGCCATCCCAGCCGCCATGCGCGAGCGCGTCGTGCACCGCGCGCGCGATCGTGATCCAATCGGACGGCTGCATGTCGCCCGAGTCCATATCGAAAAGAACGCGCGACTCGATCTCCGCGATTCGCGCGAGGATAGGCAACTCTTCGAGAAGATCGCGCGCCGACGCCGCAGGGGCGAGCGGCGCCGCGCGAGGCACGTCACCCCCGGAAGCTGCGCCCGACCCGGGACGCATCATCAAGGTCCCGCCCGTATGCAGGATGAGAACGCGCTGCACGCGCCAAAGCTACCACGCGGCCGCTACCAGCCGACGCGCTGCTCGACTTTGATCGTGTCGCCCGCTTGAAGCGGGATGTCTTGCTGCTGTCCGTCGGTAATCGCATCGACGCTGATGATCGCCGTCACCGACTTCGTCCGCCCGACGAGGCGCGTGAGGATGACGTGATTCGAGTCTCCGAGCTGCGTGAACCAACCCGCCTGCGACAGCGCGTCGACGAGCTTGAGCCCCTCGGTCCACGACAAGCTCCCCGGCTTGTTGACGGCGCCGATGACGCTGATCTTCTTCGAGTTGTATTGCTTCACGATCAGCGTGAGCTGCGGGCTCTGAAGGATCTTCTCTTCGATCAAGCGCGTGCGGAGAAGCTCCTCGATCTGCTGCGGCTCGAGCCCCGCGACTTTGATCGGCCCGAGGTACGGGAAGCGAATCGTCCCGTCCGGTTGGACGCGGTACTCCTTCGGGAGATCCTTCTCGCCGAGGACGCTCACGTCGAAGAGATCGCCGGGACCGACGACGGTGCTCAGCACCGGCGCGGGGAGGTTCTTCGGCGGCCCAGGACGACCGCCGCTGCAACCGACGGTCACCAAGGCGACCGCGACGAAGGCGAGCCACACGCGAAACAGAAAGCTCATCAGGTACTTCTCAGTGGCCTCGCGTGCCGTCGCCATTCGGGCGAGCGAACCGGGACCCACTCTCACCACTCACAGGAACCAGCGAACGCCAATGAACGCTTCGAGCCGCTGCCAGCTCATGTCGTAGAGGCCGCCAGCACCCGGTGTCGCCCCGGCAACCGGCAGCTGCGTATTGCTGAAGTTCTGCGTATAGCGACCGGTCACGTTCAGCGCCACCGAATCGCTGAAACGATACTCGCCGTAGATCGTGCCGTCCGCTCGGATGTCCGTGAACGGCGTGTGTTGCACTGTCGTCGCGTTTGCGAAGATCGTCGGGTACTCGATCGCGCCGACGCCGCCCTCGAGCGAGAGAAGGACGCGCTGCGCGAAGAAGAACGACATCTTCGCGTATCCACGGTCGATGCCGTAGAAGTTGCCTAGGAGGCTATTCTGGAAGTCGCGGGTGTAACCGAGCGCGATTGACGACAGCGTGAGCGAGACGTTCGCCGGAGCGTCCGAGCCCGGGTTCGCCGACACGAAGAACTTCGCCTCGACCTGACCGATGACGCTGTCGTACTGCGGTGCCGCCCCGATCGTCGACGTGGAGTAGAAGCTCGCGCCGTACCCCACCATGGCGAGGAGGGCCAAGCGAGGCGTGATAAGCCCGTTCAAGCCTACGCGAGCGCGCACCGGCGTAGAGTTCTGCAGTCCCCCGGGCACATTGGCGTTCGAGTAGTTGATGAAACGGAGCGTCGCGTCATAGAGGATGGCCGTCCGAGGCCGGAACTTCCAGCGCCCTCGCGTCATCGCCTCGTGCGTGATGTTGTTGAATGCCTGCCCCTGGGTGTCCTCGTACAGAGACGCGCGCACCTGGTACCCGAAGCGCCAATCGAGGGTGCCGCCTCCCGGTGTCGCGATCACCTCGAGCCCGCCGCCAACGTCGTCGCGATTGAACGAAAGGTTCGGATCGCCGATGACAGTCGGCTGAATGAAGCGCGAGTACAGGCCGAACACGCCGACGCCCCAAGGTCGCCCGGGTAGAATGTCGAGGCGGGCGTCCGCTCCGATGCTCACGTTGCGCTGCTTCTTGAGCTGATCGTCGCCGATGATAAACTCGCGATACGTGCCCGAGAGCCCCGCGCGAAACTTCACCGACGGATCGCTGCCCGCGTCGCCTTCGCGACGCTGCGAACCGAGCGTCGACAACGACAACGACGGCGTGACGCGAAGCACGCCCGCGGCCTGGACTGGCGCCGCCGGCGCGGAGTTTACGAACGCGTTCCCGCTCGATCGATAAAAATAGTTCGAGTCGTAACCAACCTCGCCGGCGATCCCAGGATGCAGCTCGAGATCGCCGGTGCGAATCCCCGCCCCTTCGGCGTACCGGCGATCCTTGAGCCATTCCTGCGCCCCTGCCGTCGACGGCAAGAGCAGCCCCAACAAGATTCCGACGCTTCCCAATCCTCGCTTGGTCATTTTCGTAAGCAACCTACGCTGAGGGATAGCGGCCAGTACAGCAGAGAAAGGTCCCCTACGACCCTCTCTGGCCGGTGTTCGCCGTTCTCGAGCCTCGCCTATTTGCCGTTACACGAAACGCACTGCGGAGGCGCGGAGATGATCGTCACATCGGTGGGCGGATAGTCGGTCAGATCATTCGACGGCAACGTCGGGTCGACCTGCGTGATGACTTCGGTCTTGCCGATGAACGCGATGTCCTCACCGATGCATTGATTGGCCTCGCCCGACAGCTGGCCCACGCGTCCGTTGAGCACCGTGATGATCGTGAAGTGGTGACCCACGGCTTCGAGGTTGTTCGCCTGCTTCGCCGCGTCCATGTCCTTCTTTCGGTCGGAGATGGTGCGGATGGCGACGTCGATCTGATTGAGCTTGTCGTTGAGGCAGAGCGTCTTGACAACATCACGCGCCTCGCGCGCCTTCGCGAGCTCGGTCGCGACCGCGGTCCTCGTCGCTTGGAGGCGTCCGATATACGACTCGACTTGGGCGGTCGCTTGCTCGGGAGTGAGCTGTTGCTTCTGCTGATCGCCGATCGTCGCGGGCGGCGCGTCCTTGCACTTCGTGCCCTTGACGGAAACGCGTCCGACCTTCGAGTCGTCGACCTTCGCGTCGGTCGTGTCACACGTCTCGCAACCGGAAGCGCGGCACTTGTTCATCGCGGCAGCGGTCACGGTCTGCAAACAAGCGGCCGGGGGCCCGTCGCACTGGGCCATGCTGTCGAACGTGTGCGATGCGTCCTGCGCGGCCGCAGAACCCGCGACCAGAAGCAGGAGTCCCGCTAAACCGATCCATCTCAACGTTGAGCGAAGTTGCATCGAGCCCGCCCTCCAGAAGCGTTTAGCGCTGTTGAATCTATCGGTCACGGCATGGGGTGTCAACGATAACGGTCCGGCTTACGTACACAAGGCTACAGGACCGGCATGTATCTGAATGTTATTGCTATTTCGCGACCGCGCTGTCTGTTCCGTCGAACAACGCAAACTCTGCCCTGCTGAGTTCGTTGCCTGCGTTTGGCGCACATTCAGAGGCACGCTCCCCCGCGAAGGCAACGTTCCGCAGCACGGCGACCCAGCTTCCGCGTCACGGTTGGGAAGCGTCCCCCGCACGTGTCAGTGGGTTCCGTCTCACGCGGCGGCGCGCTCCCGACTCTCGATCGGACTGTTCTACGCGCTCGGTCGGGATGCTCCGCGCCACGAAGCGGAGCGTTTCGCTGGCTGGACCGAAGACTTCCGCTCCGCGGAGCGCCTCGCTGCGACCGCGCGATCGGAGCTTTCCGAGTCAGAGGCCGATCGCGACCCAACGCGGAGGAGAAGCCTCCGCATCACAGTCCGCAAACGAGCGCCGCGCGCACCGGAGGCTTCCGACTAAGGGTCGCCGAGGCTTCGGGCGCCAAACGCTACTGCTTGATGAAGTTCATCGGCGCGTTGATCGTCGATCCCGACGCTCCCGGTGCCTGGAACTTCAAGTTGCGCGCGCCGGCTGCGATGCACGCGCACGTCTTCGCGTTGAGGCCGCACTGCGCGACGCTCGCGCCGGTGACGTCGCCGCTCGGCCCGACTTGAATCGAGATGACGACCCTGCCCGAGATGTTCGGGTCTTCCTTGAGGCCGGCGTTGTAGCAAGCGCGTGCGCGCGGATGGAGACCGCCGCGAATGACGGCGTCCATGTTTTGCACAGGGACGCTGGCGCTGCCGCCGCCGCCCGACACGTTGCCGACGACAGGTCGCGTCGTCGGTCCGGCTTGATCGCCACCGCCGGGACCCGCGGGGCCGCCCTTGATGTCTTGGAGATTGCCGCCGCCCTTGGTGCCGAGAGGACCGCCGCCGCTCGGGTTCAGGTTGAGGCCGTTGCTGTTCGCGTTCGAGACGCCGCCGCTTCCGTCTTTGAGGCCGTTCATGTTGACCGGCGCGCCGTTGTCGTCCTTGAGGACGTCTTTCGACGCGGGACCGCCGCCGAGCGCGGCCATGATCGCGATCTTCGCGTCTTCGGCTTGCTGCGTGAGCTGGTTCGCGAGCTTCGGATCTTGTTGGCCGGGCTTCTGCTGCTGCTGGCCCGGCGCGGTCTGCTGCTGCGCGGGCTTTTTCTCCGGCGTGGGCTCGGTCGCGGTCGACGTGTCGGCCGGCGTCGGCTCGGCGGTCTCGACCGGCGGCGGCGGCGCGATGTCGGCCTGATGCTTCAACAGCGCGACGACCGAATCGTCGTCGCCGGTGTACAGCGGATCGGCCCACGGAAAGAGCGACGACGTGTAGAAGCTGAAGACGAGCCCGAAGTGCAGCAGCAAGCTGAACGCGGCGATCGTCGTCAGGTTCCAATCGATCTGACTGCCGAGCCCGCCTTTGACGGCGAGCGGAAGTTGCGGACGCGGCTGCACCGGCGGCGGCGCGACGAACTGAAACAGGAACGTCGTCTCGCCGACGACGACCTTGCCGCGCGCGTCCTCGGTGAGCTTGACCTGGTACGCATTGCCGACGCGACGCGCTTGTCCTTTGAGCGCGCCGATGTCCGTGATGCCGGTCTGAAGCGCCACGCGGCCGGTCATGCCGTCGAGGAAGTTCAGGTAGTAGTCGTTGCCGATCAGCTCGAAGAGCTTGAAGTTCGCCGGAACGTTCGCGGCTTGGATGACGAACATCGAGCGCTCGCTCGGACCGATCGTGACGCTCGTCCGCTGCTTGACGATGCGCTCTTCGACGATCCGACCGCTGGCCACGAGACCGATGCGCAGAACCTTCGGACCCGCCGCTTGCGACATGGCCCGCATGACTGCGGTCATCTGCCCAGGACGCGCCGATCCAGGAGCCGGTCCCGGTCCCATGTTCATGTTCGACATGCCACGTTCACCTTTCTCAAGCGCGCCGTCGCGATCAAGACTGCACCAACGGCCGGACGAAATACGAGGTACGTCGTTTTAGACCGGGCGGAATCGGAAAGGTTCCCATGGAAACGCCGCCAGGACTCTCGAAGGTTACACGAACGGAACGGCGGGGGAAAGCGCCTGCAATTACTGCTTGATGAACGTGAATGGGACGTTCAGCTGGCCGCCGGCGGGGCCGGGCGATTTGAACCGCAGGCCGTTCGCGCCGCCGAGGATGCACTGACCGACGGACGGATCGAGACCGCTCGAGCTCACGACGTTCGTCGAGACGACCTCGCCGCTCGGTCCGACCTTGATCGCAATGACGACGCGCCCCTGCTGGTTCGGGTTCTTGAGGAGCGCTTGCTGGTAGCAATACCGCGCGCGACCGCCGAGGCCGGCGACCGGCGTCGGATCGACCGGTCCGACCGGCGGCTCTGGGGTGACGGTGACGGGAGGGAGCGCGGGGGGCTTGATCGCGATCGGGTTGGGATCGACCTTGATGCCGGTCGTCGGACCGGGCTCCTGAGGGCCGATCGTGATCGGCGCGTCGGGCGTTGTGATCGGCGCGTTCGGATCGCGGAACGTCCCCGGGCGATCGACCCAGACGCCAGGAGGAAACATCGGCGCCCTCGGATCGAGCGTCGCGATGCGACGACTCGGATCGGTCAGCGACATGAGCGCGGCGCGCGCCGCCTCCGCTTCGCTCGGCGACACCCCCGTGCTGACGGGGAGCGGCGCATGGACGCCCGTCACGCCCGTCGGGATCGTCTTCTGCTCTTGGTTGTTGGTCGTCGCCTGCTTCTGTTCTGGCGCGGGCGCCTGATCGATCGCCGGTGTCGTCTCGACTTCGGTCGGCGACGGCAGGTTCTTGATCTGATCGATCACGCTGCTGGTCGACTCTTCGTCGTGCACCGGATCGGCGAAGTCGGAGTAGCTCGCGCCGACGATCCCGAAGTGGACGAGGAAGCTGAACGCCGCGATGACGGTGAGGTTCCAGTCGATGCCGAGGCCGCGACGCACGGACAACGGGAGCTTCGGCTTCGCTTCGATCGGCGCGTCGACGTGCTCAAAGACGATCGATGTGTCGCCGAGCGTGACCTTGCCGCGCGCGTCGCAATCGAGCTCGACGACGCGCGTGCCGTTCGCGATGGTCGCCGCGATGTCGAAGACGCCCGATGCGAGCGCGACGCGTCCCGTCATGCCGGGGACGAGGTTCAACACGTATTCGCCGCGGACGATCTCGAAGAGCGCGTGATGCTCGGGCGCGCCACGGCCACCGACGACGAGCGCGCAACGCTCGCTCGTGCCGCACGTGATCGTCGCACGCTCGCGAGCGATTCGCTCGTGCACGATCGTGCCCCCTTGCGCGAGCGCGATCCGCAGAACCTTCCGCGCCGTCGTCGGGAGCGCACGCATCGCGGCCGTCATCGGACCCGCGTCCTGCGCACGTCCGCGTTCGCGTGAGATCCATTTCGACGGGCTCGTGTTGCTCGTGTGCGGCGACGACATGACGCTCTCTGACCTTTCGTGGTGCTCCTCCCTCTCTGGGGGAGCAGGTTGGGTTACGCAGGATCAGACCGAGCAGAGAGCGACAAGTTCCCGGCGTAACGGCCCGAAATTCGTCGCAAATGGGTGACGCGGGGCCACCCAAGGTTTCTAGCTCGCGAGTGTTTCGATCCGTTCGACGAGCTTGTCGACCGCGTCGCGACGCGCACGCGCCGCCTTCTTCGCGTACATCTGCGCCGCGATGCAGAACGCCGCGCCCGCGATCCCGATCGCCGCGACATCGACCGCATCGATGAGCGCGGCTCCGAGCACGGCGCTCTTCGTCTCGTCGGCGAACGCCGCCGGATCGCTCAAGCCGTTGCGTAACGCGAGCGCCGCGAGGAGAAATCCGCTGCTCGACGCGATGCTCGCGCACACGCGCGGGACGCGATCCCAACGCTGCGTGAGGTAGTCGACCTCGGTGAGCTGCTCGTTGACGCGCGCGGCCCGATCTTCCGGCGGGCTCGCGAGCGCGTCGAAGAGATCGCGCTCCCAATCGCCGTCCGGGCGGCCGCGGATGGCCGACGCGATCGTCGCGAAGCGCGCGCGCCCCGCATCGCCGCGAAGCGCCTCGACGATCGCTCCCGGATCGAGCGCCGTCGGCGCGACCGCGAACATCACGCGACGCGCGCTCGCCGCGATGCAGAGGAGCGCGACGAACAACGCGAACGCAACGATCATCAGCGCGTGAGGACGAGCGGCGAACCGCGGCGAACCGCGAACCCTTGCGCGCTCGCGCAGCCCTCAGAACGGATCGTGCACGATCGCTTCTTCGATGCGATCGAGGAACGGCTGACGAAGCTCGGCGAGTGTGAGCTTCGGCGGGATGCGGCTCACCTCGGCGAGCGCGAAGGGCTTCTGCACGCGGCCGACGATCGTCGTCTCGGGGACGCAAAGAATCCGCTTGCAGATGTCGTCGTTCGGACCGGCGGGCGCAGGCGCACCCGCGGGCGGCGGCGGTGGCGGCGCTTGCTTGCCGGCCGGCGCGGGACGCTGCGCGATCGCCGCCGTCGAGAGCGTCATCACGGAGAGCGCGAAAAGTACCGTTGCGATGGTCTTCGTTTTCATGGCGCGTCTCCCAGTCTAATCCGTTCCGGCGTCGGTCGGCGAGCCGGGCGGCGGCGCCGGCGGCTGCGATGCCGCCTGCTTCTTCACTTGCAGCTCGGCCTGCTTTCGCTTGGCCGTCGCGAGGAGCTCGTCCGAGTCGTCCGTCTGTCCGCGCGGAAGCTTGCCGCGCATCTGCTGGAACTTCTGGATCTCGGTGATCGACATCGCCACGCTCGCGTCGACATCCGCGACGCCCGGCACGTTCGGCGAGAACAAGTAGAGGAGACCGAGGTTGTAGTGCACAGCCGCGAGCGCCGAGTCCTGCTGAAGCGCCGTGTCGAACTCGCGCTTCGCGTCGGCCGGTCGACCGAGGAGCCGGTAGCAGTCACCGAGATCGAGGTGCGCGATCGCGTTGTTCGGCGAGAACTTGATCGCCTTCTCGAGCGGAGCCTGCGCCTCGGCGGCGTTACCCGCCTCGAGCTTCATCTCGCCGATGTTTACGTACGCCTCGAAGAGATCGGTGCGCTCGGCGACGGCGAGCTGGAAATTCTCGAGCGCCGTTTTGCGATCGCCTTGCTCGCGCGCGATGAGCGCACGGAGCAGCAGCGCCTCGGGGTTCTTCGGATCGCGCGCCGGCGTCGACTTGTCGTCGGAGCCGTCGAGCACCGCCTGAATCGCGGCCTTCGCGACGTCGAAGCGCCGCTGACGGAAGTAATCGCGCGCGATGACGAGCATCGCCGGAACGTATTTCTGATCCTTGCTGAGCGCCTCTTGCGCGAGCTTTTGCGCGGCGGCGCTGCCGTTCGCGTCGCCCGCCATCGACTTCACTTCGGCGAGGAACGTGATGATTTGCACGTTCTCCGGGTTCTGTCGGCGCTGATCCTCGAGCATCGTCTCGGCTTCGCCGGGATGCCCCGTGCGCGCGAGCGAGAGCGCCAGCGCGCCCATCGCGATCACGAAGCTGGGCGCGACCGTGAACGCTTGCCGGTATTCGCCCTGCGCGCCGGCGGTGTCGCCGAGCCGCTCGAGCACGCAGCCGAGCGCGTAGTGCGGCGCGCCCGACTTTGGTGCCTTCTCGCTCGCGTCGCGGAAGCCTGTCTTCGCGGCTTGGAGATCGCCGGCTTTGAACGCGGCGTACGCCTTGTCGTAGATCGTCTTGGCTTCGCCCGTCAGATCGGATTTCTTCTCCGGGTTCGTCGGCGACCCACCGTGATCCGGTCCGCCGCCGGGATCGTCGGGACCTCCCGTCGTCCCGACCCCGCCGTCGCCGCCGCTTTGCGCGTTCTTCACGGGCGCCTTCGCATCGGGTCCGCAGCCCATGACCGGAACGGCGAGCGCGAGCGCGCCCACGAGCCCCAACACGCACGCGCCCCCGCGAGCTCTCGAATTCCTTCGCATCGTGCGCTCCGTCACCGCTTGGACTCCCGGGCTCACCTGTTCCATGGCCCGCTTCACGGCGCCACCGGCGGCGGCACTGCGGCACCGCTCGGCTTCGGGTGCTGAACCTGCCCGGCGCGCCACTGCAGGAACATCCCCTTCGTGTATTTCATCTTCGAGCCGGGGTTCGCCGGATCGTCCGCGGCCTCGACATACGGCCCCATCTTGTCGTCGCCGAGGTAGTCGGTGAAGAACGCGAGCCGTCCGACAGCCTTTTGGACGGTTGCATCCTTCACGTAGTTGATCTTCGCCATCTGCGCCGCAATGGCGTAGCGGCCGATCATCTTCGCGTTGAGCACGTCGAGCTCGCCGTCCTTGAACTTGCGCCACTCGGTCCGCGCGACGTCACGCAGCTGGTCGGCCTGATCGAACTGCTGATTGGCCTCCATCTGCTTGATGAGCTGATCGAGGTTGATCGTCTTGCCGTTCGCGAGCTTCAGCATCTTGGGCAAGTTGAACGGCGCGTTGTCGAGCCCCGTGCGAAGCGTGTCGTAGAGCGACCCGATGCGCGCGGTGATCGCCGGGATCCACGCCTTCGACTTGTATTGCGTCGCGATGCGCTCGAGCTTCGGCCGCCACTTCTTCTCGGCCGCTTCGAAGTCCTTCGTGTACGCCGTCTTCACGTCGTCGATCGCGCCGCCGTAGTGCGAATGCGTGTTGCTCGAGTCGTAGTCGAAGTCCTTTTTGATCTCTTCGTCGACGAGCGTGTACTCGCACTCCGAGACCCAATCGACGTACGGCCACTCGTCGGCCGTGATCGATCCCGTCTTCTTTCCTTCGGTGTCCATGACGTCGAAGGGATGGCTCTTGAAGAACTCCCAGGACGAAATCGTCTTCTTCATCCAGTCGTGGTAGGTCGCGTCGCCGATCGACTTGAGCATGCGCGCGATCTTGTAGGCGGCCTCGAGCGCGAAGCGCGCCGCAGGACCGTTCGCCTGGTTTTTCTGGTGGAAGTCGGACATCGATGTCTGCGCGACGCGACGGTTGGCCGCGTTCGAGCCGGTGTCGGGCCCGTTGATGTCCCACTGGCTGTAGTCGAAGTTCGCCTTGTTGAAGTCGGCCTCGACGCGCTTGTCCGCGGGGAGATTGAACTCGGGCGAGATGAGCACGCCGTACTGGACGAGCATGTTCGCGCGGTCGCCGATGTTCGCGTAGATGACCATCGCGTTGCGCGCGGCGTTCTGCCGGCGCGCTGCGGGGAAGCGCTTGTTGAGCGCGATCTTCGAGTACGACTCCGCCGCGCGGCGGTAGTCGAAGAAGCTGTAGTACGTCGAGGAGAGCGCCTCCCACGCTTGGAGCAAGTAGCCGACGCGCTCGTCGTACGGATTCTCTTTCGCGGCGCCGCCGCCCTTGGACTTCTTGTCGCCCTCGAGCTTCTTGAGGATGTCCTCGCTGCCGTACTTGTCGATGAACAGGCGATACATCTCGATCGCCTTCGCCGTGTTCCCGATCTTCTTGTACGAGTACGCCGCGTTGATCGCCGCCTCGGGCGCGCGCGCGTTCGACGGTTCGGCTTGAAGCGCCGACTCGTACATTCCTGCCGCTTGCGCGTAGAGCTTCTGGATGTCGGCCGCGGGCTTGTTGTCCTTCTCCGCCTGTTGGGCGGCATCGAACGCCTTGCGCGCCTTGTCGAACGACGCCTGGATGATCGATCCCTTGGCGAGCGCGTCCTCGTCGGCCTTGAGCTTCTCGTCGACCTTCCCGTTGATGATCGCGCACGATTTCGCCTGCGCCGCCTGCGCGAGCTGGAGCGAACGATCCTTGTCGTTCTCCATGTTGCTCATCGAGATGAGGCGCGACCACGCCTGGTAGCCCGAGGGATCCTTACCGCAGTGATCGCGGTAGATCGGCTCGTAGCGTTCACGCGCCTCCTTGAAGTGGCCGTACACGAAGAACGCTTCGGCCGAGTAGAGGAGGAAGCCGAGCCCGCGCGGCGGGTTCTGCTTGTCCTTCTCGGGCGGAACGCGCTGCACGTAATCGTCGCGCGCTTGCATGCTCGCCTGAACCTCGGCGGGGATGACTTCGACAACGACTTGCTGCGCCCCTTCGGGCCCTGCGAGCTTCGGGAACTTGGGGTACTCGTGCTTCTCGATCCCGCTGCTGCCGCCGGACTGATCGAAGCGCGTGTACGCGAGATCGCGGCCTACATCGGAGAGATCGACGACGTACGTCGCCGCGTCATCCAAGTACTGATCGTCCTCGTCGGAGTCGCGCACTTCGATCGCCGCGGCCCGCGCCGCGGTGATGTCGGCGGTCGCCGGCTCGGGGTACGTCTTGCCGTCGATGCCGTGGAGATCGACCTGAATGCGCACGCGCCAACGGAGCGCGTCGGCGAGGAGGAATCGGCTGCGGTACGAGTCAGGCGCGTTCTCGTCCTGGCTCAGGTACCCGCGCCAACCGAGCGCGGCGAGCTTGTACTCTTCCTGCGCGCGCGTAAGCCACTCGATCGTCTTGCCTTTGTCCTGACGCTCGGCCGCCTTCTGCGCCTCGTCGTAATACGACTGGCCGTTGCCGGTGTGCTTCTCGGCGGCGGCGCGGAGGCCGAAGCGAACGATCTCTTCCGCGTGCTGGAGCGCGGCGGGGTTCTCTTTGTTGCAGTCGACCCACGGCTTGTCGCCGACGTAGTTCGCGAGCTCGGTGCGCGCTTTCAGCGTCTCGGTCTCGTAGAGCGTGCGCTCGGCGCTACCGACTTGCTGCGCCTTCGCCCACTGCTCGTACGTCTCGGCGATCGCGTTTTGCACGTCGGGCATTTGCGGATCGCAGAGCGACACGCCGTTCGCCGTGCACTGCTTCGGATCGCACGCGCCCCACCGCTTGATGATCTCGCGGTAGACGTTGAGCGCGCTTTGGTAGTGATTGACGGCGCGATACTCCGCCGCGAGCGCGCGATAGATGTCGATCGTCCACGTCTTGTCTTGCGGGACGAGCTCCTTGTCCTTCACGCGCGTGAAGGCGATGACGAGCTCTTTCTCCGCCTTCTTCGGATCCGACGCGATGATGTCGTCGTGCATCGTGTACGGATCTTCGGGCGGAGGCCCGGTGAAGTCCGACGTCATCAGCGAGCCGGCGATGTACGTGTACGCCTCTTGCCGGAAGTCGGCGACCTGCTGCCCGAGCTTCTCGAGCTCGTCTGTGTAGAGGAGCAAGCTCACGAACGCGCGAACCGCCGCTTCGTAGCGCTCTTGCTTGAAGAGCGTCCAAGCGTACTTGTAGAGCGAGACGCCGTAGATGATCGACGTCTTGCCCGAGACGCGCATCGAGTTCGAGTACGCGCTCGCCGCGCGATTGAAGTCGAACGCCGCGTAGGGGAAGCCGTCGACGACTCCTCCGCCGAGATCGTCGTTCTCGAACTCCCAGTTTCCGATTTGCCACCAGATCTCGGCGACATACTTCTGGTCCTCGCCGGGCCGCAGGTTCGGCTGGGGGACCGCGACGCAATCGGTCGGGTAGACCTCGACGTACCGCGTGTCGGCGTCGTTCGAGGGAGCACCCTTCTTCGGCGGAGCCACCGGCTTGCCGGGGACGCCAGCTTTCGTCGAGTGCGGAATCGACTCGGGCTTCCAGTGGACGGAGCGCCACTTGTTCCAGTAGTCGGCGACGTTGTTCTGCTTCAGCGGTTTGTCGACGCCGATGTCCTTCGGATCGTAGCCGAGCGGGTACACGTAGCCGCCCATGCTCGCCGACTTCTGGCAGACGAGCGCGCGCCATACCGCTTGCGACTCGTCCTTCTTCTGCTGCGCGCTCAGCGCGTGGCCGAGGAAGTAGTAGATGCCCGCGAGCTCCTTGTACTTCGGGAACTCGTTGATCACCCGCTTGTACAGGTTGACCGCGTCGTTCATGTACGTCGACTTGTCGAGTGGGATCTCGAGCTCTTTGTTGCGCGCCTTCTCTTCGTAGAGCGCGGCGAGTCGGTACATCGCGTCGGGCGTCGCTTCGGGGTGCGCGTTCTCACCGCTGTACTTCGCGATGAACTCTTCGAGCCGCTTAATGGCGAGGTCGCGCGCCTTCTCGAGCTCTTCGCTCTCGATGCGAATCTCTTTGTCGAGGCCCGAGAGGATCAGCTTCTTCTTCTGTTCGTAGTGAAGCGTGATGATCGCGGTCATCGTGTCTTTGTAATCGCGAGCACCCTTCTCGTAGATGTCGGCCTCGGCCTTCATCGCTTCGTACGCGGCGACTTGCTGCGGCGTCGGACGTGGAAGCGGCGGCGCCGTTTTGCGGAGCTGCGGGACGTTCGACGACGCGTCGCCGACGATCGAATCGGGGCCTGTGACGCCACCGTCGCCGGCGGGCGGCGCGACGGCACCTGCGTCGATGGCGGGAGCGGTCGTCACCCCCGCGTCTTTGCTCGGTGCGCCGGCGTCTTTCACGGCCGGCTGGGCCGCGACGGAGAGCGCGAACACCACGCTGACCGCGCCGAGAAGCCCTCCCAACACGCGGGGAGCGCGGGGAGTGAAACGCCTATTCGAAGATCGCGTCGTCATCGCTACTTCTTCCCCGGCTGGGTCGGGTCGACGCCGTCGTCCCGCACCTCTTTGAGCTCCTCGTCGAGAAGCTGCTCTTGACGAGCGCGCTCACCGACCAGGTTGTTCACGCGATCCAATTCCTCTTCGCGCACTTCCCACGCCTGCTCGGTAATGCCGATGTCGGCTCGCAGGACGATTCCCCTCAGCTTGTCGCGCACGATGCCGAAGTTGCGGCGCGCGACCTGCCCGACGAGATCCTTCGCTTCGGTGTCGAGCGCGTCGAGCTGCGCTTGGTACTTCACGAGGTTCCCGCGCTCGGTGTCGATCTTCGCGCGGAGCTCCCCGATGCGCTTCTCGACCTGCACTTCGAGGGCGTTGAACGCGGCGATGAGCTGGTCTTCCATCGTGCGCGCCTGCGCGAGCACCGGCCCGATACGCTGCGCGTAGCGTTGCGCGGCGCCGCCCGCCTGTCCCGCGGCGGCGAGCTGAACTTCGCGATCGAGGAGCTCGCGGAACGCCGCGCGCGTTTGCGCGTCGGCTTGGTAGCGCGCATCGCCGAGACCGATCTGCGCGCGCCCGATCTCGATGTAGCGCCGGAGCTCGACGATCTGTTCACGGTACCGCTTGAGATCCTTTTCGTTCGCGTCGAGCTCGGCGGTGAAGCGCTGAACGGTCGCCGGATCGCGCGCGATTCCCTGTTGTGCGTCGTCGCGGAGCATGCGGCGCAGCCCGTTGACGACCGCTTGGAGTTGGTCGACCTCGAGCGAGCGTCGCGTCAGCTCCTGCGAGACGGTGTTCCACTGGCGGAGCCCTTGCTGCTCGCGCGCGGCGAACTCGGCCTGGCTCACCGGTAGCCCCGCCATCGCGCCCATGAGCGCGCGTCGCTGCGTGCGCACTTGCCCGATCTCACCGCCGAGATCGCCGGGCTCTTCGTCGTCGAGCCCGCGCGCGATCTCGAGACGCGCGCGACCGATGCGATTGATGAGCATCAACGCGGTCTCTTCGCCCGCCATGAGCTCGGGGAACGCCTTAACGCGGTTCGCCGCGCTCGTGAGCGCCGTCAAGCGATCGACGAGGAGGTTCGACTCCTTGATGAGGCGCTTGCACTCGTTGATGTCGTCGATGACCGCGAACGCAGCCGGCCCGTCCTCGGCCTCGCGCGCCCACCGGACCGCGATCGGCGGAAGCTGATCGTTTTGATCGAGCAGGTCGAGCTGTTGCTGCGACAGCTTTTGGTAGAACACCGCGACGTCGGTGTTCTTGAGAAACTCGCTGACCCTGTCGCGCTTCGGCTCGTACTCGGTGCGAACGCCGATGTAGAGCTGCAGTGCCTTGTCGAACGCGCCCGCGCGAAGGAGCAAGTCGGCGCGAAGCAGGGTGCCGTCCGCGATGTACGGCGAGCCCGGATCCGAAACCGAGAGAACTTCGAGCGCGCGTTCGGCGCGCTGGACGTCGCCGAGGCGGACGTAGACCCACGCGAGCTCGTAGAGCATCGTGTCGAACTGCGGCGACTCGCGCCCGACCTTCGCGTACGCCTCGCTCGCCTGCTGGTACTGCTCCATCTCGTAGAATAGGCGTCCGATCGCCATCCACGCGAGATCGATGACGTGCTTGTGCTCCGCCGAGTCCGGCGACAATACCGTCACCTGACGGAAGACTTCGATCGCTTGTTTGTAGTTGGCGCTCGTCGTCCCCTTCTGCGTCGCATCGGCTCCACCGGCGCGCGCGATCTTCATCGCGATGAGGCCCTGGAAGTAGCGTGCCTGGTGCGTGTACGGCGTGTTCGCGGCGACCGATTGGAATGCCTGCGTCGCGTCGTTGAACGACCCTTGCTTGTAGTACGCCTTCCCCTTTGCGTAGAGGAGGCCCGCGTCGACCTGCGCCGGCGGCACTTGGTTGAACTTGTCGAAGAGATCCTTCAGCGCCTCGGGCGGATCGTTGAGGCGCAGCGCGACGTCGACGAGGCGCGCGAGCGAGCGACCGAAGTACGCCTGGAAGCGCGGCTCGTTCCCCTTGTCGACGATCGCGCGGTAGTCGCGTCGCGCCGAGAGGTACTCGTGCGCCGCGTAGTACGTCTCGCCGCGGAGCCAGAGCGCGTCGACGTACGACGCGGTGTTCGGGAACTCTTCGATGATCTCGCTGAAGACGACGATCGCGCGGTTGTAATCCTTCGTGCGGAAGAGGAGCTCGCCGTTCGCGAGCCGCTGCTCGGGGGTGAACTTCTCGGCGCGCGAGCGATCGATCGCGCTTTGCACGGTGCCCATCTCGCGACCGACGAACGCGACGTCGCCCTGCGCCGACTGCAGATGCTGATCGGAATCCGCCCACGCCTGCGTGGCGAATGTCGACGCGGTCACAGCGAGCGCGAGCCCGAACGCGCGACTCCGCGCTCGAGCTCGGGTGCGCGCGATCACGCCGCGCGGTTCCGCCGTGACGGCGGTGCCCCCGCGATCTTTCACTTCTTGCCTCCTCCGAGGTTCACGTTCACCGAGCCGCTGACCGGAGGAGCCGCAGGAGCCGCGGTCGGAGTGCTCGAACCTCCCCCACCGATCGGCATCACCTTCTCGTGCCATTCGATCGACGGGCGCTGCTCGAGCGGTGTCGTGACGCCCCCCTTCTCGAGTGACGTCGCGATGATCTGCAGCGTCTTGCCTTCGACCGCGGTGAAGGCGTGGCTCGACTTGACCTCGAACTTGTAGCCGCGGAGGTAGGTGAAGACGCCGTAGCCGTTGCCCTGAAAGTTGAGCAGCACGGAGATCGTGTGATCGCCCGGCGGAACGGAGCCGCTGAAGATCGGAATCTCTTTCTGATCCGCGAGCGCGCCCGTCTCGTCCTGTCGGTTGTACTGAATCTGCCCGTCGAGCACGAAGAGCGCGCGTCGAAGCGCGAACGCGCTCGACATCTCGTTGCGGTACATGATCTCGGCGCGAGAGCCAGCGGCACCGCCTCCGATGATCGTGTCGGACAAGAGCGCCAACCGCGTGTGGCTGCGTCGGATCTGATCCTTCAGCTCGTCGACCCGCTGCTCGAGATCGCGGAGGCGTACGGCGTATGTCTGCCCGTCCATTCCGCCCGGAGCCTTCGGTTGATCGGTCGACGTCGGGGCCGGCGCGCCGCCGTCTCCAACCGCGACCGGGGCCGTGGACGCGCTGGCGGACGGCGTCGCCGAAGCAGCGGGGGCTCCCGCCGACGCAGCGGCCTTTGCGCTCGCACTCGCACTCGGCGCGCCGAACAGCACCGGCTTCTGCAGGCCGAGACCCTGAGCAGGCTGCTGGGCCAGCGCGGCAAACGACACCGCGAGAGGGAGGGCAAAGGCAAGAACCATCGTCCCGTGACGTCGCATTCGAGATTCCCCTTTCGGACACCGGGAGCGCGAGCGTGGAGACGACACGCGGCCCGGACCTACAGCAAAGACGGCGCGAGCAGGATAGGCGCCGGACCGTTGAGTTTGCAACAGCTGCCGGGAGCCTTGGGTCGATCCGCCATTCTCGAGCCGGCGGAAGAATTCGACTTTTCGGGTCGGTACGGCGAAAACGCGGCGGTCCGCCCTGGAACGCTTCGCGCCTGGCCACACGTGGGACTGGAAATACCAAGCGGGAATGAGCGAAGATCGTCGAACGCTCTCGTGCGTCTGATCCCCCAGCAAGTTCAACATCCCGCGTCAATGCCCACGTTGCCCGCCCCCATGGCGCGCCGCGCGAGCCGACGACGCGACAACGAACCATCGCCTGGGCAGGATCATGTCGACATCAACGTTCATCGCGCGAGAGCTACGGCACGCCCCTACAGCTGGTCGGACAAATGCGGGCGACACGAGGAGCCGCGGTGACGAGCGCACGGACGGAGACGGACGAAGCCTTGATGATCCGCTTTCAGCGCGGAGAGCGGGCGGCGTTCACTCAACTCGTGAGGCGGCACCAGACGGGCCTCTACAACTTCGCGTTGAGGCAGCTGCGGATCGCGTCGCTGGCGGAGGATGTCGTGCAGGAGGCGTTCGTCCGCGTGGTGCAGAACGCGCTCGAGTTCAAGCACGAGGCGCGCTTCTCGACGTGGGTCTACACGATCACGCGGAACCTCTGCATCGACCAACTTCGGAAGCGTGCACTCCGCAAGCATCCGTCGCTCGACGAATCGAAGCGAGGCGAGGACGGTGACGGGCCGACCCTGGGGGAACAGACCGCGGACAGCCGCGCGAACGTGGAGCGCCAGGTGACGGGCACCGAGCTGAAAGAACGAATTGCGGCCGCTGTGGAAGAGCTCCCGGACGACCAGCGCGAGGTTTTCTTGCTTCGCGAGCTGTCGAACTTACCTTTCAAGGAGATTGCGGAGATTACCGGCGTGCCGGAGAACACGGTGAAGAGCAGGATGCGGTACGCGCTCGAGCGGCTCCAGGCCGCGCTTCACGAGTACGAGGAGTACGCGCGCGCATTGCGCTGACGATTTTCGAAACGCGAACGAACCTACGAACGAGAGAGAAAAGAGAAGCGACGACGTCATGGACTGCGAGAAGTTCGAAACCACGATGATCGACGAGCTCTATGGAGAGCTCGACGAGCTGACGAGCGCGGCGGCGAAGCGCCACGTGTCGGGGTGCGCGCGATGTTCGTCGCTCCTCGGCGGGCTTCGCGCGACGCGCCGCGTGGCGGTGCTTCCGCTCGTCGAGCCTCCCGACGATTTCGAAGAGCGGATCCTCGCGGCGGCGAAGAACGCGCAGAAGGTCGTGCCGCTGAAGACGCGTGTCGCGCGTGCGGTGTCGCGCGCGGGCAGCTGGGCGATGCGACCGCAGACGGCGATGGCGGCGGTGTTCCTCGTCATGATCGGATCGAGCGCGATGCTGCTGCGCGGGCGACAGGCGAAAGCGCCGGCGACTTCGTCGGTGACGGTGACCGATCAGGGCGCGCCGGCGGCGGCGCCGACGGCGAGCGTGGCTCCCGATCCGGCGAACCTGAAGGAAGACGAGAGCGCGGCGAACGCGCACGGTGCGCCGGCGAAGCCGACGGCCGCGGCGTCCGCGGTGACGGCGCTCGCGACGCCTTCGCCCGAGGGCGAGAGCCAAGCGGGCGATGTCGAGAAGAAAAAGGGGGCCGCCCTCGCGCGTGGCGCATCGCCGAAGCCGAGCGACGACAAGGATCAAGCGGGCGTCTGGGGCGGGAACGCGGCGCCGCCTGCAGGCGCGCCCTATCAGCAGCAATACGGACAGCTGCCTCAAACGCAGAACCAACCGACGTCACCTCCGCCTCCGCCAGCGGCGACCGCAACCGCCGCGCCCGGGAGCGGCGGTTACGCCGACAACAACAGCGCGGCGCGCAACAACGCGATGGCGGCGTACAACGCCGGTCGCTACGACGACGCCGCACGACTCTTCGGCGCGCTCGCGGCCAACAGCGTCGACGCTGCGCTCTGGGAAGCGCGGAGCATGCGCGAAGGATCGGCGAAGTGCCGCGGCGCCGCCACGAAGTTCGATCAGGTCGCGGGGCGCGCCGCGGGGACGACGATCGGCAACGACGCGAAGCTCGAGAGCGCGCGGTGCTACCGCGTGATCGGGCAGGCGGCGGCGGCGACGCAGCGCCTGAACGAGTTGCTCACGGTTCCGTCGCACGCGGAGCGCGCGCGCCAGGAGCTTCAATCGATGGGGAGCAATGCGCAAGGCAAGGCGCCCGCGAAAGCTGCACCGAGCGCGGCACCCGCGGCCCCTGCTCCGAACACGAAGTCGGACAGCAGCTATCGCTATCGCTTCTAGAAGCGCGTCGACTCTGCGGCGCGTGCGCGTGCGGTGCGGTACGATCCGTTCGTGCCGAACAGCCCGACCGTCCTCCTCGCCGCGTGGTGCGAGCGCGATCATGCGCGGGCGCTCCTGCCGGTCGACCACGAGATCATCGACTCGACGCACGCGGCGCGCGCGCTGATCGTCGAGCGCCTCCTCGGGCAGGTGCATGGCCGCGATCTCTACAACGCGTGCGCGGTGCTGGGCCGGATGATCGCGGAGCGCGGAGGATCGCCGACGCTCGCCGCGGCGACGATCGACGCGGCGCACGCATCGCTCGGTGGCGGCGAGGCGGCGTGGCTCGCGCCGGCGCGTGGCGCGCTCGCGGAAGGCTTCGCGGCGGCGAGGCTCGAGAGCACACGTCACGACGCCGCATCCGCGTGGGACTTCCCGCGCTGCGCCGTCGATCTCGGCGACGCGACGATCGCCATCGTCGCCGGCTACCCCGAAGACGACGGCGAAGCGCTCGCGGCGTGGGCCTCGCGCGTCGCGCACGGTGCGTCGCTTGCGGGCGCCCGCCGCGCGCACGTGTCGGGCGGCGAGGTCGCGTTGTCTGCGCTACGCGACGCTCTGCAGCTCGCGGGGATCGCCGCGTTGCCCGCGCCGTCGCTCCCCGTCCCTGCGCTCGCCGGCTTCGATCGGCGCCTCGGGAAGAGGTAAAGCGGGCGCCGCTTCTGGTAGAGTTCCGGCATGCGCGCTTCCGCTTCGAAGATCGGCGTCGCACTCGCGATCGGCGCCGTCGGCACCATCGCCGTCGCCTGCAGTCATCACTCCGGCGACGCTCTGGACGTCAGCCTCGCGCCCACGCTCGTGTTCCCGCGCGGCGTTCTCGACAACGTGCAGAAGCTCACCGTTACGGTGTACGACGCGACGGGCGGGCTCGACTGCGATGCGACGACCGGCATGCCGACGGGCGTCGGAAATGCAAAGCCGATCGCCACGAAAGAGCTCGCCGGCAACTGTCCATCGCCGGCAAAATTCTGCGGCGACCTCACGATTTCTCGCTCGTCCACGCCGCGCGTGTTCGTAGCCGTGGGCACCGACGCGAGCAAGGCCATCGACCTGGCAGACGGCTGCGCGAAAATCGTCGTCGATCAAGAGAAGCTGCCGCTCACGATTCAGATGCAGCGCCACAACGTGCCGTCCGTGTGTGGCGACGGCGCCGTGCAACCGACCGAGCAGTGCGAGCCGGCGGGCGACGCGGCAGACTTCGTCTGCGACGACCAGTGCCAGACGAAGGAAGAGTTTCTGTCCAAGGGATCGGGCTTCGCGCAGAACACGACCGACGGAGCAGTCGGCGACAAGCTGCAGCCGAACTTCACGTGGCCGTCGCAGTCGGGCGCGGCGGGACGTTTTCTCGCCGTCTGGAGCGACAAGAAGCCGAAGCAGCAGCCGGCCATGCGCTTCATGGCGGACGATCTCGCCATCGATTCGGCCGCCGGGTCGGCTGGAACGTTCAGCTTCTGGCTCCCCGACACGACGTCGAGCTTCCCTCCTGCGGGCGAGCCCAACAGCCAAGCGTTTCCCACCGCGACGGTCGTGTCCGGAAAATACTTCGTCGCGTTTCAAGACGACTCGACCGGGCACCTCGAGATTCATCTGCGCACGATGGACGTCGTTGGACCGACGGCCGGCGATCAACCGGCAGGCGCTCCGATCGGCATCAGCGGCGTCAACGGCGGCGGCGAGCCCGGCGTCATCCACACGCTCCCGTCGATCGCGGCCGGGCCGGGCGGCGCCGTCTACATCGCGTGGCAAGCAGGATCGACGACGGGGCCCGGAAAGATCGTCGGGCGCTCGTACACGGCCGGCTCGGGGATGCCGTACGGTCCGCAAGTCGAGCTCAGCAGCGGCGCGTCGAATCAAGGAGTGCAGGTCGCCGCGACGTCGGGCGGTTGGGTCGTCGTGTGGCAGAGCGGTAGCGACGTGAAGCTTCGTCGCATCGGCACGGACGGTAATCCGCTCGGCGCCGAGCAGACGGTCAACGACGGATCGCATCACGGCGCGCAAGATCATCCGGGCGTCGCGACGGCAGGCGATGCGTTCGCCGTCGTGTGGGCCGACCACGGCGCGGCCGGCGGCACCGACATCTTCGTGCAGCGCTTCAAGAGCGACGGCTCGCCGATCGCGGGCGATCAAGCGAACCGAATCAACAACGTCGTCAATGACGGCGAGCAAACGACGCCGGCGATCACCGGGAGCACGGCCGCTGGCGGCATGTTCGCGGTCGCGTGGATCGATCAGGCGAGCACGCATGTTCGTGCGCGGCTCCTCGGCGCGGGTGGCGGCTTCCTCTTCAACAACGTCGACGGACAGACGAGCGAGTTCCAAGCGAGCATCTCCGACGGCCACGCGCGCAACAACCCGGCGCTGGCGATCGGCGGCAAGGGACCGTTCATCGCGATCGGTTGGGAGGATCTCGATCCGACGAAGCCCGGCATCTACGTCCGCCGCTTCCCCGCACCGACCCAGTAATCTCGCTCGTTTTGGGGCCGGGGCCCCAAAAACAAAACGTTACTCAGCAGGCTCGCGCACGTAAGCGATCGTTCGAATCACTTCGACGAGGCGCTCGCGATCGTCGGGGCTGAGGGCGACGAAGTGAATGCCCATGCCGGGGTTCGGGTTGTCGCCGTTGTCGCGCACTCTGTTGATCCACGCGACGCGCCCCTCGAGCTTGAACGACTCGTGCCCAGGCGGCGCGAACTTCAGCATGATCGGCGTGCCGATCGCGCGCGGCTCCGTCGTCTTCACGAAGATCCCCATCTCGCTGATGTTCGTGATCGACGCGAAGAGGAACGTGTCGTCCAACGCGAGATCCACCGCCCACTCGACGTCGAAACGATCGTGGCTGCGACGATCGGCGTTCGAATCGCGATCGCGCGACGGGGGAGGATCGACTTCTTCCGGCTTCGATTCTTTGACCATCATCCCCATCGGCTCGCTCCCCCCGGACGCCGTCACTGAACCTTGAGCTGTCCCCCGTTGATACGGTTGTCACCGTCGCTGGGGCCGCTCTTGACCTTCAGGCGTGTATCCCCGACGAAGAGCCCGAAGTAAATCGTATAAGCACCTGGCGTGAAATTCGGTTCGAGACCGAACTCGTATTCATCGACGAGGAGATCGCCGACGAGCCACAACCCCATCGGATATTTCCCCGCCATCGGCTTGTGATCGCCGTTGTGGCGGCGACGAAAGCCGTCGATGTGGATGAACGCTTCCCACTCCGTGCCGACGGCGCCGAGCACGCGGTAGTACGTGCGCATGTGGTACTTGCGGCCGGGCGCGACCGACTCGACCGGCTTTCCCGCGAGGTCGATGATGTCGATGCCGAGGACTTGGAGCTTGTCCTCCATGTTCACGTCGAGCTTGCGATGCGGGTGCGGGAGATCCTTCAGGATGATCTTCTCGAGCGGGTTCTCGTTCTTCTCGTCCGGCAGGAGCGACGATCCGACGAGGAGGATCTGGCTCGAGCGCGCGTCGATCACCGGGAGGTTCGCGCGCGGCTCGGACATGCGCTCGCGGTAGATTTGATTGAGCTTCGGGAGCTCCTCGGACTTCATCGCGAGGTAACGTCGTCCGTCTCCGCCGCCCTTCAGCCACGTGTACGCCGTCGGTGCATCAGGGAACGTGAGCGGCTGGCCGCCCGCGTAGTACGCGGCGGTGCGACCGCCGACGCCGAGGAGCGCGAGAGGCTCGCTGCTCTTGTGGACCTTGCGGTAGCTCTCGAAGACTTCCTTTGGCGAGAGCTGATTCGCGAGCGCGGGGTAATAGAAGACGCACAGCACGCCGCCGACCACGGCTCCGCCGAGCGCGAGCGCTGCGGCGCGGTGACGCACGAGATCGCCTGCGATGCCGAGCAAGAGAAACACGGCGACCCCGAACGGGACCGCGAGCGCGACCGCCGTGATGGGCTTCGTTCCGTGCGTCAGTAAATAGCCGAGCAAACCGCCCGGAAGGACGAGCACCATGAAGAACGCCGGCACGAGGCCCGCCAGGCGCTCGACACCCGCGCCCGGCTCGTTGCCGACCGGCGCGCGCATCCGCCGGTAGAGCTCTTCGAACGGCTCGAAGCCGCGCGTGAGCGACGCCTTGCTGAACGGCTTGGAGCGGTCGAAGGCCCAGACCCAGAGATCGCACGCGAAGTAGAGGCCGAGGATCACCGCGAGCGGGACGAACGCGATCACCCACCACGCGTTGAGGACGCCGTCGCGAATTTGGAGCGACATCACCGGCAGCCACTTCGCGTGCGTGCGAACGCCGACCCAAACGAAGAGTCCTGCGAGCGATGCGCCCGCGACCGTTGCGAAGAACGCGAGCGCGAGGAGGCCGTCCCACGCTTCGCGGAGCGCGCGGAGGACGCGCAAGTAGCTCGCTGGCGCGAAGGGCTCGCGCTTCGAGTCGCGCTCGACCCACGTGAGGAACGCGACCATCGCGAAGCCTCCGAGCGCGACCCACCAGAGTGTGAGCGCGGTCGCTTTGAAGCTCTCGGGGAACGTCGCGCCGACGACGGCGAACGCTTGGTACGCTTTGTCGGGGAGCTCGTGGAAGTCGTGGTGGAAGACGCCGAGCAAGACGCCCGTACCGACTCCGACGGCGATCGACGCATGCGCGCCGCGCTCGAAATCGCGGATGGCGACGCCGCACGCCGCCGCGCCGAGCGCCGGAGCGCAGAACGCGAGCAAGTCGGTGCGCGAGGAGAGGAGCCCGTGCGCGCCGAACGCAACCGCGGCGCCGACGAGGAGCGCCATGCGGCCCCAGCTCTCGCGTTGGAACGCGTGACCGACGCGACCGACCGGCGGAAGGAAGAGCCGACCGAGCGCGAACGGAATGAACGCGCTCCACGGCGCGAGCGCGTGACCGAGTGTCCCGATGTAGAAATCGAACGTCGGGTACTTCGTCTGCGTCTTGATCATCGCGCCGACCCAAAGGTTCAAGTCCTTCGGTGTCGTCTCCGCGGCGAGCACCGAGACCGCGGCGATGATGCTCCCGACGCCCGCGATCAAGCTGAGCGCGCCGACCGCGTCGCCGACGCCGTCCACGCGACGACGACCGGCCGCCCACGACAGCGCCCACGCGACGCCGACTCCGGTCGCAGGAACGCCGATGCCGATGAGCCCGCCGCGACTCCCCCACCCCGCCGCGAGACCGAGCGCCGCCATCGCGATCCACGGGATGCGCGCGCCGATCGGCGTCGGGCCGTCGTCGTCACGATCGAACACCGCGACGACGAGTCCGCCGAACGCCATCGCGAGCGCGCTCATCGTGCAGATGTCGCCGAGGATCGAACGCGACTGCACGAAGTAGAGCGGCATCGTGGTGAGGGCGACCGCGGCGTAGACGCCGGCGCGACGATCGAACATCCGCGCGACGAAGCCGTACGTCGCGAGCACGCCGAAGACACCCCACAGCGCGAGCGGCGCGCGGCCGGCCCATTCGTGGAGTCCGAAATACTTGAAGCCGAGCGCGACCGACGTGAACGGGAGCTGCGGGCGTCCGAGATCGTTCAAGTGAGGGAGCGAGTTGTCGGCGTTCTCGAGCGCGAGCGACGCGGCGCCGTGGAGATTGAGCGCGACGCGACGCGCGAGATCCGCGACGTTGAGCTCGAACGGATCCCAGAGCCCGCTCTTCGTGAGCGGCGGGAGGAAGAAGAAGAAGAGCGCGGGGAGGCCGACGGCGATCGCGAGCGGCACCCAACGCGCGGGGCCGGGCGGATCCGGCTTCACGAGAGGCGCTTCTTCGTCGAGATCTTCCTCGGTCTTCGCGATCGGAGGCTCGTCCGTCGGTGCGTCGACCATGGCGTCGGGCGCCTCGGCGGGGCGCGTGTCCGCGATGCTGTCGACCATGGCTTCGGTGCCGACCTTGCCATCCGGCTCGCGCGGCGCGAACGGATTCTTGTCGACGTCGGCAGGCGCTTCCGCCAGCTCGTCCTGCTTGTCGGTCTTCGGCTCGTCTTCTTTGGTCATGTCGACGCTCGCGGGCGGATAAGGAGGACCGCAATACCAGCGGGAGCTAAACGGACGGACGCCGCCCGACGTATCGCGCAAGTGCGCGCGGACCATACTTGCACCGGCGCCAGGCGCGCAACGTGCTAGAAGCCCGCCGATGCCGCCCCCCAAGAAGACGCCTCCCCCGCGCGCCACGCGCGCAGGGCGCATCGCGATCGTCGGGCGGCCCAACGTCGGGAAGAGCACCCTCCTCAATGCGCTCCTGGGCGAGCCGATCGCCATCACGAGCAAGCACCCGCAGACGACGCGCGACCAGATCCTCGGCGTCGTGACCGAGGGCGATACGCAGTTCATCTTCGTCGACACGCCCGGCGTTCATCGCGCACGGCACAAGCTCGGCGAGCGCATGAACTCGCTCGCGCGCGACGCCGCACGCGACGCCGACGTCGTCGTCTTCATGACCGACGTCGGGAACGACGCGCGCACGCTGATGAGCGAGGAAGATCGGACGATCCTCGCGCACCTCCCGAAGCTTCCGACGATCCTCGTGCTCAACAAAGTCGACCGGATCAAAGACAAGACCGATCTCCTGAAGATCCTCGCCGGTCACTCGCAGGAGCACGATTTCAAGGCGCTCGTCCCGATGAGCGCGCAGCGCGAAGGGGTGCGTGCGGCGGCACGAACGAAGGGGCAGAAGGTCGACGAGGGAATCAAGGCGCTCTTGTCCGAGCTCCGCGAGCTCTTGCCGGAGCAAGAGAAGCCGTATGACGACGACACGCTCAGCGACAAGCCGGTGCGCTTCTTCGTCGCCGAGTTCGTTCGCGAGCAGATCCTGCGAAAGACATTTCAGGAAGTGCCGCACGGCGTCGCCGTCGTGGTCGAGCGCTTCGACGAGCCGTCCGCGAAGGAGCTCGCGAAGAGCGCCGACGCGCCGACGCGGATCGAGCTCGCGATCCATGTCGATCGCGAGGCGCACAAAGGGATCCTCATCGGCGCGCGCGGCGCGATGCTCAAGGAAGTCGGCACGCAGGCGCGCACGAAGGTCGAGACGATGCTCGGGAAGCACGTGCATCTTCAGCTCTGGGTGCGCGTCACGCCGAAGTGGTTCGAGAGCGACGCGCGACTGAAGGAGCTCGGATACGCCGGCGCCGGGCCGACCGCGAGCACGGGCAAAGAGGACGCATGACCAAGCACTACAGGCAGCGCGCGATCGGCGATTTGCCGGCCGGGCTCGGCGGGCGACCGATCGTCGCCGTCGTCGGACGGCCGAACGTCGGGAAGTCGACGCTCTTCAATCGACTCGCGCGCGCGAAGGTCGCGATCGTCCACGACGAGCCGGGCGTCACGCGCGATCGTCACTACGCGGACACCGCGGCGTTCGGGCACGAGTACACGCTCATCGACACGGGTGGATTCGATCCGGAGAGCAGCGATCCGATGAAGAGCGGAATCGCGGCGCATGTGCGCGCGGCGATCGCCGAGGCCGACGTGATCATCTTCGTGACCGACGCGACGACCGAGCTCACGACGGCGGATCGCGCGGCGGTGAAGCTCTTGCGCGTATCGAAGAAGCCGGTGCTCTACGCGTCGAACAAAGCCGATTCACCGAAGAGCGACGCGGACGCGTTCGAGCTGTACCGGCTCGGCGTGAAGCACGTTCTCCCAGTGAGCGCGCTCCACGGACGCGGGATCGGCGAGCTCGAAGCGGCGCTCGTCGAAGTGCTTCCGGCGTACGAGCCGCCGACCGAGCCCGAAGACGAAGCGGTCGCGCGCGTCGCGATCATCGGGCGCCCGAACGCCGGGAAATCGAGCTTGCTCAACCGCGTCCTCGGCGAGCTCCGCATGCTCGTCGACGATCGCCCCGGGACGACGCGCGACGCGATCGACGCGCTCGTCGTCCGCGACAACAAACGCTACGTCTTCATCGACACCGCCGGCATCCGCAAGAAGACCAAGGTCACGAAGGCCGACGACGCGGTCGAAGCGATCAGCGTTCTTCAGGCCGTCCGCGCGATCGAACGCTCACAGGTCGTCGTGCTCATGTGCGACGCGAAGGAAGGCGTCGCCGAGCAAGACGCGAAGATCCTCGGACTCGCCCAGGACCGCGGGCGCGGAATGATCATCTGCCTCAACAAATCCGACCTCCTCGACAAGGACGAAGCGTCGAAGGCCGAGGAGGCCGCGCGCGACAAGATCTCGTTCGCGCCGTTCGCGCCGGTCGTGAAGATCAGCGCGAAGACCGGACGCGGTGTCGGCGAGCTCTTCGCGACGATCGACAAGGTGCGCGAAGGCTTCACGAAGCGCATCACGACCGGCGCGCTCAACCGATTCTTCGAGACGGTGCTCGACACGCGACCGCCGCCGACGATGGGCGGACGCGCGCCGCGCCTCTACTACGTCACACAAGCCGAAGCGTCGCCGCCCGCGTTCGTCATCATCACCAACGCGCCCGACTCGATTCACTTCTCGTACCGGCGCTTCGTCGCAAACCAACTTCGAAAGAAGTTCGGCTTCGACGGCGTGCCGATCCGCATCCACTACAAAGAGAAGCGGAAGAAGGAGCGCATCGGCGACAAGACCGAGAAGCGCTACGTCGAAAAGGGCGGCGACGACGACTAGGAGCGAGGCCACGAGCTCTGTTTCCACGTGCGACGAGCACGTCGACCGAGTCCGATCAGCTCGTCGCGCCGCCCATCAGGATGTCGGCGAGCTGCGCGAGCAGCTTGAGATCGTGCACGTCGCTCGGGAGCTCCGGCACGCGCACGATCGGCACCTTTCCGTTCGCGCGCGCGTCGAGGTTCTTCACGTAGTACGCGTCGAGCGCGGCGAGCTTCGTCGCGTCGGAGTGCGCCTTCACGAGTCGCGCCGGCGCGTCCTCGTCGAGCGAGAGCTCGCGCGCCTTCAACGCGCCCGCAATTTCGTCCGGCGTGATCGCCTCCTTCGCGTGCGCCGGCGGCATGCGAAAGCGATTCACGACGAACGCTCCGCGCGGCATCTGATGCTCTTCGAGGCGCTCTGCGAAATAGAGCACCTCTTGGATGCTCATCGGCGCCGGCGACGTCACGAGGACGAACGCGACCTCCGGCGATCGCAGCGCCTTCTGGATGATCTCGGCGCGCTGCTTGAACCCGCCGAAGAGATCGTTGAGCTCGGAGATGAACTCCGCCATCGCCTGGAGAAATCCGCCGCCGGTGATCTTGCCGAGCCCGCGCAAGACAAGCGCCGCAGACCGCGCGAGCAAATTGAGAGAGAGCTTCCCCGACGACTCGAACGCTTGGATGAACCACTTCATCGTCGCCGAATCGAGCGCTTCGACGAGACGCTCGGGCGCGTCGAGAAAATCGAGCGCGTTCGCGGTCGGCGGCGTATCGAGCAGGATCAAGTCGTAGCGAGGATCGCTTTTGACGGCGACGAGCTTCTCCATCGCCATGTATTCCTGCGTCCCCGCCAGCGACGTCGACACGTACTTGTAGAGCTTGTTGTCTAGGAGCTGCTTCGCCTTCTCGGGCGTGGACGAGTACTTCACGACGAGATCGTCGAAGGTGCGCTTCGTATCGAGCATCATCGCGGTGAGCGATCCGGTTATTTTCACGCCCGCCGCTTCGAAGCGCTTGGGATCGACGAGGGCCGCTTCGCTCGACATTCGCTCGAGGCCGAGGCTCTCCGCGAGACGCCGCGCCGGATCGATCGTCAAGCAGAGCACGCGCCGCCCGCGCATCGCCGCCGCGACGCCGAGCGCCGCCGCCGTCGTCGTTTTGCCGACGCCCCCTGCGCCGACCGTGACGATGACCCGACGCGTCTCGACGAGCTTGGCGAGGGTATCGGGCGCGTCCGTCATCAGGCTCTTTTTGCTAGCAGACTCAGCCCTGCTCGTCGTCGACATACTCGCCCTCGGCGAGGTTGTCGAAGCGCGTGTACTCGCTGTCGAACCGGACCTTCGCCGTCCCCGTAGGGCCGTTTCGCTGCTTGGCAACGATGAGCTCCGCGATGTTGCGCTCGGTCGTCGTTTCCTTGTTGTAGTACTCGTCGCGGTAGATGAAGCAGATGTTGTCGGCGTCCTGCTCGATCGCGCCCGACTCGCGAAGGTCCGACAGTTGCGGCCGCTTGCTCTTCTCGCTGCGTGTCTCGACGGCGCGGTTCAGCTGCGAGAGCGCGATGACCGCAACTCGAAGCTCCTTCGCGAGCCCCTTGAGCCCTCGCGAGATCTCGCTGATCTCCTGCTCGCGCGACGCGGCCCCTTCGCGCCCCTTCATGAGCTGCAGATAGTCGACGACGACGACGCCGATCTTCTGCGTCTTGCGCCCGTCCTCGCCGACGCGATCGTACTCGGCCTGAAGTCGTCGCACCTTCGCGCGGAGCTCCATGATCCCGAGCGCGGGCGAGTCGTCGATCCAGATGGGAAGGCGTCCGAGGAACGACGCCGCCTGCGTGAGCTTGTTCCAGTCGTTCGGCGTGAGAAATCCCGAGCGCACTTTGCCGACGTCGACCTTGCCCTCGGCGCAGACGAGCCTGTTGGCGATTTGCTCGCGCGGCATCTCGAGCGAGAAGACCGCGACGCCCGGCCCCGTGTCTTCCCAGCGCTGGTTCGGATCCGACGCGAGCTCGCGGCCCTTGGGGCTCGCGACATTCGCAGCCATGTTCAGGACGAAGCTCGTTTTTCCCATGCCCGGGCGCGCCGCGATGATCGTGAGATCGCCCTCGTGCAGCCCCGCCGTCAGCCGGTCATAGCGCTCGAAGCCGGTCGAGATCCCGGTGATCTGATTGCCGCGCGCGCGCGCTTCAGTGAGTTGCCGGAACGAGGCCTTCATGACCTCGCTGAGTCGCTGCACCGTGCTCGACTCGGGCGTGCGCGCGATCTCGTAGACGGCCTGCTCGGCTTCGTCGATGAACGTCTGCGTCTCGCCGTAGTCGACGTACCCCTGCGCCGCGACGCGCTGGCAAATCGCGATGAGCCGCCGCACGCGCGCCTTCTCGCTGATCGTGCGTCCGTACGCGGCGACGTTCGCGACGAACGGCGCGGCGTTGAGGACCTCGGTCAGGTAGGCCATGCCGCCGACCTGCGCGATGCGCTCCTTGCTCTTGAGGAGCGTGCCGACTTGCACGACGTCGACCGGCTGCGACTTCTGCCGGAGCTCGAGGCACGCCTCGAAAATTCGTCGATGCGCTTCGGAGTAGAAGTGCTCCGGCTTCAGGAACTCGATGACGCGATCGAGCGCGAGCGGATCGACCATCGCCGCGCTGAGGACCGCCGCCTCGGCGTCGAGATCATGCGGCGGGACGCGCCCTTCGATGACCGAGGGCTCGATCTCCCGAGCTTCCGCACCGTATCTGCGCATCTTCTCCACAGGCCGCGCCTCCAAATGACGCGCGCCCCGATCGGGAAACCCGATCGAGGCGCGTAACTGCCAGCCACGTTTCTATAACTACTTCGCGACGACTTCCACCTTCAACGTCGCGGTGACGTCGGTCATCAGCTTGACCGGGATCTCGAACGAGCCGGCCGCGCGGATCGCATCCGCCATGACCATCTTCTTGCGCTCGATCGTGATGCCCTGCGCCTTGACGGCGGCCTCGATGTCCTTGGACGTGACGGAGCCGAAGAGCTTTCCGTCCTCGCCCACGCGGTGCGCGATCTTGATCGAGAGCGCGTTGATCTTCTCGGCGATCTCGCGCGCCTCTTTCTTTGCCTTGTCGCCCTTCGCGACGGCGACGGCCTTCTCGTGCGTGATGCGATTGACCGCGGCGGTCGTCGCCGGAACGGCGAGCTGACGCGGCAGAAGGAAGTTGCGCGCGAAGCCCGGGCGCACCTTCACCAGATCGCCGGACTTGCCGACGTTTTGAACGTCGTGCTGCAGAACCACTTGAATCGTTGCGGGCATGGCGTCTCTCCTCAGCCCGTCACGGTGAACGGAAGCAGCGCGATGTTGCGCGCGCGCTTGACCGCGAGGGTGACCTTGCGCTGATGACGTGCGCAGTTGCCGCTGATGCGGCGGGGAACGACCTTGCCGCGCTCGCTGATGAAGTAGCGGAGCGCCTGCGGGTCCTTGTAGTCGATGAGCACGTTCTTATCTGCGCAGTACTTGCAGATGCGCTTCTTGCCACCGCGGCGGCGGCCCGGCGCGTCGGCGTTGAGATCCGGGCTGCGTCCGAGGTCCTTGTCGTCGTCCATCATCATGACTGCGGCTCCTCGTCCTTCTTCTCGGTGATGACGACCTTCTCGGCGGCCGGCTTGTCGGCGACGGCCGGCTTGTCGGTGACGGCCGTCTTTTCAACCGGCGCCGCGGTCGCAGCGAGCGACGCCGGGACGATCTCGTCCGCGTCGGCAAATTCTTCTTCTTCTTCACGCGGCGGGCGCATGCTGCGCGGCGCGTCCGGACCGAGATCGACGAGACCGAGCGCGCGCTCGCGCGACTCTTTCTCTTCTTCCTCCGGCGGCAGCTCGAGGCGAAGGTTCTTCACCTCTTCCGGATCGATCGCGACGGCGGCCATGTCGATGTCCTCGCGGACGAGCACGGTCTGGAACTTGATGACGGCGTCCGAGAGCTTCAAGTTGCGCTCGAGCTCCTGCACGAGGCCGCCGCGTCCGACGTACTTCACGTAGACGTAGACGCCCTTCTTCTGCTTACCGACCGGGTACGCGAGCTTGCGCCGGCCCCAGGCCTCGACCTTGACGAGCTTGCCCGTCTCGCGCTCGACGACTTCGGATACGCGGTTCTGAACCTTCTCCGCGGTGTCCGCGTCGACGTCCGAACGCAGGATGTAGATCGTCTCGTACTCTTTCGTGCGCAGTACCTGCGCCGATGTTTGAAGCGCCATTCTGAAAATCCTCCTGGTCTGTGGCCCGTGGAACGTGATGCCCACGAGCGAGGCCCGGACCGACGAATCGAACCGGGGGGCGGCTTCTTACCACAATTGTGGTGCGTGACAACTCGGGAGAAGCGCTACTTCTTCTGGTTCACGACGTTCATCGCCGCGCTGAGGCCGTCGGCGAGGACGCGCTTCGTCGCGTCGAGCGCGCGGGCGATGACGTCGGGGAGCTCGGCCTTCTCGCTCGGATCGAAGTTTTGGAGGACGTAGTCGGCGACCTCGCCGCGGAAGCCGGGCGGCGGGCGGCCGATCCCGATGCGAACGCGAATGAAGTCGGGCGTTCCGAGCCGCTCGATGATGCTTCGGAGGCCGTTGTGACCGGCGTGTCCGCCGCCGAACTTGAGGCGCACGTCGCCGAACGCGAGATCGAGCTCGTCGTGGAGAACGATGATCTCCGCCGGCGGCACCTTCAGGAACGCGCTCGCCGGCTGAACGCAGTCGCCCGACAAGTTCATGTACGTCCCCGGCTTCAGGATCGCGAGCGCATCGCCCTTGGTCCAGACGCCGGAGAATTTTTCTTTGTAGTCGGGAAGCCCGAGCGAAGAACGAAGCTCGTCCGCCGCCATGAAGCCGACGTTGTGACGATTGCTTTCGTACTTGCGCCCGGGGTTTCCGAGCCCGACCGCGAGATGCATGCAGAGTACAGCGAAGAGTTACTTCTTCTTCGCGTCCTTCGCCGGCTCGGCCTTTGCGCCCGCCGCCGGAGCCGCGCCCGCCGCCGCACCCGCAGCACCCGGAGCCGCACCCGCAGCGCCCGGAGCCGCACCCGCAGCACCGGCAACTGCACCCGCCGCACCCGGAACGCCCGTCGGCGCGATGTCCTCGGCGCGCTCTTTCTCCGGCGCGACGACCGCGATGAGCGTCTGCTCCGCCGGGAGACGAACCGTCACGCCCTCCGCGAGCTTCAGCTCTTGCGTCGACACGTGCTCGTTGAGCTTCAGGTGCGTGACGTCGATCTCGAGCTTCACCGGAATGCGATCCGGGAGACAACGCACCGGAACGGTGCGGTAGACCTGACGAAGCACGCCACCGAGCGTGACGCCGACCGGCTTGCCCGTGTGGAAGAGCGGGACGTCGACGTCGACCGGCTGATCGAGCTTCACCTCGACGAAGTCGACGTGCTCGAGCAAGCGCGTGACCGGGTGGTAGCTGTAGTCGCGGATCATCGCGAGGAGCTTCGTCCCGCCCTCCTGGGCAGACGTCTCGAGCGAGATGACCGAGTTCTTGCCGAGCTCGCTCTTGAGAATGAGGAGCACTTCTTTCGGGAGGACGGAGAGCGGAGTCGACGCGAGGCCTTTGCCGTACGCGATCGCGGGGACGACGCCGGTGCGACGGAGGCGCTTCGCGGCGCCTTTACCAAAGCCGACGCGGGGAGATGCCTTGAGGGTCGAAATCTGCTGGCTCATGACGAATGACCTGTCCGCCGCGTCCGGATTGGATACCGGGATCCGAGGCATAGGGGTTTCTGTTCGGGGGGCGGCGTACTTAGCGCGACGCGCGCGGATCGTCAAACGTGCGGAGAATCACGCGAAGAGCGAGCTGACGCTGTCGGAGCTGTGGATGCGCTTGATCGCCTCGGCGAGGAGCTTCGCGAGCGAGAGCTGCTTGACCTTGGGGCACGCCTTCGCCGCTTCCGACAGCGCGATCGAATCGCTGACGACGACCTCGGTGATCGGCGCCTCGTTGATCCGCTGAATCGCCGGACCCGAGAGCACGCCGTGCGTCGCGCACGCGACGACCTTGCGCGCGCCTTCCTTCATGAGCGCGTGCGCCGCGCCGGCGAGCGTGCCCGCCGTGTCGATCATGTCGTCGATGATGATGCAGTCTTTCCCTTCGACGTCGCCGATGAGGTGCATCACTTCGCTCACGTTCGCGCGCTCGCGGCGCTTGTCGATGATCGCGAGGCTGGCGTTGAGACGCTTGGAGTACGCGCGCGCGCGCTCGACGCCGCCCGCGTCGGGCGAGACGAA
The DNA here is from genome assembly GCA_038209335.1 of Polyangiales bacterium. Taxonomy (GTDB): domain Bacteria; phylum Myxococcota_A; class Polyangia; order Polyangiales; family Polyangiaceae; genus JBBQXV01. The sequence goes on along the minus strand of JBBQXV010000003.1, from coordinate 8,674 downwards.
CACCGCCGACGAGTCGAAGTTCTTCTTGAGGTACTCCTCGAGGAACACCGGCATCGCGTACAGGTGATCGAACGGGATGTTGAAGAAGCCTTGGATCTGCCCGGCGTGGAGATCGACCGACACGACGCGCGTGACGCCCGCGGCTTGAATGAGATCCGCGACGAGCTTCGACGTGATCGGCGTGCGCGGCGCGACCTTCCGGTCCTGACGGCCGTAGCCGTAGTACGGGATGACCGCGGTGATCGATCCGGCGGATGCGCGACGAAGCGCGTCGCACATGATGAGGAGCTCCATCACGTTGTCGTTGACGGGGCTCCCGGTCGGCTGAATGACGAAGGCGTCGACGCCGCGAACGTTCTCGCCGATCTCGACGAACGACTCGCCATCGCTGAAGCGCGTCGCCTTCGCCTTCGCGAGCGGCGTCTCCAGATGCATAGCGATGGAGGCGGCGAGCTGCGGGTTGGCGTTCCCAGCGAAGATGCAGACCTTCTTGAACACGCGGGCCTCCGGCGCGCACGTGCGATGCGCGCGCGTGAAGTAGCCGCCGGGGGCGGGGGTGTCAACGCGGCGCGGCGAGATTTCGTCGCGAAGCGCAGCGGGCTCCTTCGCTACGCTGGTATTCGCGCGGTCCGTTCGCGTCAGGAACGACTGCGCTTCCGCGCTTCAGTGCGGCATCGCCATGCACTCGCCCTTGGGGCCGCGCTTTCCTTCTTTGATGCAAGATGAGAAGCAGCGACGCGCTTCTTTGTGATCGCCCTTCATCTGGTACGCGGCGCCGAGGAGGAGCCACGCTTCGGCGTCGGTCGGATCGAGCTTCACCGACTGCTCGCCGTGCTCGATCGCGTCTTTGATCTTCCCCTGGTCGAGCGCCCGCTGCGAGAGGCGCTTCTCTTTTCCGGCCGCCTTCGGATCGAGCTCCGTCGGCTCGGTCGCTGCCACGGGCGCGGCGCTCGCGGACGGCGCGGGCTCGGCGCTCGGTGCGGCGGATGCCGAGGCGACGGGCGCGGCGCTCGCGGACGGCGCGGGCTCGGCGGACGCGGACGTCGCCGGCGCGGCCGCGGGATCGACCGCGGGCGGCGGATCGATCGCCGGCTCGGCGGCGACCGTGTCTTCCAGTGCGGGCGGCGGCGGATCGATCGGCTTCTGCGCCGTCGGCGGATCCGGAATCACGACGACCGGCGTCGGTCGCACGCTCGTCGCCGCCATCGCGGTCGAGTCGTCGCCGTGGTTGCGACGGATGCCGACGCGAACGACGGCCGCGAGGCAGAGCACGAGCGAGATCGCGACGGCGGCCTTCACGTACTTTGCGAAGTGGGCGCGACGGCGCTTTACCTCGGACGTCATCAACGCGGCGATGCGCGGATCGCGCGTCTCGATCTCGTGCACCGGCTCGTACGACGCACGCGACATGCTCGGCGGCGCGACCGGCGCGCTGAAGAAGTCGTGATCGAGATCCTCGGCCGGCGGAACGCTGATGTCGTCGGGATCGATGTCGGCCTTCGCGGACGCGGCGACCGCAGTCGCGACGACCGGTGGCGCCGCCGTCGACGGCGTGAGCTCGAGGGTGCCGTTGGGACCCGGCGCCTTCGACTTGCGCGTTCCGGTCTTCTTCTTCTTTTTCTTCGCCTTCGGCGGCCCTGACAAGGACGACGACGGCGCGATGCTGCTCGTCGCGGCGTGCGACTCGGGCGCGTCCATGCTCGACGGCGCGAGCGATTCGCGCGGCGCAAGCTCTGCGCTCGACGGTACGGGCTCGATGCTCGTCGCGCTCCCCACGTCCGACGGCATCGGCGTCCCCTCGACGGACGCGCCTTCCAGCGGATCCGGCGATTTGCTGCCCTTGTTGGAACGCACCTTCGTGGTCATCGGTCCTCGTTAACGGTGGCTCGCTACAGTCCACAACGCCCGCCCCATCAACATGCCCCCGAGCGCTACGTTCCGTCACGTCGCGTGGATAGGCTACACGACGGAAATCGTGGGGCTCGTCCATCCGAGAGCAATTCGCGTGCGCGCTCCGAGGTGACGTGGATTTGATACGCCGACGGGGGGGTCGTCAACGTCCACACGACACCTTTGTCAGAACCGCCATCATTTCACTCCTACGTTGCGCCACCCTGGCACAAGGCCCGTCCAGTGTTCGACGGAGGTACGGATGCACGAAAAACGTTCATCCAAGACGGCCAATCCTCGCAGGCTAGAGTGACGACGCGATGACGAGACGGGTGGCCGAGGTCGTGGTGAGTCGGCAGGGATTCGAGGCGGCGAGGCGGGGTCATCCATGGCTCTGGCGGCAGGCGATCGTTCGGGGAGGCGATCGTCTCGAGGCGGGAGAAGAGGTGCAAATCGTCGCGGAGGATGGGGCGGCGGTGGGGCGTGCGATCGCCGATCCCGAGTCGCCGATCGCGCTGCGCGTTTGGACGGCGGGCCGCGCGCCGATCGACGACGCGCTCGTACGCGACCGCCTCGCGCGCGCGTTCGCCGTGCGTGCGCGTTTGTTCGCGGACGGGCGGACGAACGCCTACCGGCTCCTCAACGGCGAAGGAGACCGCTGCCCGGGGTTCGTCGTCGATCGGTACGGCGACGTCGCGATCGTCCGGGTCGACGGAGACGGAGCCGCGGCGCTGCTCGGGAGGATGGCGCCGGTCTTCGTCGAGGCGCTCGGCGCGATCGGTGTGTGTACGATCGTTCATCGTGTGGTCGTGAAGAAGCGGGACAAGCCCGAACGCGCGCGCGGCGCCGCGACGCCGCCCGAGAGCGCTACGCTCCATGGCCCTCCACCGCCCGACACGATCGAAGTGCGCGAGCACGGCGTCCCGTTCGTCGTCGATCTCGCGCGCGGACAAAAGACCGGCGCATTCCTCGATCAGCGCGAGAACCGGCGGCGCGTCGGCGAGCTCGCGCGCGGTCGGCGCGTGCTGAATTTGTTTTCGTACGCGGCGGGCTTCTCGCTCCACGCCGCGCTCGGAGGCGCGACGCGCGTGACGAGCGTCGACATCGCGGCGAGCGCGCACGCCACCGCGCAGGCGAGCTTTCGGATCGCAGGCGTCGATCCGGCGAAGCATGCGTTCGTCGCCGCGGACGCGTTCGCGTTCCTCGCGTCGGCCAAGCAGCGGAAGGAGACGTGGGATCTCGTCATCAGCGATCCGCCGAGCTTCGCGCCGAGCGAGAAGGCGCTTCCTCGCGCGCTCTCGGCGTACCGCGCGCTCCATCGCGCGTGCGTCGACGTCCTCGCGCCCGACGGAATTTTTTGTGCATCGTCTTGCTCCAGCCACGTCGACGCCGAACGATTCGCGTCGACGCTCGACGACGCCGCGCTCGGCGGCGCGCCGCTGCGACTCCTCGAGCTCCACGGCCCGCCCGCGGACCATCCCACCGTCCCCGCGTGGCCCGAAGGGCGCTACCTGAAGTTCGCCGTGCTCGAATGAATTACCGCGCGCGCGATCTGCTCCTCGTCCCTGGGCTGCTCAGCCTCGCGCGCATCCCGCTGGCGATTCTTTTTCCGTTCGTCGTCGCGCGTCCCCTGCTCGCGCTCGGCGTGCTCCTCGTGTCGGGTGCGACCGACGTCGTCGATGGATGGTGGGCGCGGCGTTACGGGCAAACGACCGCGACCGGCGCCGCGGTCGATCCGATCACCGACAAGCTCTTCGTCGCGTCGGTCGTCGTCACGCTCGTCGTGATGGGCAAGCTCCCACCGGTCGGCATCGCGCTCCTCGCGACGCGCGAGATCGGCGAGCTCCCGCTCGTGCTCTGGATCGCCGCGAGCCACGCGAGCCGAAAGGCACGCGTCGAGCAGCCGCTCGCGAACTTCCCCGGAAAGATGGCAACGCTCCTTCAGTTCGCCGCCGTCGCCGCCGCGCTCTTCGGATCGCCGTACACCGACGGTCTCCTCGTCGCGACGGCGCTCGTCGGCGCGCTCGCCGCGGCGTCGTATTGGGTGCGTGAGCTCAAGCGCTTCCGCGCCGACCGCGCGAGCCGGCGCGATCCAGGGTAGATTGCACCCAGCTTGGCTACGACCGGAACCCCGGGGGAAATACAGTTCATCGACAACGGCGCGGGCTGGAGGCTCGCGCTCAAGCGCGTGTCGCCGCCGTCGCTCTCGGGGCCGCAGTCGTCCCCGGCGAACGGACTCTCGCCCCGCCCGGTGCTGATCGTCCCGGGCTACGGGATGAACTCGTTCATCTTCGGATTTCACCCGCGCGGCGCGTCGCTCGAGTCGTACCTCGCGTCGCGCGGCCTCGAAGTGTGGAGCTGCGATCTCCGCGGCCAAGGGCGGAGCGTGCGCGATCACGGGAGCGATCAGTACGGCCTCGGCGAGCTCGCAGTCGACGATCTCGCCTGCGCGATCGAGCACGTTCGCAACGCGACACGGACGGGGCGCGACCAGATCGATCTCGTCGGCTGCAGCCTCGGCGCAGCGCTCGCGTTCGCGCATCTCGCGTGCGTGCCCGAAGCGCCGGTGCACAGCGTCGTGTCGATGGGTGGCCTCGTGACCTGGGTGAAGATCCACGCCGTCTTGCGCGCGGCGTTCTGGTCGCCGTGGCTCGTCGGGCAGGTGCGCGTGCGCGATACCCGAAAGCTCGCGGGGCACGCGCTCCCCGCGCTCGTGCGCTGGGCGCCGAGGCTCCTCTCGATCTACTTGAACGCCGCGTCGACGGACACGTCGCACGCCGCGACGATGATCCAGACCGTCGAGGATCCGAACCCGTACGTGAACCGCGACATCGCGCGCTGGATCCGCCGGCGCGATCTCGTCGTGCGCGGCGTCAACGTGTCGAAGGCGCTCGCCGGAATGAAGTACCCGTTCCTCGGCATCGTCGCGATGAACGACGGCGTCGTCCCGCCGACCACGTCGCGCGCGATCTACGATCAGATCGGATCGACCGACAAAGAGCTCCTCGAGATCGGCGACGACGCGAGCCCGATCGCGCACGCCGATCTCTTCTTGTCGACCGGCGCGCAAGAGCGAATCTTCGCGCCGCTCGCGGACTGGCTGCTGGCCGGCGCACGCGCATGATGCGCGCGTGCGTCGTCGGCCTCGCGCTCACGCTGGCGACGCTGGCGGCGTGTGCTCCGCACGCGAACGCGCCGGCGGGATCGAGCATGACGCCGGGCGATCACACGGTGACGGTGAACGGCGTCGCGCTCCGCTACCACGTCGCGGGGACCGGCCCGGTGTGCCTCGTGCAACCGGGCGGACCTGGCCTCGGTTGGGAATCGATCCGGATGCCGGAGGTCGAGAAGCACCTGACGATGGTGTACGTCGAGCCGATCGGCACAGGCGATTCGGGACGATTGAAGGACGACGCCGGGTACACGCGGCAAAGGTACGCGAGCGATCTGTACGAGCTTCGCGCGGCGCTCGGTCTCGGCGAGACGTACGTGCTCGGGCACTCGTACGGCGGATTCGTCGCGCTCGAGTACACGCTCGCGCACGCCGCGAACGTGCGAGGGCTCGTCCTCTACGACACGTCGCCGGTGACGAACGTCGAGTTCGCGTCGGACGCCAGCGATCGCGCGAAGATGTTCGCGATGGAGCCGTGGTACCGCGCGGCGGTCGCCGAGCTCGCGCACATCGCAAAGACCGACGAAGACGCGACCGCGTCGTGGCGGCGCGGCATCGGCCTCTACGTCGCCAACTACTCGGGTCACAAAGAGCAGGTCGATCACTTCGCCGAGGCGACGCGCATGTTCGTCGGACCGACGCGCGGCAAGGACGCGGCGCCGTACGACGTGCGCCCGCGCCTCTCGGAGATCAAAGCGCCAACGCTCGTCCTCGTCGGCCAGCGCGATTTCGTCTGCTCGCCGAAATACGCCACCCTGCTGAGCGCGGGGATCGTCGGCTCGCAGCTGGTGACGCTCGAGCGGAGCGGCCACTTTGGTCACTTCGAAGAGCCGAACGAGTTCGCGGCGGCGGTCGGCAGCTTCGTGAACTCGGTCGAGCGCTCGACGGACCACGCGGCGAAGTAGGCGCCGAGCGGTCAAGCGCCTCGCGATCACGGTGGTCGAGCTGCCGGCGTCACTCCAGGAGCTGCCGCGTTCGGTGCCGGTACTGCCCCGAGTCACTCCACGAGCTGACGGCGGCGCTCCGAGACCGTCCGCGATCGGTGGAAGCAACTGATCGATCCGGTCCCCGACCGAGCTCGGCAGGTCCCCGACCGGCCACGGCAGGTCGTGCGATGCACGCAGCAGGTGATCGATGTGCCTCGCGCAGCGTCGAATTCACGCAACTCCTCCGACGGACGTCCCGACAAAGAAGGAAATCGGCGGACGAACGGTCCGCGACCGAACCCGTCAGGAGTGGATCATGAAAAAACTAGCGAAAAAGGTGACTCAAGCGAGGAAGAAGGTGACGCGACCAATCAAGGAGGCGACTCCACGCGAAGCGGCACCCGTGCTCCGCGCGTCGCAATCGCACGGCGCGAACCCAGCGTTCGCGCATGTCCAGGCGGCGCGTGAGGCGATGCCCGGGCTCGATGGGCTGAAGCGCGAGAAGGGCGCCCTCATGGGGCTCAACCTCGTCTCGGACGACTACCTCGAGGCGGCGTTCCGCGCCGTCGACGACATCCCCGAGCTGAAAGCGGCGACGAAGATCGACACCGCGGCAGAGCGTCAGGAGATCGCGTTCTGCAAGGCGTATGGACCCCTCCCCGGCGCGGCTCAACGCCTCGCGGACGACGCGACTTACCTGCTCAACCTCAAGCTGCAAGCGCTTACGAAGAAGGCGCGTGCCATCGGCGGGTGGCTCGAATGGAAAGGTGACACCGAAGGCGACGCGACGGCGCAGAAGACCTACTTGCAGCTGAAGGAGTTGCCGCGCGGGCGAAGCGCGAGCGCGAAAAAGAAGAGCCCGAAGAAGAAGACGAAGAGCTCGACGCCGAAAGCCAACACCGCTCCCGTCGCCGTTCCGCCGCCGAAGAAGGTGACGACGGAAAAGACGACGGAGACGGTGACCGAGACGGTGGAGTAGTCCACGCGAACGTCGCCGCGGTCGTCTTCCGCTCCGCTACGGGGCGCGCTCGAGCTCGTAGAAGCCGAGCGCGCCCTTGCGCGAATAGTGGAGGCCGCACCCGAGCGCAGTGAGGTGCTTGCCGAGCTCGCGTCGGTAGAACGCGCCGCTCCGCGCTTTGACCGAAATGTCGGTCTTCTCGCGGTCGCAGAGGTCGACGAGATCGCGCTTGGTGATCGCCTCGACGTAGACGAAGCCGCGCGCCATCGCGGAGAGGTTCGCGATCGCGCGGCGGCACGCGGCGTCGTCGAGGTACGGGAGGACGCCTTGGCAGACGACGAGATCGAACGTCCCCTTCATGCGACCGCGCGTGATGTCGAGAGGCTCGTGGCCGTAGCGCTCGCACGCGTACGCGCTCACATCGGTCGACACGTACCGGACGCGCGGCATGTGCTTCCGAAACCAATCGCGCCAGAGCCCCGTCCCCGCGCCGACGTCGACGATGTCGCGGAGCTCCCCGCCGAACCAAGCGATCATCCCGGTCACACCGCGCGCGAGGTGCGACACCTGCGCCTTGCCGTACACGCGGCTGGCCCGCGACTCGTAGAACCGGCCGAAATAAGCCGCATCGAACGAAGATTTGGGATTCACAGGAAGGCGAGAAGACGGGAAGGAGCCGACCGAGTAAAGCCCAATCCCCTCTCCCCTTCCCGTCTCCCCGTCTCCCTGTAAAACCTCTCAGATCTTTCCGTGCGCACGCGCGTCGAACGACCCATGCGACGAATCGGATGGATCGTGGGGGCGCTTCTGCTGGCGGGCTGTGCATCGAGCGGGAGCATCACGCCGCAAAAGTTGAAAGCGACGACCGGCGATCCGAAGCCGATCGTGAACGACGATCCCAAACCGGGTACCGGGCACCCGGTCGCGGGCAATGGCTCGTGGATCGGCGCCGCGCCGGAGAGCGACATGGTCCTCGCCAGCGGCGGCGAAGCCTACGTCGGCGTTTGGGTCGATGCGCCGCAGGCCAAGCCGCGCGTCCGCGCCCCCGTCGACATCGCGCTCGTCATCGATACGTCGGGCTCGATGCGCGGCGACAAGATCGAAGCGGCGCGCGCCGCCGCGAGCGCTCTCGTCTCAGCGCTCACCGACGGCGACATCGTCTCGGTCGACACGTTCTCGGATCACGCGATGGTCCTCGTGCCGCCGACCTCGCTCGATCGCATGACGCGCCAGCGGATCCTCGGGACGATCGCGGAGATCATGCCGGCCGGTCCGACGAACATGTTCGAAGGGCTGTCGCTCGGAGAGAGCCACATGGCGCAAGCGCCTGCAGATCACCCGGTGCGGCGCGTCGTCGTCATCTCCGACGGGATCGCGAACGTCGGACCGTCGACACCCGAGGCGCTCGGGCAGCTCGCCGAGCGCGGGCTACGGTTCCGCGCGCAGGTGACGTCGCTCGGTGTCGGCACCGACTACGACGAGAACACGCTGAACGCGCTCGCGGTGCGTACGAGCGGTCGCCTCTTTCACTTGAGCGAGCCGCGCGAGATGGCGGCGATCCTCAAGCGCGAGGTCGAGGTGCTCGGATCGACGGTGGCGAGCGATGCGTTCGTCGAGATCGTTCCGGCGACGGGGATGCAGATCGTCGGCGCCGACGGCGTGAAAGTGGAGCAGATGGCGAACGGCGCGGTGCGCATTCCGCTCGGCGCGCTCTACACCGGTCAGCAC
>JBBQXV010000002.1:0-82879 GCA_038209335.1 Polyangiales bacterium | reverse complement strand
AAGGAGCGTTGTCGGAGGCGCTCGGTGACGACATCGAGGTCGAAGTCGCGGCGGACTACCACGCGCTCGAGGAGCGCGCGCTCGCCGGCGAAGCGGAAATAGTGTGGGCGCCGTCGGGCGTGTGCGCGCGGATCGAAGCGGGGGCGCGCGCGGTGTTCAAGGTCGTGCGCGGTGGCAGCGCGACGTACCGCGCGGCGCTCGTCGCGCGCGCGGGCTCGGGGATCTCGCTCGCGAACCTCGACGGGAAGAACGCGGCGTGGGTCGATCCACTCTCGGTCGGCGGCTACCTGCTCATTCGCGCGCACCTCGTCGCGCGCGGCATCGAGCCCGACACGACGTTCGCGGCGCAGCGCTTCGTCGGATCGCATCCGGCCGTCGTCGCGTCGATCGTCCATGGCGACGCCGACGTCGGCGCCGTCACCGTTCCGCGCATCGACGAGGCGAGCGTGCGCGAAGCGATCGGCCTCTACGTCGGCACCGTCGCAGGCCGCATCGAGTTCGTGAACATCTCCGACGAAGCACCGACCGACGCGATCGTCCTGACGCGTAAGCTCAGCGCCATCGACGCGCGGCGCATCGAAGCGCTCATGGCGCCCGAGGGGATCGACGTGCGCCCGCCGCAATGCCTCCTCGATGTGATGCAGGCGCAGACGCTCGTGCGCGCGCGTCCCGGCGAGTACCAGGAAGTGCTGAGACTCGTTCGGTTTACGCCGGCGGCGATGCGGCGCTGATGTAGGGCAAAGAAATCGACGTCGATCCCGTCACACTCGTGTCCGCTCACGCGATGCACCGGTGTTGGGTAGATTCGAATGGTCATGACGGCATTCCCAGGGCGCGATCGTCGCGCGACGTTCCTCGCCGATCCGGCGCTCGCGTCGCAGCTCGCGCGGTTCGTTCGGACGCGCGTGCCGGCGCACGAGGTCGACGACATCGTGCAGTCGACGTTGGCCGATGCGCTCGCGTCGGGGAACGCGCCGGAGAACGACGCCGAGCTGAAGCCGTGGATCTTCGGCATCGCGCGGAACAAGGTCGCGGATCACTTTCGGCGCACGCGACGCGAGGTGCCGCGCGAGCCGGCAGCGGTCGACGAGGTCGCCGCCGCGAGCGCACCGCAGAGCGCGCAGGATCTGTTGCACTGGGCGCAGCGTGAGCTCCCGGAGGGCGAGGGCTCGGAGAGCACGCTCGAGTGGATGCTGCGCGAGGGCGCGGGCGAGAAGCTCGAGACGATCGCGGCCGAAGAGAACGTCCCGGCGCCGCGCGTGCGTCAGCGCGTCGCGCGCCTACGAAAACACTTTCGTGCGAAGTGGGCGGCGCAGCTCGCGGCCGCGGCGTTGCTCGTCGTGCTCGCGTTGGCGATCTGGGCGGTGTGGCGCACGCGCGGCAACGACATCGCGGTGCCCGAGCCGCCGCGTGTTCCGAGCAGCACGCCGAGCACGCCGGCGCCGCTCCCGATGCCGCCGTCACCGCCGGAGCAAGCGCCTGCGCTCGACAACGCGCCGGACGCGGCGCCGCCGCCGGTCACGTCGACGAAGAACGACAGCGTCGACACGAAGCAGAAGCCGACGCCGGCGCCGACGCCGAGCTTCGTCACGCCGAAGATCGATCCGACCGCGACGACACCGGTCGCGCCGCCTCCGTCGCCGAAGACCGGACCGAAGCCGACGCCTCCGTTGCCGAAGACCGGCGGATCCGATTCGCTCGGCAGCGACGTCAAAGATCCCCTCGGCTCGAAGAAGTAGCGCTCGCGCCGTCACAGTTCCGCGCCCCCGCGCGATGAACGAGTGAAGCAGCGGACGTGAAGGAAGACCGCACGGTGCGGTCGCCTCGCGCGCTGCGCGCTCTCGCGCCTCGGCGCGATGGGGACAGTCATGCTCGACGAACGGGCGCGCCGCATGCGGCGTGCGTGGGGATGGGTTTGTGTATCCGTCGTGATCGTCATCGCCGCGATGGTGGTGCCACGACGCGAGAGCGTTCATGCGCGCGCGGTGCCGCTCGGCGCGACGCCCGTCGCGATGGGCGCGGCGACGGTCGCGCGTGCGACACCGCCCGCCGCGACACCGAAGCTCGCTCCGCGTGCGTCCGCGTCCATCGAGCCGACGTGGCTCCGCGGCGACGGCGCCGCCGACGTGCTCGTCTATCCTCCGCGCGACGCGGACGGCGAGCGCGCGCCGGTCGCGGTGATGCTCCACGGAATGTGCGGCATGCCGGAGAACACGTGCCCGTGGTTCGCCGCGTCGGTCGCGCGAAAGAGCTGGCTCGTCTGCCCGCGCGGCACATCGCGATGCGAAGGCGCCGGCTCGGTGTGGCAGTGGAAGGACAACACGGCGTTGGTCGACGCCGCGGTGAAGCGCGTCGCCGCCGCGCATCCCGGCATGGTGGACGATCGCACGAACGGGACGCTCATCGGATTCTCGTGGGGCGCGCTCGCCGCGCTCGACGTCGCGCAACGCGGGGATGGCCGTTGGTCGTCGCTGATCCTCGTCGCCGCCGACGTGAAACCCGATGCCGCCCGCCTCGCGCGCGCCGGCGTCCGCCACGTGTACATGGGCGCCGGCAACGGCGACATGATGCGCGATCCGATGCTCGCCGCGTCGCGACGCCTCGCCAGCCAAGGCGTCCCCGCGATCTTCGTCAGCCTCGGCAACGTCGGCCACACGTTTCCACCCGACATGGAAACCTGGGTTGCGGGCGCCGTCGCGTGGACCCGTGCGGACGACGATGCGCTATGAGTCGACCCGATGCCGACCTTCGCTCCGCCCGCGCGCGCCCTCGTCCGCGACGTCTCCTCGAGCTACGCGCGATGCCTCCGCGTCGACGGCGACGCGCGCATCGACCTCGGCGCGGCGCGACGCCAGCACGCGACGTACATCGCGACGTTGCGCGAGCTCGGCGTCCACGTCGACGTGATCGCGAGCGACGACGCCTGCCCCGACTCGTGCTTCATCGAGGACACCGCCGTCCTGCTCCGCGAGAACGTGGTCGTCACGCGTCCCGGAGCCGAAGCGCGTCGCGCGGAAATCGCCGGTGTCGCCGCAGCGCTCGACGGGCGCTGGCGCGCGCACGCGATGGTCGCACCCGCGATGCTCGACGGCGGCGACGTGCTCCGCGTCGACGGTCGCCTCTTCGTCGGACTCTCGTCGCGCACGAACCGCGACGGCGCGGACTTCCTCGCGCGCGTCGCCGCGCTCGACGCGATCGACGTCGTGACCGTCGAGGTGCGCGGCGGCCTCCACTTGAAGTCCGCCTGCACGTTGGCGAGCGCGTCGTCGCTCGTCTACGACCCGAACGTGCTCCGCGACGAAGATCTCACGGCGTTCCGCGACGCCGGACTCACGTGCATCGCGGCGTCCGAGCCCACCGGCGCCAACGTTCTCGCGCTGGGTCGCGCCGTCCTCGTCTCCGCAGCGGCGCCGCGCACCGCCGAGCGCCTCGCGGCGATCGGACTCGACGTCCGCACGATCGACGTCGGAGAATTTCACAAAGGCGACGGCGCGCTCACGTGCCTCTCGCTGCGCGCCGCTTCGTCGAACGCTTGGTGCACGTGACTGCTACCTTCGCGCGATGGCCTCTCGATTTCGTTCCGCGTTCGTCGTGACCATCGCCGCCGTCGGTGCATCGCTCGCCGGCGGCGCGTGCGCGACGACGTGCCCGGAGAAGATCAACGCCGGAGATTCGTGCAGCGGGACGCGCGAGTGCAAGCTCAAGGACGGCTGCGGCCTCAACGGCTACCGCTGCGAGAACGGCAAGTGGCGCGAGCTGATGACGTACTGCAATCCGCCAGGGCCGGAGCCCGTGCCGCCGCCGGTTCCTTCGAGCACGCCTGTCGTCCACGACGCAGGAACGGCGATCGGCCCGCCCGCTGTCGACGCCGAAGCGCCGAAGACGCCGATCGCCACGGGATGCCCGGCGTCGATCGTCGCAGGCAAAGTCTGCGCGACGAGCGGGATGAAGTGCCATGAGAAGAGCGGCTGCGGATCGAACGGATGGCGATGCGAGAACGGCAAGTGGCGCGAGATGATCACCGTCTGCAACCCGCCGCAGCCGGCGCCGACGATGTGACCGCGATGACCGCACGGCGTCCGTTCGAGCGCGTCCCGTTCGCAGAGCTGCCGGATCTTCCGCGCGTTCCGCACGATCTCGCGCGCACGACGTCGCGGGAGATCGCGATGCGCTCGCGTCCGTTCGGCGAGCAGCGCGTCCACTACCGCGAGATCGGCGAAGGCCCGCCGCTCCTCCTCGTGCACGGTCTCATGACGACGAGCTACTCGTGGCGTTACGTCTACGCGCCGCTCGCCGCGCGCTACCGCGTGATCGCGCCGGACTTACCAGGCGCGGGCCGTACGACCAAGAGTGCAGACTGCAACCACTCGGCTGCCGCGCTCGCCGAGTGGATCGGCGAATTCCAAGAAGCGCTCGGCATTCGCGGCTGCCTCGCCGTCGGCAACTCGCTCGGCGGGTACCTCTGCATGCGTCACGCGCTCCGCGACGAAGGCGCGTTCGCGCGACTCGTGAACATCCACTCCCCCGCCCTCCCCGACGCGCGCTACTACGCGCTCCACGGCGGACTCGCGATCCCCGGTGTACGCGCCGCGCTCGCCGCCGTCATCCGCCGCGATCGCGAGCGCTGGGTCTGGAAGAACGTCCACTACTTCGACGAGACGCTGAAGTCGCGCGAAGAGACACGCGAGTACGCCGCGCCGCTCGGCGACGACGCGGGAATCGCGACGTTCATCCGTTACCTCTACGACACGATGTCTCCCGCCGGCTTCGCCGAGTTTCGCGACGCGCTCGAAGCGCGCAAGGGGCGCGCGTTTCCGATGCCGCTGCTCCTCCTCTACTCGCGTCAAGATCCGCTCGTGCCGCCGAAGAACGGCGACCGCTTGCACGCGCTCATCGCCGAGTCGACGCTGACGTGGCTCGACCACACGTCGCACTTCGCGCATGTCGACACGCCCGAGCCGGTCGTGCGCGAGGTCATGGCGTTTCTCACGGCGGGAGCTTGAACGCGTCCTTGCACGCGAGGCGACCCGCGAGCGCGATGCACATCAGCTTCGACGGCTCTTCGATGTGAGCGCACTCCGCCGCCGACACCTCGGTGCCGAGCGGATAGAGCGCGTAGTGACCGGCCTTGACGGTGCCGCCGTCGAACGGAAAGTCGAAGACGGTGAGTCGTCCGAGATCGACGCAGCAGTTCGAGTCGCACGTCGCGGTCAGGACGAGATGCGACGGCGTGTCCGAGACGACGAGCGCGGTCATCCAACTGCGCGCCTGCATGATCTTCGTCGCGAAGTAGAGGTTCTCGTCGGTGTGCTGCGCGCGGTTCTCGACGGTGACGTCGTCGCTCGCGACGCCACGCGCGACGAGGAGCGACTTCAGCGCGTCGGCCTCGACGAAGGCGTTGTGCACGGCGGCGCCGGACGTGATGAAGCGCGAGCCGTAGCCGGCGTGCGCGAGCCCGATCGCGATGTCGGCGCGCGACGTCTGGCAGCTCGACGGCGTTCCATCGTCGTTGCTCGGGCACCCGAGGACGATGACGACGTCGTGCGCGGAGGCGACGCACGACGGCGCGGCCGGCCCGGGCTCGAACGGCTTGGGGATACCTACGTCCGGGTAGAGATCGAGCATCGATGGGATCACGCATCCGGCGTCGCTCGCGGTATCGCCCGCGCCGCTCGATCGGCACGCGACGCTCGCGCACGCGATCGCGATCGCTGCAGCCCGCGCCACGCGCGTCATTCGCCACGCCCCGCGCGCATCCGCTTGCGCCACGCGCTCGGGAGCTCGCCCGTCCGCTTGCGGAACAACGTATTGAAGTGCTGCAGCGACGCGCACCCCGATTCGATCGCGATCGTCGTCAGCGGCGCATCCCCGTCGAGGAGCATCCTCTTCGCGGCGCGCACCCGCGCGTCGATCGTCTCGAGCTGGAACGTCGTCTTCGCTTCGCCGAGCTTCCGCTGCAGCGTCCGTTCGGAGAGACAGAGCGCCTTCGCCGCGTCCGCGACGTGCACGCCCGCCAAGGTCGCGTCGAGCAGCGCGCGGAGCTCGCCGAGAAACGGCGGCGTACCCGACGCTTCGCTGTAGAGCTCCGTGAGTCTCTCGGCCAACGCCGCTGGCGAACGCTCGCCGAGCCACGCGAGCGCCGCGCGCGCGTCGTCGAACACGCAGACCGGATACGGAAGCGGCAACACGTCTTGCGCGCCCGCGACGATCGCCCCGCCGAGCCCCTTCGATCGCACGATCGCGAGCTTCGTCACCCACTCTTGCAAGAGCGCGCCGTAGCGCGTGACGTAACGCTCGAGCGCGCCGAACGCCCCTTCGTTTCCGTTCTCGAGACGGCTCGCGTCGACGATCGACACGTGCCGCTCGGCAGGCGGCGCGAGCTCGAGCACCAGCGATCGCCCGAGCTGTCGCGCGTGCGACTCGTCCGGCCGCCCCCACAGCACGACGCCCCACAGCCCCGCGTGCGCGCAAAAGTGCACGAACGTCTCCCCCGCGACGAAGCGGCCGACCGGATCGTGCGCGAGCTCGTCGAGCGTCGCTCCTCGCATGGAGAGAGTCTAACTCGCGGAGCGCTACCGCATCGACGGGATGTCGTCGTCGTCGTTCGGAGCCGGCTTCGGCGGCGGGCGCGGAGCGACGGGCTTCACGACCGGCGGCTTCGGCGGCGGCGTCGCGGACGGCGCTGCGCTCGCCGACGCCGACGGCGCGATCTCCGGAAGCATGATCGGCGGCGCCTCCGACGACGCGGACGGCGCCGGCAGCGGCGCGCTCGCGGACGGCGCGCTCGACGGCGCGCGCGCGGGTGCTTCGGTGCGCGCGCGATGCACCACGACGCCGCCGACGATCGACGCGAGCATCAAGCCGACGACCGCCCCGAGCATCGCGATGACCGCGACCTTCGGTTGGCGCGGCGGCGCGATCGTGACGGACATCGTCTCCGTCATGCCCGCCGTCTGCGCCGGACGCGTCGCGAGGAACCGCGTGAGCGCGGCACCGAGCTCCGCCGCATCGCGGTAGCGCCGATCGGGATCCTTCGCGAGGCAGCGCAGCACGATCGCCGCGAGCTCCGCCGGCACGTCGGTGCGATCGCGATCAAGGCGCGGCATGTCGTCGCTGACGACCTTCAGGCACAGCGCCGGCATCGAGTCGGCGTCGAACGGCACGCGCCCCGTCAACAGCTCGAAGAGCACGATCCCGAGCGACCACACGTCGCTCCGCGGATCGACGTCCCGCGCCGATCGCATTTGCTCGGGCGACATGTAGAGCGGCGAGCCCATCACCGTCGTCGATCGCGTGAGCGTCTCGATCCCTGCGATGGACACCTTCGACACACCGAAGTCGAGCACCTTCACGAGCGGCGAGCCGCCCATGTGCGTCGTCAGAAACAGATTCTGCGGTTTGATGTCGCGATGAATGATCCCCTGCGCGTGCGCCTCGGCGACGGCCTCGCACGCCTGCGCGATGTACTCGGCGGCGGCGTCGACCGGCAATGGCCCGTGCTTCGCGACGAGCGCGCCGAGATCGCACCCTTCGAGGAGCTCCATCACCATGTACGGCGCGCCGGTGTCGAGCTTGCCGACGTCGAGCACCTTCGTGACGTGCTCGCTCTTCAGCCGCGCGACCGCGCGCGCCTCGCGAAGAAACCGCTCGAGGAGCGCATCGTCCGTGGCGGCGGGCGGCAGCACGAACTTGATCGCCACACGCTGCTCGAGACCGAGGTGTGTCGCCGCCACGACGACGCCCATCCCGCCGACACCGAGCACGCGCTCGACGCGGTAGCGCCCCGCGATGACCTCGCCCTCGCGCACGGGAGCGCGAACGCTGGCGTCGATGGCCGCGACTCCGGCGAGCGCGTCGCCGCTGATCTGCTGCGTCCGCAGCTGTCCCCCGGGCATTGTCATCGGTTGGTGAGACGAAGAACCTGCCCATGCGCACACACGGGCGCATGTCCCTCGAACGGACGACGCCGCGGATTCTCGTGAGATTGGCGCACTTAACGGAGTGATTGGCGGGGACGGAGGAGCGCGGTGCGGCCCGCGATCGGTACGGTTCTGCACGATGAATCGCATCCTCGGAGTGGTGGCGACGGCGCTCGTGGTGGCGTGCGGGAGCTCGGTGCCGGAGGTCCCTTCGACGCGGCACGAGCCGCGTTCGTCGCCCACGACGCCCCCCACGATCGACGCGGGGACGATCGATCCGCCTGCGCCCGACGTCGACGCGGCCGTCGATGCGGCATCGGCACCCGACGGCGCGAGCACGGGTGTCCTCTACCCGAGCCCCGATTGGCCGACGGGGCTCCCGTCCGACGTCGCCCTCGACGTCGCGAAGCTCGATGCTGCCGCCGCGATCGCCGAAGCGAACGACTCGTACTGCATGCTCGTCATCCGTCACGGTCGCCTCGTGTACGAGCGCTACTGGAACGGAACGAACCCGACCACGAGAAACCCATCGTGGTCGATCGCGAAGTCGTACACGAGCGCGCTCGTCGGGATCGCGATCGATCGCGGCGACATCCGCGGTCTCGATCAGAGAGCCTCGGACTTCGTCCCCGAATGGCAAGGGACCGATCGCACGCAGATCACCATCCGCGATCTCGTGAGCATGACGTCGGGCCTCAAGTGGGACGCGTTCGAGGATTACGTCAGCCTCGCGACGTTCGCGTCGGACGACACGACGTTCGCGATCGATCGCCCGCTCGTCGATCCGCCCGGATCGAAGTGGACGTACGACAACGGCAGCGTGCAAGTCCTAGAGCGCGTCTTCCGCGTCGCGACCGGGCACACGATCGAAGAGTACGCGGCGCTGCACCTGTGGCCGCGGATCGGATCGACGGCGAGCTGGAAGCACGATCCATCGGGCAACCCGACGACGTACGCGAACGTCCTCGCGTCGTGCCGCGATCACGCGCGTCTCGGGTACCTCTATCTGCACGGCGGGAGCTGGGCCGGGACGCAGGTGATCCCGTCGACGTGGGTGACCGCGACGCTCACGCCGTCGCAGCCGATGAACAAGGCGTACGGATTTCTGTGGTGGTTGAACGGCGCGACGCCCGCGCTCGATGCGATGAGCGTCGCGTGGCAAGGACGCATGGTTCCGTTCGCGCCGACCGATCTCTTCGCGATGCGCGGTTTCGGAAACCAGTTCGTCGACGTGATCCCGAGCCTCGACATGCTGGTCGTGCGCTTCGGAAAAGATCCGATGGTCGGCTTCGACGTCGTGAAGCTCGCGCAGGATTCGCGCTTCACGCTCCACGATCAGATCCTCGCGCCCGTGCTCCAGGCGGTCACCCCGTAGCGCGCGTCTACTTGCCGAGCGCGGCGCGGTTCATCGAGTCGAGGAGGACGAGCACGACGCCCGGATAGATCCCGAACTCGATCTCCGGATGGTTCTTCAAGAAGTATTTCGCGAGCCATCCGAGCGACTGGACGTCGAAGCCGCCGTCGACGCGGAGCACGCACTCGCCCGCGTCCGCGACCGGGACGATCTCGAAGCCGAGGTGGATCGCGCGTGGCTCGCCGGAGACCCAGCGCAAATCGAGGCGGCGACCTTCGTCGCGCGTCGCGTCGGCGACGAACTCGAAGCCGACCGAGAAGAACGAGACCTTGAACTTCAATTGTACGGTCACGCGATCGCCGTCGCGCTTGATGCGGCTGATCATCGGCACGCGCGACGAGAACGAGTCGACGTCCGAGACGACCGTCCACACACGCGACGCGGGCGCGCGGATGCGGATCGAACCGGTCGCGCCGACCGGCAGCCCCGTCGGGCCGATGCGAATCTGGACGATGGGCGCGTCCGTGACGGTCTCGGGCGAGGGCGCGTCGGCGATTTGCGTCACGCTGCGTGTCTAGCACGGACGCTCACGCGAAGAAGCCGCGCACCGTCGTCGTCGAGTGCGCCGCCGCCGCTTGCGCCTCCGGCGGGAAGAGTTGGCGCAGCTGCCACGCTTGCACTTGCAGGCGTCGCTCCGCTTGGCCCACCGAATCGCGAATGCGCGCGACCATCAGGCACGCGGTGAGAATGATCGCGACGTTCGAGACGACGAGGAACACCGTCGTCGGGATCTCGGGGAAGTGGAGCATCTGCGGCAGGATCACGATCGCGTCCGCACCGAACGAATAGGGACGCGGGAGCACGCCGATCGCGCCAAGCGCCGCAGGACCGAGCACCGCGAGGCAACCGAGGAGCATCGTCACGGCGCGGAGCGAGCGATCGAAGTTGACGACGAGCATCGTCGCGTTGATGGCGGCCATGCTCGGGAGGATCACGAATGGACCGAATGCGGTGCTCGTCGCGCCGATGGCCAGCGTGCTCAATAGGATCACCGCCCAACGCGCGAACGAGCCGATCGTCCTCTGACGAAATACCCAGACCGCGGCCGCCGTCGCGATCGCCCACGCGACCGCCGCGCCCGCCGCGAAGGTGAAATCGCGAATGCCCATCCACAGGACGAGCGGCACGTAGAACGCCCAGCTGAAGTACGCGAGCGTCGCGACGCGCGTGCTCACGCGGAGCGTGCGCTGCGCCGATGCGTCGACCTCGGCCTGCGCTTCGGGAGGAAGCTCGCGCGGCGGCTCGGTCAGCAGGCGCACGACGGTTCGCATCGCGTCCTGATTCGTCGGATCGAGCGCCAGGGAGCGGCTCACGTCACGCATCGCGAGCCGACGCGCATCGACCGACGAGGCGCCGCCCGCGAGCGCGCGATCCGCGTGCTCCCCCGCGGTGCTCGCGTGCTCGAGCGATAGCGAGATGCGCCGCGCCATGTCGCGATCGCCGTCGAGGAAGCGCTCGATCGCGTCGCACAGCGCGCGCGCCGTCGTGTAGCGCGTCGCCGGATCGAGCATGGTCGCTTTGCGGCACACCTCCTCGAGCTCCGGCGGAACGTCGCGCTCCGGCGCGCGCAGCCGCGTCTCCGCGCCACGAACGGTCGACTCGAGCGTCTCCTTCACGTCGCCCGTGCGCGGATGAAGCGCTTCGAGCGTGATGATCTCGAAGAGGATCGCGCCGAGCGCATACACGTCCGCGCGCCCGTCGACCGGATGATCGCCGGTGACTTGCTCGGGCGCCATGTACCCCGGCGTCCCCATCAGCTCGCCTTCGATCGTCTGCGCGTCCTGCCCGCTCGGCGGAACGTCGACGCTCGGCGGCCCCTTCATCTCCTCCACGTCGACGCTCGTGAGCTTTGCGAGCCCCCAGTCGAGGACATACACCGCCCCGAAGTGCCCGAGCATGATGTTGCCCGGCTTGAGATCGCGATGGAGGACGCCGCGCGTGTGCGCGAAGTGCACCGCGAGCGCGACTTGAAGAAACGCGGTGAGCAGGCGCCGTCGCGAGTACTGCTCGATCATCCCTTCGTCGTCGCGGCGCAGGCCGTTGAGGATGTCGTCGAGCGTGAGGCCGCGAACCCGCTTCATCGTGAAGAACTCGGACCCGTCGGGCGCGCGCCCGAGATCGTGCACGGGGACGATCGCCGGATGCTCGAGCTGCCCTTGCACGCGCGCCTCGCGGAGAAATCGCGCGCGCGTGTCGCCTTGCGATCCCGATCCCGCGCGCGCCGTCTTCATCGCGATCTCGCGCCCGATACGCCGATCGAGGCACGAATCGACGACGCCCATTCCTCCTTCGCCGAGCCGCTCGGTCACCTCGTAGCGCGCTTCGAAGCGATCGTCGTCGAGGAGCTCGTTCGGCGGATCGTACGCGAGGCGCGACGGTGAGCTCCGGTCCTGCTGCTTGATCGTCGCGGGCTCGCCCCCCGAGATGACATCGCGCACTTGCGTCATCGAGTCGTTCGGTCTTCGCGGATCGGACTTGCTCATCGTGCGGTCGATGGTAGCCGCTAATGCGCACGCGCCGCGCGTCGTGCGATAGTGGTGTCGTGGCGACCTTCGGCACCTCGGCGCTTCAGGGGACGCTCCTCGCGGGACGGTACCGTTTGGGAGCGCAGATCGGCGCGGGCGGTGGCGGCATCGTGCACGAAGCGGTCGACGAAGAGGTCGGGCAACGCGTCGCGGTCAAGGTGCTCCACCCGTACCTCGCGGGGGATCCGACGCAGCTCGGGCGCCTCGCACGAGAGGCGCGCGCGGCGACGGCGCTGTCGCACCCGAGCATCGTGCGTGTCCTCGACTTTCGCTGCGAAGAGGGGACGGCGCCGTTCCTCGTGATGGATCTGCTCACCGGCGTGTCGCTGCTCGATCTCTTGCGCCGGACGCCGCGCGTCCCCGTCGATCGCGTCGCCTCGATGACGTTGCAGATCCTCTCCGCGCTCGACGCCGCGCACCGCGCGAAGATCGTCCACCGCGACATCAAGCCCGCGAACATCTTCGTGTGCGCGCGAACCACGTCTGTCGACGGCGAAGGCGAAGTCGTCAAGGTGCTCGATTTCGGCATCGCCAAGCTCCTCCAGAGCGGCGATCGAAGCCTCACGCGGAGCGGCGAGGTGCTCGGCTCGCTCGCGTACATGGCGCCGGAGCAAGCGCAGGGGCACAAAGTCGACGCCCGCGCGGATCTCTATTCGGTCGGCGTGCTCATGTACCAAGCCGCGGCGGGCAAGCGTCCGTTCGAAGGGTCGAGCGCGCCGGCGTTGGTCATCGCGATGCTCGCGCCGCACGTCCCGCTCTCTACGATGTGCCCCGACGTGCCCGCGGCGTTCGGCGCCGTCGTCGATCGCGCGATGCAAAAGAACCCCGAGGCGCGCTACGCGACCGCCGAAGATATGGCGACTGCGCTGAGGCACGCATGACCGCGCCGGTATAGTCGCGCGGTGTCCGGCGGCGGCGGCGGGGGCGCATTGTGGAAGTGGATGCTCGGCGGCGGCATCGCCGCGTCCTCGGCGTCTGCCTCCTAGTTCGTCGCCCGGCTTCGTCGTCGCCACCGAGCCGCGCGTCGCGTTCGTCGTCACGTGCCTCACGCTCCACGTCAACGCGCTCGTCTTCGGCATCTACAGCGGTCTCTTACCGAAGGGCTCATCATCTATTTCTCGCGCAGCACGGCTGACGAGTCACGGTCCGATCAGAAAATCCCTCGCGACCGCCATGTGCTGCATGTTCGTCGCCGCCGAGTCGGTCACGAGCACCGGCGTGACCTCGGTGAGCGGCGTGTAGACGCGGCTGTCGAAGACGAGGCCGTTCGCATACGTGCTCGCGCCGAGGACGAGCGCGGTCTTCTTCGCGTCGAGCGTCGTGTTCGCGAGCACCCAGTCGTACGGCTTCGCGCGGCTCGCGTTCGTCCGGTTGTTACCGAGCTGATCGGCGGGCCACGGCGACGCGGTCACGACGATCGACGCGAGCGTCACGAGCGCCGGCTCCGCTTCGTTGTCCGCGTTGAGATCGCCGCCGATGACCAAGTAGTCACCGCTCGGGATCGCCGACTGCACGTAGCTCACGAGCAGCGTCGCCTCGGAGGCGCGCGTCGTCGCGCTTCCGGTCTTCAGGTGCAAGCTGACCGCCCAGAGATCCGTCGGCCCCGGCACATCGATCCGCGCCCAGACGAACGAGCGATCCGGAATGTCGGGATCGCTCCATTGCCCTGCGTCGACGATCGGGAAGCGGCTCGCGATTCCGTTCGGAATGCCGGTCGCGCGCGGCTCTCGGTAAACGCAGAACGACGCGCCGAGCGCGGCGTCGACGAGATCGCGCGTCGTGCCGAGCTTGTAGTTGAATTCTTGGAAGAGGACGACGTCGGGGGCGAGGCCGCGCAGGATGTCGATGCCCGGCGCTTCGTATGCTTGCGCGTTGCCGCTCGTGAGGTTCGACGACACGACGCGCAGTCGGCGCGGTCCGGTGCCGCCGTCGTCGAGCGATCCCGCGTCGGCAATCGGGCAGTCGATGATCGGCGGGGGGCCGGTGTCGGCGCGCGCGCCGTCGAGTGACGCGTCGACAGCGCCATCGAGCGACGCATCGTCCGCAAAGGGAGCATCGACCTGCGCGTCGGCACCGCCTTCCGTCGGCGCACTCGCCTTCGTGTCCCCGCACCCCGCGAACGAAACGATCGTGCAGAGCGCCGCGAGCGCGATGGAGAAGCATTGCCGCACCCGCTGACCTTAGCAGTCGCGTCGCGTTTGCGTGCTCGCGCGAACGTGTCATATAGGCGCCCATGCACCTACACAAGTGCGCCGCGATTGCCTTGTTTTTTCCGGCTTTCATCGCGTGCAGCGCCGCGAGTGAGGACCCGGATCACGTTGGTGTAGGCGACGTCGAAGAGAGCACGACGTCGAGCTGGGGACATGCGCTCGAGTGCAAGACGCCGTCGCTTCGCCCCGGCCTCGCGCCACTTCACAATCCGCAGATCGTCGTCTCGCTCGACGGGCTGACGCTTCATCTCTTCGACACGACGGTCGGATTCGATCGCGTGTACGCGGTGGCGGCGGGCGCGCTCGATGCGACGGGCGTTTCGATGACGCCGACGAGCGATCACGCCGCGGGAGGCGTCTTCCACACCGGCGCGAACACGCACGTCGCGACCGACGCGCAATGGGGCGACTACTACTCGTGCCGCATCTGGGACGTCGTCGACGGCGTGAAGAAGCCCGTGTTCGCGGGGCTCCCGTTCCTGCGATTGTCGGGGACACCGACGTCGGGATACGGCCTGCACGGTCCGATCGATCACTATACCGATCCGAACGGCGGCTCGCTCCGTCGCGGGTACGTCTCGCACGGCTGCGTGCGCATCGGCGCCGACGACATCCAAGAGATCTTCTTCCTCGTGCATCAACACCCGTCGACGCCGGTGAAGATCCAGCGCGCGATCGAGCGCGACGCGAACGGCGACGCCGTGGATGTCACGTCGCGGTGGGTCGGCTCGGAGTGCACGAGCGACGCGCAGTGCGACGGCGCAGGTGCTCGTTGCCGCTTCTCCAGCGGCGCAGCGCAAGGCACGTGCACCGTCTCGTGCACGCACTCGTGCGCCGATCGCGCCGGCGAAGCGCCGACGTTTTGCGTTCGCGATCCCGCGATCTCCACGCAAGGCATCTGCGTCCCGCAAGCGTCGAGCACCTACAACAAATCGTGTGCGCGCTTCGAGGGGCGACTCTCGTTCGCGCACGCCACGCGTCCGGACGGCAGCGCATCGTCGGACGTGTGCGTCCCCGCGCGCTGATTCGTCAGCTCACTTCTTCGGACGTCCCCACACGCCGAACACGTAGAAGCCGCTGCCCGGCCCGTCGACCTCGATGTGAAAGTCGAACTCCTTGTCGTCGTCGAGGCACCAAGGTTTGTCGTTCTCGATGATCGCGACCGGCTGCTTCGTGCGGTCATCGGCGACGAGCGCGCCCGTGGTCGTCTCGACCAAGATGTCGAGATCGGTGACGCCAGAATCGGCGACGGCGAAGTAGCGGTAACAGAAGCCGCCCGCGAGCTTGAGGCGGTACGTGTCTCGCTTGTCGTGCACGTGGTGGAGGCGCCCGACGGCCGCCTTGATGTACTCGCGCAGACCCGTCGGCGTTCCGCAACGCGCGAGGATGTTGTCGTAGTCCTTCTTGTGATCGCCGCTCAGACTAATGGTCGACCAGCATTCGCGGTCACCCGTCTTCGACGCCGGGAACGAGCTCTTCGGTGCTTTCTTGTCGAAGAGCGGAGTGAGCGTGATTGTCGTCCCGTGCTCGGTGACGTCGAGCGCTGCGTACTGCGCCGCCGTCATGTTGTCGGTCGTCGGCGTGGCGGAGGCCGTCGGCGGAGGCGCGATGGTGGCCGGCGCGGTGGCCGACGAAGCCAGGGTCGCGACGTTGTCGGGTGCGTCGAGTTTGGGCGTCGTCGGCGCGGACGCGCACGCAGCAGCAACGAGCGGTACGGACACGACGAGCCCAGCGAGGACGACAATGGACGGTACGCGCATGATCTTCAGCGTAAGGATCCTCGGCGCGGCGGGTCAACGCTCACGCGCCGGTGCGCGGTCGATTCGGATCTCAGCGCTTCGCGGGAGGCGGCGGCGCGGCGCTCGTACCGTAGACGTCGTTACCATTCGGTGACGGCGGGGACGGCGCCGCGGCGGACGGATGCGGAACGCGAGGCGCGAATGGCACCCACGGGAGCGAATACGCGCCTCCCATCATCCCCGGCGGAAAGAGGAAGCTCGGCACCTTCGACCAATCGCCGAGCATGATCGTCGTTCCCGTACCGCCCAGTTTTCCGAGCGCGTCGTACGCATGCATCATCACGTGCATCGGCGTGATGCCCGCCGCCGCCGCGCGCGTCTCGTCCGCTTGCGCCCTCGCAAGCGCGATGCGTGCCTGCGCGTCGGCCTTCGCTTGCGCGAGCCGCGCCTCGGCTTGAAGGCGATCGATCTGCGCTTGCTGCTTCGCGAGCTCGAGCTCGCTCGTCTTGCGCTTCAAATCGAGATCGATACGCGCTTGCTCTTGCGCCGCCTCTTGTTCGAGCACGAGACGCTTCTGCGCCGACGCCGCTTCGAGTGCGAGCTTCTTGTGGAGCGCGTCCTGTTCGAGCACGAGCTTCTGTTGCGCGGCGGTCGCTTCGGCGGCGAGCTTCTCCTGCTCCGCGCGGATCTCGATCTCGCGTCGCTTGCGCGCGGCCTCGTTCTCTTGGGCCGCCTTCAGGCGCGCCGCCTCTTCTTGCCCGACGAGCCGCGCGCGCACTGCCAGCGCGATCTCCGGCGCGTACCCGACCTTCTCGAGGAGCACCGACGACACTTCGACGTGACGCCCCGCGATTCGCCGCCGCAGCTCCGCTTCGATCTCGTTCTCGATCTTCTCGTTGCTCTTCTGCAGCTCGAGGTACGAGTGCCGCGCGAAGACGCCGCGCGCCGTGCTGCGGAACTCGGGACCGACGACCTCGTCGTAGTAGTTCGGTCCGATTTCGGTATCGAGCTGGTAGAGCTCGGCGACGATTGGCCGATAGACGACCGTCAGCGTGAGATCCAGCGCGAGGCCTTCTTGGGACGTCGTGTGGATGTCTTCGCGTCGCCGCGAATACGTGACGTCGAAGTCGTCGACGCGCGGACACGGCCCGATGATGCAGAGCCCGTGACGATAGTGACCCGGGCGCAGCACCTCTTGCTGAAGGCCGCCGTTCTTCGGATCGAAAAGGAGCCCGCGGTGTCCGGGCTCGACGAGCGAGCTCGCACAGCCGCTCAACATACCGACTGCGACGCACATTGACAGAGCGCCGGCGATTCTTGCCATTCGCATGAGAGACCTCTTTACCGAAAATGGGTTATGCCTCGATGCCTCCGAGCCAGTCCGCGAGATCGCGGCCAATTCTCATCATGCAGGCGTAGACGACGGTGCCGCCGTGCTCGACGTCGATGACGCCGCCCTGCCGACACGCCGCGTGGGTCTGCGCGAGATAGAAGTGACCGGTGCGCGTGCGCAACGTCGCGCGCGCTCCAAAGGTCACGACGAGCCGATGCTCGGGCGTGTACTGCGCCTCGGCTTGGATGATCTCGACGAAGAGCTGCCAGCCTTCGGGGCGCTGCGCTTTGTGCGTCGACGCCCACGGCACGGTCGCAGAAGCGATCGCGAAGCCGAGCGCCGCTTCCATGTCGCCGTACGCGATGTCGGCGCCGTCGACCGGGAGCGGATCGCGCACCGCCGTGCTGCGCGTGACGACCTCGAGCGGCGTGCCTGCCGCGGGCGTCTCGGTGTACGGGATGCCGGCGGACACGAGGAGCTTCACCGTGCGCGACGGCGTATGCGCCGAAGCACATGCCATCACGACGACGAGCGGGACCGCCAGGAGCGCGTGCATTCGCATGCTCGCCACATAGCAAGCGACGATCCACGATCGCTTTCGTCGCAATTGGCAACTTTCGATAGTAGCCACTCACGAAAGAGGGACTGTCAATCCCGTCGAAGGATCGAACGCTGCGGCGTCCGTTCGCAGCGACAGATCGTCCCGTGCGCGCGAGCCCCGTGAATCGCGCGTCGTTCGAGCAGAAACGACGAGGAACGAAATCTGCGTAGCAGGTTCGCATGCGAACTCTTCCTCTCGCGCTCGCCATGCTCGGCCCCGCGCTCGTCGCGTGCGGTCCGCAGATGAAGACCGGACTTCAGATGACCGACGGCGCGACCGCGCTCGCGCAGGTCACGCGCGGAGCGGCGGACGAACGCCGTCCCGCGATCGCGCGCGACGGGAGCGCGCTCGCATACGAATCGGTGGCGCGTCCGGGCGATCCGCCGCACGTCGAGGTCCTCTCGCTCGCGAGCGGCGGCGTGGCGCGCGCGGTCGCGGATCGATCGACCGAGCCGTCGTGGATGCCCGGCGCGGGAGGCCTCGTCTGCGTGTCGCGCACGGAGAAGACGACGACGGAGATCGTCCAGACGTTTGGCGCGGGCGCGGCGTCGGCGTTCGCGGCGCCGGTGGGCCATCCGCTCTTCGGCGCCGGATGGCCCGCGGTGTCGCCGGACGGACGTTGGGTCGCGGTGTCGATGGGCAACGCGCACGTCTACATGACGCATCTCCGCCAAGGCTCGCGCTTCGATCCCGCGCTCGCCCTCATGGAGGTGCGCGGCACCGGCACGATCGCCGTCGGCGCGGGCGCCGAACCGACGTGGAGCCCCGACGGGAAGCGCCTCGCGTTCGTGCGTCCCGTCAGCGGACGCGCGCACCTCTTCGTCGCGAACGCGACCCGCGGTGCGCCCGCGCTCCAACTGACCGAAGGCGCCGACGACGACGCGCAGCCCGCGTGGTCGCCGGACGGATCCACGATCGCGTTCTGCTCGGCGCCCGTGTCGCACGGCATAGCGCGCAACGCGAACCTCTTTGTCGTCAGTCCGGACGGAAGCGGGCTTCGTCAGCTCACGGAAGGCGACTCGGACGCATGCCGTCCCGCGTGGGGTCCGGACGGCGTCCTCTACTTTCACGCCAACGTCGGCGGGCACTTCCACATTTGGCGATTGCGGCTGCGCGGCGAAGAGTGAGCCGCGCGGCATTGCTACTTCTTCTCGGGCTTGTCGTCCTTGAACTCAGGGAGCTTCGCGAGGTCCTCCATGTTCGGGAGGAGCGTGATTTCGATCCGGCGATTGAGCGCCTGACCGTACGCGCTGTTGTTGTTCGCCACCGGATCGTACGGACCGAAGCCGGCGGCAGAGAGGTTCTGCGGCGGCACGCCCTGCACGAGGAGGAGCTTGAGCACTTCCATCGCGCGCGCGGTCGACAGCTCCCAGTTCGAGGGAAACTCCTTCGTCTTGATCGGAATGACGTCGGTGTGACCCGCGATCTGGAACCGCCGCCCGCTCACGGTCTTGAGCGTCGCGGCGATCTCGGTGAGCGTCGCCTTCCCTTGCGGACGAATCTCCGCCGATCCCCCGTTGAACAGCACCTCGCTCTTCAACACGAG
Organism: Polyangiales bacterium; assembly: GCA_038209335.1. Taxonomy (GTDB): domain Bacteria; phylum Myxococcota_A; class Polyangia; order Polyangiales; family Polyangiaceae; genus JBBQXV01. Next base: position 63,592 of record JBBQXV010000002.1, on the reverse strand, counting down.
GACGAGGCGACCGCGGCGCACGACGATCTTCAGCTTGCCGGCGTCGATCATCGCCTTGAACTTTTTGACGAAGTCGTCGAGGAGCTTCGCGCGCACCTCGGCCTCGGCCTTCGCCTTGCGAAGCTCTTCGAGCTCGGCCTTCTCGTCGTCGGTCTGCGCCCGCCCGCGCGCGACGGCGAGATCGTCGTTCAACTGTTTGATCTGCGACTCGAGATCCGGGATGCGCTTCATCCCTTCCTGGCACTTCGCGAGATCCGACTTCGCGCCGCTCGCGTCGTTCACCGCCATCTGGTACTTCGCCTCGGGCACGCCGCACGCGACGAGCGCCGGCATCACGAGCAAAGCGACCAGCAGACCCCCGCTACGAATCATCGAGCGCATGCGACGAGACTACCCGAACGTGACCGGCCTTGCGCTCGTCCTCGTCGCGGCGATTCTCTCGTCGACGAAGGCGATCTTCGTGAAGCTCGCCTACCCGTACGGCGTCGACGCGCTCACACTGCTGGCGCTCCGGATGATGATGTCGCTGCCGGTGTTCCTCGCGCTGTCGATCGTCGAAGAGCGCCGCGCGCGACGCGAACGCCGCGTCACGCCCGCACGCGACTACGTCATCGTCGGCGTGCTCGGGCTCTTCGGGCACTACCTCGCGAGCTACCTCGACTTCCTCGGCCTCGCGTACGTGAGCGCGGGGCTCGAGCGCCTCGTCCTCTTCACCTACCCGACGTTCGCCGTGCTCATCTCCGCCGTCTTCTTCAAGCATCGCATCACGCGGCGCGAGATCATCGCGCTCGCGATGAGCTACGTCGGCGTCGTCTTCGCGTTCGGTGGCGAGCGGATCGCCGCAGGGCACGACATCCGCCGAGGCGTCACGCTCATCGGCATCAGCGCCGTCGCGTACGCGATCTACCTCGTCGGAAGCGGACGGCTCATCGCGCGGTTCGGCGCGAATCGCTTGGTCGCGCAAGCCGCGACGGTGTCGTGCGTCGCCATCCTCGCGCACTTCGCAGCGACGCGCCCGCTCTCGGCGCTGCGCGTTCCCATCCCGGTGCTCTGGCATGCCGCCGCGATCGCGGTCCTCTCAACGGTGATTCCCATATTCCTCGTCGCACAAGGCATGCGGCGGATCGGCGCGAGCCGCACGGCGATCGTCACGTCCGTCGGCCCCGTCGCGACGATCGTCCTCGCGCGCGTATTTCTCGATGAGAGCTTCGGCGCGCTCCAAGCGATCGGCACGGCGTTCGTCTTGCTCGGCGTCGCGCAGCTCGGGATGGCGAAACAGCCGGCCTCGACGACGGACGCGACGCCTTAGCGAGCCGCCACGCTCACGGGTGCACGAACACCGTCGATCCCGTGAGCGCCTTCCGCACCGAATGCCACCCCGGCGGCAGCGCCGGCTCGGTCCACTGAAAGAGCCACTTCGCGTCCTCGGGCGACATGTTGATGCACCCGTGGCTGCGCGGCGTCCCGAAGTCGTCGTGCCAATACGCCGCGTGCAGCGCATACCCCGCTTCGAAATATTGAACGTACGGGATGTCCTTCAGCTCGAACTCTTCGCCGACGATGTTCGACGCCATCGTCGTCGTCATGTGCTTCGTGTGAATCCGAAAGACGCCGGTCTTCGTCGACTTCGACGTCTCGGGATCTTCGAGCCCCGCCTCGCCCGACGACACCAACGTCGCGAACACCGCGCGCTCGCCTTCGTATGCGACGAGCGTCTGCTTTCCGATGCTCACGTCGATCCAGTGCCCGCCCGTCCCCTTTGCCCACTTGGGCATCTTCTTCACGCGATCGAAGAACGACGCGTGCGAGTCGGGGACGTACATCCCGTCGGCGGTCGCGTAGTGCATCTTGCCGTGAAAGAAGCTCTTGTGGCCCGTGAGCTTGATGATCGCGCGGCGCGCGACGTCTTTCACTTTCGTCAGGCGATGGTTCTCGTACTTGAACATCTCGCATCCTTCGCGACGAACGATCGCGAACGGGAAATCGATGTCCTCGGGGATCTTCACGCCTTTGAACGCCGACCCTTCGATCGGACGCATGCGGTCGACCGGGAAGACGAGCAGATCGCTGGTGATGCCGTAGCGTCGTCCTTCGAAGACGGCGGTGTCGACGAGCGCGAGGCCGTTGTGGTTCTTCGTCGCGCCGATGACGACCGCGCTGCCTTTGTTGGTTCCGGAGACGTCGAACGGGAAGCGTGCATTCTCCAAGTAAAAGGGGATGTCCTCGTTCGTCTTCGCCTCCCACAACGTCGACGGCGGCGGCGCGGGGCGCCCTTTGCCGCGCATCCAGTAGTCGGTGCGAAACGCGGCGCCGTCCTCGCTCGTCGCGGCGAGCCAGTCTTTGATGCGCGCTTCGAGATCGACCTCGGCCGCGGCCGCTTCGACGCGCGTCGGGAGTCGCCCGTAGAGCGGACCCGGGCGACGAACGACGCCGTACATGTACGGGAGGCGCTCGTTCGGATCCGCGCGACGCGAGAGCGCGCGCGCAAGATCGTGGTTCGCGTTCGTCGTCGCGTTCGACGCTTCGGTGCAGACGTAGCCGTACGGCGCGATCGCGTACCAGCTCCCGCCGGTGCACGATGCGGTCGGTGCGGACGCCGCGGGAACGACCGCGCCGGCGCGCAGGTACCCGAGCACTTTGCTCGCGTCGCCCGCCTTCGAATAGACCTTCGTCTCCCACGCGAGCGCGACGATGCGCGACGGGAAGCGTGGATCGCTGGCAGGTGCCGTGACGGACGACGCCGCGGACGCCGACGCGGATGCCGAAGCCGCGACCGACGCACCGCCGCCCGCGTCGGAAGACGCAGCATCGCGCTTGGAGCAAGCGACGAGGGTCGCGAGGGCGAAAAGAACCAGCGGCGCGCGCATCGGCTTCGCGCGGAGGCGTAGCACACGGATCTCCAAAATAGGTCATCCGACCTATTCCTCGCCACGACGATCACCGATGACGTCGCGGAGGCGCGCCGCTTCGCGACGCACCGGGCCACCCGAGCTTCGCAAGTTTTCGCTCCGCGTCCGTCGCATCCGCCCCGCCGGCCGCGCCGCGCGCACGTGCGAGCTCGTGTCGCGCGACGAGCTCGACGACCACGAGCCCGTGTTTGGTCGCGATCGTCACCGCGCGCGACGCGAGCTTGACGGCGTCGTCTCCGCGCGACGCTCGGCTCAGCGAAACCAATCCGGCGACGGCCGCGCCGACGGCTTCGAGCTCTTCGACGCGCGACGCGAGCTCGATGCGACGCGCCTCTCGCTCCTCGGGCGAGAGGGTCGGAGCGCCTTGCGGAGCGGCAGACTCTCCGGACGGAAATGCGTCGAGGACCATGGCGAGCGCGAGCGCCATCGCGTCGGAGGTGTGCGAAGCACGCGCCCGATCTTCTGCGGATCGTGCGAACCGTCGCGCGGTCGTCACGTCACCGGCGACGCTCGCGCGCCGCGCCGTGTGGATGTCGAGCAGCGCGGTGAGCCTGGCGTCGTTCGCCGCGGCGACGGCCTTCGTGGCATCGTCGAAGCGCAATGGCTCGGTCGGACTCGCCCGATCGAACGCGAGCGAGGCGCGATCGAGCGCGACCTCGGCGAGGAGCGCGGCGTCTCCGGCGGCCGTCGCTTCGGCATACGCGATCTCGAACGTCGCCTCCGCCGTCGCCGCGTCGCCGTGCGCCGCAGCGAGGCGCGCCGCCGCCGCATCCGCGTACGCGATCCCCGCGCGCAGCCCGACGGACACGAGCAACGCGCGACCGCGGGCGATCGCATCCGCGCTCCCCTCGAGTCGCCCGAGGGCACGATCGAGCTCCGCCAGGTTGACCAAACGGAAACCCTCGCCCTCGCGATCGTGAGCCGCGATGAACAGCTGTCCCCCTTCGTCGCAAAGCTCGCGCGCGCGCGTCAGGTGCCCCGCGGCCGCCTGGATGAGGCACAACGAAACCATCTCGCGCGCTGCGCGGTACGCATTTCCACTCGCCTTGTGCGCGGCGATGAGTCGCTCGCCGAGGGCGAAGGCGCGCTCGTAGTCGCCGCGCATCGCCGCGATCTCCTCGGAGCCCGCGTCGCAGTTGAGGATGTTGTCGTCGTCTTTGACGTCGACGTAAACCTCACGCGCGCGCAGAAAGAGCGACTCGGCCTCGTCGAGTCGTCCGGCGCGGCGATGCGCATGCGCTTGCGCGAGGACCGCATCGGCCGAGGCCACGCGCGCGCCGATGCGATCGGCGATCTGCTCCGCCTCCCGCGCGTCGTCGAGCGACGCCGCATCCTCCGATCGGCGCGCGTGGGCAAACGACGCGACGAGATCGATCCGCACGAGATCCCAGTCGCTGTGCGGACGCTGCTTCGCCGCGTCGAGCACGGTGATCGCCTCCGCGGCGTTGCCCACCCCCACGAGCGCGCGAGCGAGCGAGGTCACGTAGTCGATCCGATCGGGATAGAACTGTACGAGGGCGCGATAGCTCTCCGTCGCGGCGCTCCAGTCGTCGCGCGTCTCGGCGCGAAGCGCGGTCGCGGCGAGCTCCTCGCTGCGCGACATCGACGCGGCGAGCTCGACGGCGCGGTCGGCCACTTCGCGAGCGCGCGTCTGTTCCCCGAGTCGCAGGAGCGCCAGAGCGAGCGCCGCGTGCGCGGGCGCGAACCCCGGAGCGAGCTCGATCGCCTTCTCGAAGCGCGCCGCCGCATCGCGATGACGAAAGGCTCGACGCGCGTCGAGTCCCTCGACGTAGGCGAGCGCTGCGTCGGCGCTTGCGGGGAGCGAGGTCTGCAGCGCCGCCTCGTCCTCGAGCGAGAGCTTCGGTCGCCCGAGACCTCGACGCACGCGCGCACCTCCTTCACGCACGAGAGCGTTCAGGTCGCTCGCGTCACCGTGAAGCGATATCCGACCGAGAGACGCTCCGCCTGCGGCATCGTAGATCGTGATGTCGGCGACGAGCGCGCGCCCATCCGAAGCGAGATCGGCGGCGACGACGACGTCCGCTCCCGCCGAAGCGTGCATGCGCGCGAGCACCGACGCGGGTATCTGTGGCGCCGCCGCATCGAGCCCGCTCGCGTCGAGGATCGCCTGGCGGGCATCCGACGCCGGGATCCGCATGGCGTCGCCGATGCGAAGCTGCTCCGACAGGAGCTCGGCGAACGTCCGCGCGAGGCGCCGGCCGGTCTCGTCCGTCTGCAGGTGGATCGGCGACACGAGCACGAGCGGGCGCGCGGCGCTCATGAGACTCGGCGGCTCGTTACCCGCTCGCCACGCGCGCGTCCCGATCACGCCCGACGCGATCGCGACGCCCGCGACCGCGGCGACCAGCACGCCTCGTCGCATCACCGCGCGAAGTCCGCGGGGAGCGCGCGCCCCGGGCGCGGCACGCAACGTCGGGCGCCGCGCCGTCGCGCTGGTAGGTTCTCCCGTGACGGCGTCGGGCGATGCATGAAGCGCGCGTTCGAGATCGCCCAACAGCTCGCGCGCGTTGCGATGTCGATCCGCCGGCCGCACCGATAGAGCGCGCGCGAGGACCGCTTCCCACGCGCCGACGTCGATCCCCACGCGCGCCGGCGTCGGTCGCGCTTCCGCGAAGACGTCGCGGTAGCGTTCGTTCGTCTCTTCGGACGTGACGGGTGGCTTGTCCGTCAGCACCTCGGTCAACAAGAGCGCGAGTGCATACACGTCCGTCCAGGGGCCGGTTCGCGCCCCGGAGAGTTGCTCCGGAGCGGCGCTCCTTGCGGTGAAGACATGCGTCGCCGAATCGCTCGCCGTCTCGCCGGTCGACGGGATCGTCTCTGCGTCCGGCGCCATCATCTTCGCGATGCCGAAGTCGAGGACGCGCGGCGACACTCCCCCCGTCGTCGGCACGAGCATGATGTTGCTCGGCTTGATGTCTCGGTGCGCGATCCCGATGTCGTGCGCGTCCGCGATGGCCTCGAGCACCGGTCGCAAGAGGGCAAGGCACGCAGACGGAGAAACGCCGTCCTCGTTGCGTCGTCGCGCGAGGTGATCGCGCAGCGTCTCGCCATCGAGCCACTCGAGCGCCATCCACGGCACCCCGCCGAGGTGATCCTCGATGTGCGCGATTCCGGAGTCGAGCACGGCCACCACGTTCGAGCGACGCAAACGCATCAGCGCGATCGCCTCTTCGCGAAACTGAAAGATGAGATCGGCCCAGTCGTCGCGCTCGGCGCGCAGCGCGGGGCGGAGAACCTTGAGCGCGACGGGAACGCCGAGCTCGAGGTGGCGCCCCGCGTACACGAGACCGAAGCCCCCTTCGGCGACGAAGCGATCGATGCGATATTTCCGCTCGAAGATGCTGCCCACGAGCCGAAGCGGATCGCTCGGCAGTGGACGCACGACGGGCTCGGTCATCGCGCGCTCATCCGCCCGAGAATGCCGCAACGATCTGCACCTCGCGGTCCCCCACTCGCGTGCCGAGCGTGTCCGCCTGCTCGCCGCCGACGAAGAACTTCACGTGCGAACGGATGCGATCTTGTTCGTCGATGACGCGCGCGCGCAATCCTTTGAAGCGCGCATCGAGATCGTGCATCACGTCGTCGAGGGTCTCGCCGTGGCTCATCACCTCGCCCACGCCGTTCGTATAGCTCCGGAGGTGCGAAGGGACGAGCACGCGCATTACGCGACCGTGACCGCGTAGATCTCGGGCAGGTGACGCGCGATGCACGTGAAGCTCTTTGCCTCGTCGTTGCTCGCCCACACCTCGCCGCTCGTCGTGCCGAAGTAGAGCCCGACGGGATCGCCCGCGTCGGCGGTCATCGCTTGACGCTTCACCGTCCACCACGCCTGCGTCGTGGGGAATCCACCGTCGCGTCGCTCCCACGTCGCGCCGGCGTCGCGTGTCACGTACAGCGCAGGCTTTCCTCCGGGGCTCGTGCGGGGCCACACCGTGGTGCCATCCATGGGGAACACCCACGCGGTATCGGTGTCGCGCGGATGCAGGACGATCGGAAAACCGATATCGCCGACGTCGCTCGGCATCGCGCGCCCGATGCGCGTCCATCGCTCGCCCTTCTCGCGGTCGAGCAGGTAAATGCCGAAATGGCTTTGCTGCCAGAGGCGATCGGGTCGCTTTGGATGCGAAACGACGCAATGCGGATCGTCTCCAAAGAGGTGCTCCGCGCCGTCGGGGAGCTTGGGCAAATACGGATTCTCTACGCCGAGGCTCATCGGACGAAACGCGAGACCGCCGTCGATCGACTCGAAGAAACCGCCGCCGGACATCGCGACGTAGAGGTGCTTCGGGTCGCGCGGGTCGACGAGGATCGAATGCAGCTTGCCGCCGTCGGGTGTCTGGTCTTTGTCGCCGCCGGCCCAGGTGGCCTGATCCGGGTGATCGTTGTAACCGCTCACCGGCTGCCACGAGTCGCCGGCGTCCTCGGTGCGAAAGAGCCCTTGCGGCGAAGTGCCCGCGTACCAAACGCCGGGCTGCGACGCGTGGCCCGGGGTCAGCCAGAAGACGTGATCGACGGCGCGTCCACGCGGCTCGCCTTTCGGAAACGTCGGCGCCGCGAGCTCCTTCCACGTCTCGCCCCGATCGAGCGAGCGCATGACGACAGGACCGAGGTGCCCCGTGCGCATCGCCGCGAGCAGCGTGCGACCGTCGCGCGGATCGAGCACGGTGTGGTGCACGATGTGGCCGTGATGGTGCGGGCCTTCGAGTCGGAATCGCGCGCGATCGTCGCTATGAAGAAACCAAAGGCCCTTGCGTGTGCTCACGTGAAGCGTCGTCATGGTGAGCGCCCGAGGAGAACCGACGGCGACGAGGAGGTCAAGGCGGAGGCACGGTCTCCGCCGCCGATCGCTCCTACTCCGCGTTTCTCCACCGCACGGGTCCGCACGCCGCGGCGACGACATAGATGCATCCTGCAACGACGAAGCTCGCCGGGATCCCCGCCCACACCGAGATCATCACTGCGGCGACGCTCCCGAGGACGCTCGTCGCGCCGTTGAGAGCCAGCGCGACCGGCGCCGCGCGCTCGCGATCCGCGAAGCGCAGCCCCGCCGGAAAGAGCATGCCCATCACGAGACCGAGCGCCGCCGAGCAGCCCGCGGTCCACAAGACGCGCGTGCCGTACGGCGATTCCATCGTCGCGCGCGCGAGCGGACGGATGATGACGAACGGCGTCGCGACGAGAAGCGCCGCCGCGAGCGCGGCGACGACGCTCACCGCCGCGCGCGATCGCACGACCTTCGCCGACAGCGCGCTGCCGACGCCCGTCGCGACGAGCAGGCCCGCGAGGACGACGACGAGCGCGTACGTCGGATGCCCGAGCACGACGTGCATTCGTTGGATGAGCGCGATCTCCGCGATCATGAAGCCCGCGCCGAGCGCGCCGAAGTACGCCGCCGCGCGCCATCCCGGGAGCGGCGGCTTCGCGTCGCGCGCCGCGCGGACGAGCGTCGGCCCGAGTAGAAACGCCGCGACGATCAGCACAGCGCCGAACGTCAGCAACAGCTCGAACGTCGACGCGACGTTTCCCGAGAGCGCCCCCTGCTTCATCCCGAACTTGCGCGTGACGTCGATCGGATGAAGCCACGCGCGCGCCGAGAGGATCTGGAAAAAGAACGGGCGATCGTCGGTCGGCGCCGACGTGTCTAGGTTTTGCGATGCGCCCGCGGCGGCGAGCGCCGCGTCGTTCGGCGCGTCGAGGATCGTGTCGAGGAGCGGGTCCTTCGACGGCTCTCCCGGGATGACGAGCGTCTCGAGCTGGAGCTTCGTCGCGTGATCGCGCAGCGTCGCGAGATCCGTCGCTGACAGCGGCGTCGGGCTGACGAGCATCGTCGCGACCTTGCTCGCCGCGACGAGCGCGATGTGATCGCGCGGGCGGACGGCGCCGCGATCGAGCAACGACGCCACCGCGAGCGCGACGAGGCGCGACGTCTCGCTCAAGCGCGACGGATCGTACCAACGCGAGAACGTGAGCACGCCGTCCGGCTCGACGCGGCGCAAGAAGAGCGACCACGCCTCGCGCGTGTAGAGCGTCGACTCGGTGTGCGCGAACGCACCGGCGCTCGTCGCGGCCCACGTATCGACGAGCGACGCTTGGAGCACGCGGCACTTCACGCCGCTCCGCGCGAGCTCGGTGCGACCGTCGCCGACGATGACGCGCACACGCGAGTCGCGAAGGATCGGCGAGTACGCCGCGACGCTTTGGAGCATCGCGATCATCGCCGGGTTGATCTCGAAGCCGACGACTTCGTCGTGTCCCCACAGAAGAGCCGCTTCGAGATCGCGACCGCCGCCGGTGCCGATGACGCACGCCGTTCCGTTCGGACGAAGCGCGTGCGCCGACGACGTGGCGTCGGACTTGAGGAGCTCGAGCTTGTCGAGCGTCGCGTAGGCGTAGACGATCGTCGACGCGTCGCCGTCGATCCGCGCGACCGCGACCGGATGATTGCGAGGCGGCGTCGTCGGCGCGTACGACCAGAGCGGGAACGGGCGCGGCGCGAAGCTCGTGAGCGCGACGTACGACAGCGGGTTCCACGCATCGAAGAGCGGCGCGCCGTCCATCAGCGGGACCCCCTTCGCGTACCGGACGACTAGGCCGTGCGACGTGAATTCCGTCAGCGCGAGGAGCGCGATCATTCCCGCGCATACGCCGCGCGCGACGCGACGCGCGCCGTTCGACGCGAGGACACTCGCCGACGCCGCGAGCGCGGCCGCGACCGCGATCATCGCGCCGGGTCCCGACATCGGCCCGAGCATCGCGAGCGGCAAGAGCGCGCCGCCCGCGGCCGCGACGAGATCCACGGCATACACGACCGGAAGCGCGACCGGCGACTCGGCCATGAGGCGCGCGACGACGCTCCCGCCCGCGACCATCGGCAACGTCGCCGCCCCGATCACGAGAAGTAGCGACGCGAACGACGCCGCGTCCGGCGCGAACGAGAGCGGCACGGTGAGAATGACGATCGTTGCCCCGACGAGCCCGATCGCGAACACGAGCAGCCGCTTCGCGATCCACGGCGTCATCGGCGCGGCTTCCTTCTGCGCCTTCATCGCCGCGAGCGATCCGCTCGTCACGCCGAGCATCGCGATCGACAACACGAGAAACGCGAGCCCGTACCACGTGCTCACAGAGAGGAGGCGCGTCACGAGCACCTCGGTCGCGACGATCGCCGCGGACGTGAGTCCGAGCACGAAGAGCCCAGCCTGGCGGGACAGAGAGCTCACGCGGACGACATTTAGCGCACATTGATGGTGTAACGTTGCGCTTCGTTGGCGACGCGGATTTTGGGGGCGGTCGGACTCATCGCGTGGGCGGCGTTGGCGCTGCCCCGCGCGTCCGCGTGGCCAATCGCCGGCGCGGCGGCGCTCCTCGGCGCGCTCGTCGTCGCCCTCGCGCTGAAACCGGTGACGTCGCGCGTTCCTGAAGCGCTCGTGGCGATTCCGTCGCGCGTCTTCGTGACCACGTGCGCGCTCGTCGCCGCGGCGATCTCGTACGTGTTCGTTCACGCGACGCTCCACGAGGCGCCGCTCTCGATCGACGCGAGCGTCTACTTGATGGAAGCGCGCGCGATCGCGCACGGATCGTTCGGCGCGCCGATCCCGGAGCCCGCGCTCGCGTTCGGTCAGCGCTTCCTGTTCGAAGGGGCGGACGGTCGGATGTACGGCGTCTTTCCGCCGGGATATCCGCTCTTCGTCGCGCTCTTCGTGAAGCTCGGTGTGCCGATGCTCGCCGGGCCGGTGACGGCGGGGCTCCTCGTCCTCGCGCAGTACGCGCTCGGTCGCGCGGTCGGTATCGTTTCACGCGCGAGCGACGATGGCGAGCTCGCGACACGCGCGTCGCTGCTCCTCACGCTGCCGAGCTTCGCGCGTGCGATCGAGACCGCGGATCTCCTGTCGCACGCGTTCGTCGCCGTCCTCGTGACGACGGCGCTCGCGTGCGCGCTCTTCTACGCCGCGCGTCCGTCACGCGCGCTCGCCGCCGCGATCGGCGCGTGCGTCGGTTGGACGATCAGCGCGCGCCTCCTCGACGGCGTCGTCGCGGCCGCCGTCGTCGTCGTCACCCTCGCGGTCGTACACGCGCGCCGATCCGAGCGCGCGCTTCCGATCCGACCGCTCGCCCTCGCGCTCGCCGCCGCCCTCCCCTTCCTGGCGCTCCTGGCCGCCGAGCAACGCGTCGCGACCGGATCCGTCTTCACCCCGACGCAGTCCGAATACTTCGCGCGCTCGGACTATCCACCGCAGTGCCATCGCCTCGGTTTCGGCGCGGACATCGGCTGCAACGTCGAGCATCCCGACGCCGTCGCGAAGGACGGCGCCGACGGCTACCGCATCGACGACGCGCTCCGCGTGACGCGCGAACGCGCGAGCGTGCTCGGCGAAGATCTCTTCGGCTTCGCGCCGATCGGCCTCCTCGCGTTCTTGCTCCTCGTGCGTCGTCCGTCGGGTGGCGACGCAGCGTGCGCGGCCTTCGTCCTCGCGCTGACGATCGCGTACGGCCTCTTCTATTACGGAAACGCACCGGCGTACGGCGCACGCCATCTCTTCCCGGCGGCGCCGTGCTTGTACTTGCTCGTCGCGCGCGCGCTCGCAGTGCCGCCGCATCGCGAGAGCGGATGGCTCGACGGCGCGCACGTTCGCGGCGCGGCGATCGTCGCGGCGATCACGGCGATCGCGATCGCGCAACGCCCCGTCTGGCTCTTGCGGCAAAAGCGCGTCGTCGACTTCCACGCCTCGCGCTCCGATCTCCGTCGCATCGTCCAACGCCATTCGATCGATCGCGGCATCGTCGAGAGCCGCGACCCGACCGCCGTGACCGCTGCGTTCGATCCGCTCCTCGACGGACGCGACCGGCACATCGTGCTCGACGATCGCTCCGGTAACGTCGAGCTCCGACGCGTCCACCCGGAGCTCCCGCTCTTCCTAGCGCTCGATCACGACGAGATCGGACGCTTGTACGCGCCGCCACCACCACCACCCGGGCTCTTCGTCGAGCTCGAACGCGCGTGGCCGTCGTTCCAACGCACCAACGGTCTCGGCGCACGCTACTTCGACTTCGTCGGCGCGAGCGGAGACGCCGCGCTCTTCGTCGCGTGGTCACGCGAAGGCGCGATGCTCACGATTCCGTTCGACGTCTCGGTCGCGGGACACTTCGCACTCCGCGTCGACGGGATCGCCGGACCGGATCACGGCGACTATGCGATCGCGATCGACGGAGAACCACTCGCCACGTGGCGCGGCTGGGCCGAGAAAACGGAGAAGCGACGCGGCGACGCCGTCACGCGCGATCTCGCCATCGGGCGTCACACGTTCATCGCACGCTGCATCGGCCGCGCACCCGAGAGCACCGGGTGGCTCGCGATCTTCGATACGCTCGTCGGCGAAGTGCCGATCGTGACAGCGGACTGAAGCGCGTCGTCAGTCCATCCCGGCGTCGTTGCCGTTGACCGGACAGGTGCTCGACGAGCTGGCGAAGCAGACGCCCGATCCGACGTCGCAGCAGTTGGTGCCGTTGTTCGGCGCCATCGGGCAGGTGTTCTGGCATTCGGTGTCCGACGTGCAGTTGGCCATGCACACGCCGCCACCGCCGTCGGTGTTCGACGCGCCGTCGTGGCCGGTGTTGCTGTCGTAGACGGAGCCGACGTCCGCGGCGACCGCCGAGTCGTGGGCGCCGACCCCGCCGGCATCGCCGTCATCGATCGTCGCATCGCCCGTGGAGGCGCACGCCGTGAGGAGGCCGAAAATCGAGACAGAAGCGCCCGCTGCGCGCCGAAGCGTGAATGCCATGGATGCTGCCTCCCGTAAGGAACTCTTTACGTCTATATCATACAGGCACGAAGATCAACCGCGCCGGAAACTGCGGGGATATCCCTAGCGCGGCCGCAGCCTAACGCACCGTCCCGTGAGCGTCTCGGCGGTCGGATCCGCCCGCACGGTCCGCGTATGCTCCGGGTGTGCGACCCGCGATCGCGTATGTGACCGACGTCGAAGGGCGTTGGGAGAAGCTCGAAGCGTTCGCGACGTCGAACCCTCACGTCACGCTCGATCGCGAAGGGCACCTCCATGTCGCGGACGACGCGATCTTCGTCTTCGGTGGCGACGCGATCGATCGCGGCGTGTACGGGAGGCGAATCATCGCGACCCTCCTCGAAGCGAAAGAGCGTCAGCCCGATCGCGTCGTCTTGCTCGCAGGCAACCGCGACATCAACAAGCTTCGGTTGCGTCGCGAGCTCGCCGGGCATCCGCCGCGTCGCGCGCCGATCGAGATCGCGAGCGCCTCGCGCGGAGAGCTCCTTCGCTGGATCTTCCCGAACACGATGGGTGCGCGCGAAGCGTTCGCGATGCGCGCGTCGGAGATCGCGGCCGGCGCACACGCACCGAGCGACGACGACGTGGCCGAAAGCTTCCTCGCCGACGTCGCACCGGACGGCGCGATCCCGAGCTACCTCGCGCGATGCCAACTCGCGTTCCGCGCCGACGAGACGCTCTTCGTTCATGGCGCCGTCACCGACGAGAGCCTCGGCGTCGTTCCCGGCGCGACCTCGACGCGCGATCGCGTCGACGATTGGATTTTCGCGCTGAACGATTGGTACCGCACGCAGATCGACGGCTTCCGCAACGCGCGCCCCGGCGACGACGCTTCGACGTACGAAGCGATCGTCGCGTACCAAGCGCCGATCCCCGGAACGCGGAACAACCAAGCGAGCGTCGTCTACGGCCGTCTCTCCGACGCGACGAACAACCCGCACCTGCCGTCACCCGCGGTCGTCGATCATTTGCGCGCGAACGGGATCGAGCGCCTCGTCGTCGGTCACACGCCGTGCGGCGACGCACCCGCGATCCTCCGCGCGCGCGGCTTCGAGCTCGTGTGCGCGGACAATTCGTACGGACGGCTCGAGCACGGCTCGCAGATCTTCGTGAACGGGCGCGCGCTGCGCGTCGTCGGTCGCGCGCGGCTCGACGACGGGTCCGACGCCGAGACGTGCGCCGAGCTCGGGCTCGACGAGGATCCGACACCGCTCGGCGCGCGCGACCGATCGAGCGGGCACCTCGTCGTGAGCCGTCTCGTGCGCGGCGGCTTCCTGCTCTTCAAAGGGCTCGACGGGTTCGCGGTCGAGCAGCGTGCCGAATCGGACGACGCCACGCGCTCGCGATCGTTCGCCGCGCCGCACCGGCCGCCCTTTTTTCCCGAATCGTGATGACATAGGCTCGCTGCAGATGGCGCTCTCGATCGGCTCGATCGTCGATGGAAAGTATCGTGTCGTCCGGCTGATCGCCGAGGGCGGAATGGGCGCCGTCTTCGAAGGCGAGGACACGCGAAGCGGTCGGTCGGTCGCGATCAAAGCGCTCTTGCCCGCGGTGGCGAAGGATCGCGAGATCGTCGCGCGCTTCGAACGCGAGGCGCGCGTCGCGAACCTCGTGCGCTCGCCGCATCTCGTCGAGTTCCTCGACGTCGGCGCGCTGCCGACGGGCGAGCGCTTCATCGTGATGGAGTACCTCGACGGCGAGACGTTGCAGACGCGCCTCGAAAACTTCGGACCGATGCCGATCAAGGAGGTGCTCCGTTTCTCGTTCGGCCTCCTCGACGGGCTCGCGAAGGTGCACGACGTCGGCGTCGTTCATCGCGACATCAATCCGCACAACATCTACTTTGCCAAACGACCGACCGGCGAGACCGTGAAGCTCATCGACTTCGGCTCGCGAAGATCGAAGCCGAAGACATACCGGGAGGAAAGCGCCTCACGCTTCCGGGCTCGGTCCTCGGCACGCCGCATTTCATGCCGCCGGAGCAAGCGCGCGGTCAGATGAGCGAGGTCGACGCGCGATCGGATCTGTACGCGGTCGGTGTCGTCATCTACCGAGCCATCACCGGGCAGGTTCCGTTTCGCGCGCCGTCGTACGTCGACCTCGCGATCAAGATCAACAGCGAGACGCCGCCGTCGCCGCTGGATCTGGTGCCCGGGCTCGACGCGGGCTTCGTCGCGATCGTCGAGAAAGGAATGGCACGCGACAAGGCCAAGCGCTTCGCCTCGGCGCGCGATTTCCTCGCGGCGATCGCGCATTGGGCCGGCATCCCCGTCGCCACCGACGTCGCGCTCGACACGACGTCGCCGTCGGCGGTCCTGCTCGCCGCTCCGAAGATTGAGCGCTAAGCTCCGCGGCCCCGAAGCCTCGATCCCGAGGCCTCGGTTTTCACGGAGCCAGAGTCGACATGAGCAAGCCGATCCGCCGCGCGGGAGTCGTGGGCGCAGGAGTCATGGGGAGCGGCATCGCCGCCCATTTCGCAAACGCCGGCGTCGAGGTCGTCCTCCTCGACATCGTCCCGCCGAGCCTCACCGACACCGAGAAGAAGGATCCCGCCGCGCGAAATCGCTTCGCGAGCGGCGGCCTCGACAAGGCGCTGAAGGCGAAGCCCGCCGCGTTCACGCACAAAGCAAACGCGCGCCTCGTCTCGATCGGCAACACCGAGGACGATTTGCAAAAGCTCGCGTCGTGCGATCTCGTCGTCGAGGCGATCCTCGAACAGATCGAGCCGAAGCGCGCGCTCTTCGAGAAGCTCGAGAAGATCGTCCCCGCCGACTGCGTCGTCGCGTCGAACACGTCGGGCCTTCGGATCGAAGAGATGGTCAAAGGGCGGAGCGAGCAGTTCAAGAAGAACTTCCTCGTGATGCATTTCTTCAACCCCGTTCGTTACATGAAGCTCCTCGAGATCGTCGTCGGCACCGACACGGATCCCAAGACGACCGAGCGTATCCGACGCTTCGGGGAGGACATGCTCGGCAAGGGGATCGTCTTTGGCAAAGACACGCCCAACTTCGTCGGCAATCGCATCGGCGTGCACGCGATGCTCTCGACCATTCACATGATGATCGAGGACGGCCTCACGCCCGAGGACGTCGACGCGATCAGCGGGACGCCGATGGGCCACCCCAAGAGCGCGAGCTTCCGCACCGCGGACATGGTCGGCCTCGACACGTTCGCGCACGTCGCGAAAAACTGCTTCGACTCGCTCGTGAACGACGAAGAGCGCAAGGTGTTCGAGCTCCCCGCGTTCATCAAGACGATGCTCGAGAAGAAGCTCCTCGGCGACAAGACGAAGAGCGGCTTTTACCGCAAAGGGGCGAGTAAGAAGGATCTCGAGACGTTCGATCCCAAGACGCTCGATTACCGCGCCAAGGGCGGCGACCCGGCGATCAAGGCGGTCACGAAAGAGATCGCGAAGGTCGAAGATCCAAAAGCGCGCCTGCAGAAGCTCGTCGCCGACACCGGACCCGCGGGCAAGTTCGCGTGGAAGTCGATCGCGCGATCGCTCGCCTACTCGGCGCGTCGCATTCCGGAGATCACCGACAGCGTCGTCGCGATCGATGACGCGATGAAGTGGGGATACAACTGGGAGCTTGGGCCGTTCGAGACCTGGGACGCGCTCGGGTTCGCGGCGACCGTCGATCGGATGGACAAGGACGGAATCGCCCTCCCCGATTCGATCAAGAAGATGAAGGCGAGCGGCGCGACCGCGTTCTACAAAGGCAACGAGGTCTTCGACCTCACGAAGAACAAGTACGTCGCGCGCGAGATCGATCCACGCGGTGCGACGTTCGAGATCTTGAAGAAGGGCGGCGCGGCCGTTCTCAAGAACGATGGAGCGGAGGCGTGGGACCTCGGCGACGGCGTCCTCGGCGTGACGTTCAAGACCAAGGCGAACAGCATCGATCCGGACGTCATCAAGATGCTCCACGACGCGACCGCGCGCGCCGAGCAGGATTTCTGCGCGATGGTGATCGCCAACACGGGAGAGCACTTCTGCGTCGGCGCCAATCTGTTTCTCGTCGTGATGGCGGCGGGTCAACAGCAGTGGGACGACATCCGCAAGATGGTGAAGGGCTATCAGGACGCGACGCAGCGGATGAAGTACGCGAGCGTGCCGGTGGTCGTAGCCCCGTACGGGTTCACGTTCGGCGGCGGGCTCGAGCTTTGTTACGCGGGCGATGCGGTGCAGGCGGCGAGCGAGACGTATTGCGGACTCGTCGAGGTCGGTGTCGGGTTGATTCCGGGCGGCGCGGGGACGATGAACATGCTTTGGCGATCGCTCGAAGCGATCCCCGAAGGCGCGAACGTGAATACGTACGAGTACGTGACGCAGACGTTCAAGAACATCGCGCTCGCGAAGGTCGCGACGTCCGCGGAGGAGGCGAAGCACATTGGTTACTTCCGCCGCAACGACGGCGTCTCGTTCGATCGTGCACGGCAAGTCACCGAGGCCAAGTCGCGCGCGATCGGCCTCGCGCACGCGGGGTACCATCCGCCGGTGCCGCGCGCGTTCACGCTCCCGGGCGAGAGCGGAATCGCGACGCTGTCGATGATGGTCGACACGCTCGTCGCGGGCGGTTACGCGAGCGAGCACGACGCGAAGATCGCGCGCAAGCTCGCCGAGGTTCTGTGCGGCGGCGTCGGCGGCGCGGCGCGCGAGGTGACCGAAGCCGAGGTCCTCGAGCTCGAGCGCGAGGCGTTCATCAGCCTTTGCGGCGAACCGAAGAGCCAAGAGCGTATGCAGTTCATGCTCATGAACAACAAGCCGCTCAGAAACTGATAGACTCGTCGTCGTACGGAGGGGGCTGAGGCGATGGGCGGCGAGGAACGATGGCGCGCAATCGCTGCAGGCCTCCGGGGTGCGGTCCTCGTCCTGGACGAAAACGACCGCATCATCGAGAGCGTGCGCGATCCGAGCGGCACTTCCGACGCGATCGGCAAGAGCATCTTCGACGTCGTCCCCGAGCCCGAGCGCGACGAGCGGCGCGCCCTGTTCGCCGAGGTGCGCCGCACGGGCACGCCGGCCGACTACCAGACGACGCGAATGTCGCCGCGCGGATTCGTCCTCCTCGACGTGCGCTGCATTCCCGTCGAGAGCGGCGAGCACGTCACCGAGCTCGTCCTCGTCGGTACCGACGCGAACGAGCACGCGAGCGACGCGGCCGAGACGCATCGCGCGCTCTTCGATCTCAGCCCGATGCCGATGTGGATCTACGACGCGAGGACGCGCCGCATCGTCGACGCGAACTCCGCCACGATCGCGAAATACGGATACTCGCGCTCGGAGCTGCTCGCGCTCACCATCGACGATCTGCGCGCGCCGGACGACGGAAAGAAGGGTCGTCACCGAACGAAGGCCGGCGTCGTGCTCGACGTCGAGCTCTGCGTTCACGAGGTGGTGCTCCAAGGCCGATTGCTCCAGCTCGCGCTCGCCAACGACGTCACCGATCGCGTGCACCTCGAAGAGCAGCTCCTCCAAGCGCAAAAGATGGAAGCGATTGGACGACTTGCCGGCGGCATCGCGCACGACTTCAACAATCTCCTCGCCGTGATTCAGATGGACCTCGATTGGATCGCGGGCGAGCTCGGCACGGAAAACAAGCTCAGCGAGGACGTCGTGCGCGTGCGCGCGGCGGCGACGCGCGGCGCGGCGCTGACGCAACAGCTTCTGGCGTTCAGCCGCAAGCAGCACCTCCAACCACGAATCATCGTGCTCAACGACATCGTCGGCGAGATGCAGCGCATGATGGGGCGCATCCTCGGCGAGGACGTGAGGCTCGACGTCGAGCTCGCGCCCGACATCGCCGCCGTCGAGGCCGATCCGAGCCAAATCGCACAGGTGCTGGTGAATCTCGCCGTCAACGCGCGCGATGCGATGCCGGGCGGCGGGCTCTTGTCGATCTCGACGCACGAGGTGGATCTCGACGACGCACGCGCGCACGCTCTCGGCGAGCTCTCGGCCGGTCGCTACGTCCGACTCCGCGTCTCCGACACGGGGCACGGCATGGACGACGCGACTCGGGCGCGAGCGTTCGAGCCGTTCTTCACGACCAAGCGTCCGGGCAAAGGGACCGGCCTCGGTCTCGCGACAGTGTTCGGCATCGTGCGGCAGAGCGGCGGTGGAATCACCATCGAGAGCGCGCCAGGGCGTGGCTCGACGTTCGACGTGTTCTTGCCGTGCGTCGCCGGGAGCGCGCTCGCCTCGATGGCGGCGCCGCCGATGAGCCCACCGCGCAAGGCACAAGGGACGATCTTGCTCGTCGAGGACGATCCACACGTGCGCGCGGCGGTGGGACGTCAGCTCCGGTCGCGCGGCTTCGACGTCCTCGAGGCGTCCGACGGCACGGAGGCGATAGCGTGCGCCGACAACGCGACGGCGACGATCGATCTCCTCCTCACGGACGTAGTGATGCCGGGCGCGGATGGACCGACGGTGGCAACGCACGTGCGAACGCATCGGCCGTCGATGCGTGTACTCTACATGTCGGGACACACCGAGCATCCGGCGATGCGCGTCTCGGCGCTCGACAAGCGCGCGAGCTTTCTCCAAAAGCCGTTCAACGCCGATCGACTCGCCGCGGCCGTGCGCGCCGCGCTCAACGACGAGCCGGCGTCGAGTCGTCCCGCGAGCGCCTGACGCCGTTCGGAGGCATTGCCGCCGGAGCGATCACGGCCTATCTCACACAGTCACGAATCTCTCTTCAGGAGCTCGCATGGACATCGTCATCGTCGAAGCCGTTCGCTCTGCCGTGGGTCGCGCGCTCAAAGGGTCGCTCGCGCAGACTCGTCCCGACGAGCTCGCCGGGCAGGTCATCGCCGCGTTGATGGCGCGCGTGCCGCAAGTGAAGCCGTCCGACGTCGAGGACGTCATCCTCGGATGCGCGATGCCCGAGGGCGAGCAAGGGCTGAACGTCGCGCGCGTGGTCGGGCTTCTCGGCGGGCTCCCCGAAGAGACGAGCGCGATGACCATCAACCGCTTCTGCTCGAGCGGTCTCCAGGCGCTCGCGATCGCGGCGGGAGCGATCGCGATGGGGACGAACGACATCGCGATCGCTGGCGGCGTCGAGTCGATGTCGATGGTCCCGATGACGGGCAACAAGCTGTCGGCGTCGCCCGAGGCGATGAAGCGCGTCGCCTCGGTGTACACGCCGATGGGAATCACGGCCGAGAACGTCGCAAAGAAGTTCAACGTCGCGCGCGCGGATCAAGACGCCTTCGCGTTGAAGAGCCAACAGAAGGCGTCGGCCGCGCAGAAGGCCGGCAAGTTCGATAGCGAGATCGTCCCGGTGAAGGCGGTTCGCTTCGAAGCGGGCAAGCACGTCGAGTTCGACTTTCGGAAGGACGAGCTGATCCGCGCCGAGACGACGGCCGAAGGGCTCGCGCAGCTGAAGCCGGCGTTCTCGATGACGGGGAGCGTCACCGCGGGCAACAGCTCGCCTCTCTCTGATGGCGCCGCAGCGGCGATCCTGATGAGCAAGGCGAAGGCCGACGCGCTCGGGATCAAAGGGCTCGGCTACTTTCGCGCGTTCGCGACCGCGGGCGTCGATCCGGCCATCATGGGGATTGGTCCGATCCCGGCTGTGCGCAAGCTCCTCCAAAAGACCGGCTTGAAGATGAGCGACATCGACCTCATCGAGCTGAACGAAGCGTTCGCGTCGCAAGGGCTCCACGTCGTCCGCACGCTCGAGATTCCCGAGGAGCGGCTCAACGTGAACGGCGGGGCGATCGCGCTCGGCCACCCGCTCGGATGCACGGGCGCCAAGCTCGCCGCGACCGCGCTGTACGAGCTGAGGCGTCGCAAAGGACGATACGCGATCGTGACGATGTGCATCGGTGGCGGCATGGGTGCGGCGGGTTTGCTCGAGGCGATCCCCGCCTGAGACGGACGGCGTTCGCGTTTCCGCGTTGGCGCGCGTGACGATCGCGCGTCACACTATTTGCAGAAGGTGGAAGCAGTATGATCCGCCACAGCGCGTTCATCGTTTCGTCGGTCGTCCTCCTCGTTGCATCCACCCTCGCGTGCAGCAGCGCTCCGCCGCCCGCCGCCCAGCGCGCGCCCCCGCCCCTCCGCGAGCCCGAGTTCGCATCGCCCGAGCTTCGCGGAGCCGCGTGCGAGCGTCTCCGCGATCACGTGATCGTCGTCTTCGCGGACGACTGGGCGAAGCGCCAGGGAATGCCCGCGACCACGATGACGACCGACGAGCGCGACGCGCTCTACAACGGCTTCTCGCAGGCGATGGCGGAGAAGGGAACGCTCGCGCGATTCACGGCGAGCTGCACGTCAAGCCTCACACCTCGAAAATTCCAGTGCGGAATGAGCTCGAAGACGCGCGACGGTCTCATCTTTTGCATGCAGGCGAGCGGCTGAAGAGCGAGATTCGTCGACGCTTTTCGGTGTATGGATCGGCGCATGACGCTTCTGCGCTTCCTCTTCGCCGCGATCCTACTGGTCGCTTGCGGCAGCCGCACGCCGCTCCTCATCGGCGAGCCCGCCGGCAAAGTGCACACGTTTCACGCGCTCGCGCCGCTCTCGACCTCGGTGTCGCTGTCGGCGCGGCCGACGCTCACGTGGGATCTCGCACCAGGGATGGACGGCGCAGTGCTCACGCTGTGCAGCGACCGCGCGTGTACGAAGATCATCGAGGCGCACGACGTCTTGGGAACGCACTTCACTCCTGCGGCCAGCCTCGCGAGCGGCGTCTACTTCTGGTCGCTCCACGGGCGCGCGGGGAACACGCACACGGCGTCGACGCCGACGTGGCAATTCACGATCGGCGCGACGCACGCGACCAGCGGCGGCGCGCGTCCCGGATCGCTCGACACGAACGGCGACGGCGTCCCCGAGGTCGCGATCGGCGCGTCGCACGCATCCGGCGGCGAGGGGCGCGTCGACATCTACCCCGGCGGCGTGCCCGGCACCCCTTCGGTCACGCTCAAAGGGACGAGCGCTCCGGGCCTCGGCTCGTCGGTCGCCACCGCGGTCGACGTCAACGGCGACGGCTTCGGTGATCTCGTCGTCGGCGCGCGCGTCGGCGGCACGGCGGCGGCGCTCGTCTACATGGGGAGCGCAAACGGGCTCGACGCGAATGCGCCCAAGCGACTGCACGCATCCACCGATGCGGTCGCGGGGCTCGGCGACGTCGACGGTGACGGGTACGGCGACGTGCTCGTCGGCGCGGATCTCTTCCTCGGCGGCGCGAACGGCATCGCGACCGAGCCCGCGAAGACGCTCGGGCAGGGCGCCATCCCCGCGGCGTCGGGAGACGTCGACGGCGACGGCCTCGCCGACGCGATCGTCGCGGACATCGGCGAGCCCCACCTGGTCTATTTCTACCGCGGCGATCGCGACAAGCCACTCGACTTCGTGTCGTGGCGTTTGTCCGGTCCGGCCAACTCGACGTTCGGCGCTTCGCTCGCCACCGCCGGCGACGTCAACGGCGACGGCTTCGCGGATCTCGTCGTCGGCGCGCCCGAGATGAACCGCGGCGGCGGCAACGCGTTCGTGTACCTGGGCAACGCGAAGGGGCTCGCCGACTCGCCGGCGCACGTCCTCATCTATCCCGAGAGCGGCGCCGGACACTTCGGGAGCGCCGTCGGCTGCGCGGGCGATCTCGACGGTGACGGCTTTGACGACGTCATCATCGGCGCGAAGACAGGCAACGCGAACGGCCTGGGCGCGGCGTACATCCACCGCGGCGGCACGTTCGCCGTCGAAGGTTTCGCGACCCAACGCATCGACGCGCCGCCGCTCGTCACGACGTTCGGATCCGCGGTGCACGAGCTCACGACGGGCCAGCTCGCGATCGGCGCGCCCGGCGCGGCCGGCTCGACCTCGGCGGGCGAGGTCTTCGTCTTCTCCGCGCGACGCGTGTCACCGGGCGCACAAGATCTCGCCACACCGATTGGCTCGCTCGTTCCCAGCGACACCACCCCCGGAAACGGCTTCGGCTCGACCATCGCAGCGTGCACGATGACACGCGCAGCGTCGCGCGGTGGCCGCACCTGAAGACCGCGCCGCCGATCGCAACGCCCGAGCTTCGGGAGATCGTGCGGCTGTCGTGGCCGATCGCGCTCGCGCAGTTCGGCCTCATCTCGATGTCGCTCGTCGACACGGCCATCCTCGGCCACGTGTCGATCGACGATCTCGCAGGCGCGGCGATGGGTCGCGCGATCGGCTTCGCGGCAGTGACGGTGTCGATGGGCCTCGCAACCGGGCTCGAGCCGCTCGCGTCGCAAGCGCTCGGCGCGAAGGATCCGGGGCGCGCGTGGCAAGGGCTGGTCACCACGTTGCGCGCGTGCCTCCTCGCGTGGTTGCCGTCGTTCGCGGTCGCGTACGGCGTGACGTATTTCCTCGCGCCGCTCGGCGTCGACGCGCCGATCATCGAGCACACGCGATCGTTTCTCATCGGCCAAGCCCCGCAGATGGCGCTCATCGGCGTCTTTCTCACGACCAAGGTTTTCTTGCAGGCGCACGGATCGACGGCGCCCGCGCTCGTCGGATCGATCGTCGCCAACGTCCTCAACGTCGTCGTCTGCAGCTTGCTCGTTCGCGGCGACGACGCGCTCCGGATGGTGCACCTTCCGCCCATCGGGCTCCCGCGGCTCGGCGCGCTCGGCGCCGGGATCGCGCTCAGCGTCGCGACGTTCGTCCTCACGGCGTTCGTCGTGATTCCGGCGCGACGCATGCGCGACGCGGGCGCGACGGCCGCGCGTGTGCCGATGCGTCTCGTGTGGAAGCTCGGCGCGCCCGTAGGCCTGCAGATGCTCGCGGAGTACGCCGTCTTCACGCTCATCGCGCTCCTCGCGGGCAAGCTCGGCGCGCGCGTCGTTTCGGCGCATCAGATCGCCATCGGTCTCGCGAGCTTCACGTACATGGGCGCGCTCGGCGTGGCGGGCGCGACCGCCATCCGCGTGGGCATCGCGGTCGGCGAAGGACGGTCGCCGCGACGCGCCGGCATGCTCGGCATCGCTATCGGCGCCGCGTCGATGACCGCATGGGCGATCGTCTTTGCGGTCTTTCCCTACTGGCTCGTCGACGTCTTCACCGACGAGCCGCAGACGATCCTCCTCGGCGGCAAGCTGCTCCTCATCGCGGCCATCTTCCAGCTCTTCGACGGCGTGCAAGTCGTCGCCGCCGGCGCGCTCCGCGGTGCGGGCGACGTGCGCGCACCGTTCCTCGCGGTCGCGGGCGCGCACTGGCTCGTCGGGCTCCCGCTCGCGCTCTTCTTCTGCTTCGGCTTGGGCTGGGGCGCGAGCGGATTGTGGTGGGGCGTGACCGGCGGCCTCATCGCCGTGTCGATCGTCCTCGGCGCGCGATTCCTCGTCGTGTCGGCGCGCGAAATCAAACGCGTGTAAATTACACGCGATGAAATCGACTACGCGATCGAGGCGTTGACGCCGGCTTCCGCGGCCTGCACTTCGGCGGTCTGCAGGTTCAGCACGCGACCGTCCGGCGGGTCGTACGGCGCGCGCCCGACCTGCTTCGTCTTGAAGCGATCGCTGAAGAGCGCGAGGAGGTAACTCTTGATGCAGAAGCCGAAGATGCTCTGCTGGCAGAGCGCGGGATCGATCTCCGCCGCGATCTTCGCGTGCGCCGCCGGCGCGAGGCTCCAGTGTTGCCCCGCCGCCTCGTGATGCACGGTGTGAAACCCGTTGTTGAAGACGAGGAAGTTGCCGAGCTTGGAGACGAAGTTGCGCGAGTGGTTGTGCTTGGACCACGGATCGCAGTGCACGTGCTGGATGTAGTTGATGAACATCATCGACCACAGCGCGAAGAGCGCCGGCACCGCGAAGCCGAAGAAGTAGACGACGAAGCCCATCACCGGCCCACGCAGCCAGATGCCGAACGCGAGGAGCGCGACGTGCGCGACGACGACCGTCGTGTATTGCGTGACGATCTGCCGGCGGAGCGCGGGGTTCGTCGCCTTCGCCTTCTTCATGAACTCTTTGAGCGGACCCGACTGCCAGTAGCTCGAGACGAAGAAATACGTCCAGGCGACCGTCCAGTTGTTCTTCTTCGAGTAGCGCCAGGTGATGGTCGCGTCGCCCGCCTTGTTCACGAACTTGTGGTGATTCAAGTTGTGCGTCGGGATCCACGCGAACGTCGGGTACCCGTAGAAGATCGACAGGTAGGCGGCGTAGAGCGCGTTGGCCTTGCGCGTCTTGAACGTCGGGCAGTGGTTCTGGTTGTGCGAGAAGACGCCCGCGCAAAATCCGAAATACAGCGAGATCGGCAGCGTGAATCCGATGATGCGCGGGTCGTAGTAATGCGCGAACGCGACCAACGGAAAGAGCACGAATGCCCAGAACATCGTTCGGTAGTCGGCTGCATAGCGCGGAGTCATGCGGAGCACCTCGGCAGAGCGGAGCTTCGGAGATATACGCACCGCGTCCCCGAGGCGGCAATCATGAACGCGTCACGCGCGACCGCCAGTGCGCAGCGCCGTTCGCAGCGAAGAGGCGTTCGCCCGATTAACCCGCGTCGGGCTCGCCACGGTACGGCTCGCGGCACGTCGGCGCGATCTGCTTCCAGATCGTCGAGAGCTCTTTGTCGTCGGCGTCCTCGGGGCACACGCTGAAGGTCGCCTCGCCGATGACGACCTCTTTGCCGAGATAGAACTTCGTCTTGCAGGTGCGCTTGCCGGGCGTGAGGTGTTGCGACGAGGCGACGAGCTTGCTCTCGACGTCCTCGCACTGCCCGGGCTTGGGCGCGCACTTGCGGATCGGTTTGCCGCCGAGCGTGAGGAGCATTCCGCCCGCGCACCCGGTCCAGACGAGGCACTGTTTGTTTGCGATCGGATCGCCGCCGACCGAGCAAATCGCCATGCGTTGCGGAGGCGGCGCGGAGTCGATGGGCGCGGCTTCGGGCTCGGGCACCGAGGCGTCGACGATGGGCGCGGTCGCGTCTTCTTCGACGTGCGGCGGCTCGGCCGGCTTCGTGTTGTTTCCACACGACACGACCGCCAAGAGCGCGACCGCCCGCCATCCGTTGTTCGTCCGCATCGTCCCTCGCATCTCCGTTACTGGCATCCCGCGCGTGGATTCTTCTCGAGCCACGCCGCAAAGTCTTTCCATAGCGCGTACACGACGCGATCTCCCATGTACGCGCCCCCCTTCTCGTTGAAGTGAACGTAGTCGCCTTGGGTCATCCCGGCGTCTTGGAATTTTCCCATCGATCCGTCACCGCCCATCGCGGCGCGAAAATCGAAGAACGCGGCGCGGTTGTCCTTGGCCATCGTGCGCATCGATTCGCACACCTTGACCATCCAGCTTGCGGTCTTCGGCGGACGGAACTGCTCCAGAAAATCCGGCGGCGTCATGATCAGCACTGGAACGCCCGGAAGCGCTTCGCGATGCCGCGCGATGACTTGCTTCATGCACGTCGCGAGATCGCCGGCGACGAACGTGTTCGAGCCGATGTGGAACACGACGAGATCGTAGTGACGTCGCTGCAGCGTCGCCTTGTTCGTCGCCGCGTCGTCGCGGAGCATCGTGAGGCAGTTGAGCGATCCGACGCCGAGGCCGTCGACCTGAATGCCCGCCTTCGCCCCCGGGACCTCGCGCTCGACCGCGACGCCGAAGATGCGCACCTTCTTGAACGTCTTGGCGACGATGTCGAGCTTGTGCGGCCCGTCGGGGACGTCGATGCGCGCGAAGCCGGCTTCGGATTTTTTCGCTTCGGTATCGACGGTCGAATGAAGCTGTCCGTCGACCTTCACGTCGAACGGGCCGCCGCGCCACCACTTCAAGTAATGAATGTCGAAGCGGCTGGCATGCGTTCCGATCGGCGCTCCCTCTTCGGCGGTCTGCACCCACGTGTCGGCGCCGGCTTGCAAGCTCTCGCCGGCGATGAGCGCGTGGCCATAGAAGCCGTCCATCGTCGGCTTGGTCGTGACCGTGAACGGCTCCCACGTGTCCTTCATCGAGTCGTGACGCACGTAACGATGGCGGTACCAATTCCACGGACGACCCGTCGCCACGAAGCCGTGACCCGCGTCGCCATATTTCGTCTGGAGCACGCGGCGCATCTCGCCGGTCATGAAGTCCATCGTGCCGTTCGAGTCGCCGTACACAGCGATCCGAACGTGCTCCTTCGCGTTGCCGCGCAACAGCTGTGCGAGGCGCTCATAGAGCGGCGCCAGCGCTTCGCCTTCTTCGAGCGGTGGCACCGGCGCGTCGTCGCCCATCGTCGGGAGATCGGGGAGCTCGGGGTGCAGCGACGCGCAGGCTGCGGCCAAGCCTGACGGAGCGGACGAAGCGGTGATCGGCGGAGCGGGCTCTGCGCTCGGCGTTTGGCTCGGCGACGGATGGGGCTCGCTGTTCGACGCAGCGTTCCCCGTTTTCCCGCACGCCACACCGAGCATCGCGGCGACGACGCCGAGGACGGGAAGCGAACGGAAGGCGAAACACCGCATCGAGGCGCATGATAGTCGGTCCGGTCGGAGAGAGTGAAATGTGCACCATCGTCACTCTTCGAGCGCGGTCGTCGTCACGGACTTTCGCGAGTAGGCGCCGCTGCCGACGGCGTAACCGCGCGCGCTCCCATGTGCATGCGCCGCTCGGACTCGACGAAGCCCGCGACCGCCGACGGCTCCGCGCGCACGAGTGACACGACGATGCCGACCAAGAACGACAGTGGCATCGAGATCAGCGCGGGGTTCTTCATCGGGAAGATGGCCGCGTCCTTGTGGAGGAGATCGATCTGCACCGTCGGCGATAGAAAGATGAGGAGGATCGCCGAGCCCGTCCCAGCGGCGATGCTCGCGACCGCGCCGGCCGTCGTGCATCGCCGCCAGAACATCGACAAGATGAGCGCCGGGAGGTTGGCGCTCGCGGCAACGGCGAACGCGAGGCCGACCATGAACGCGACGTTCTGACCTTTGAACGCGACACCGAGCAAAATCGCGAAGGCACCGAGCATCACCGTGGCGATCTTCGCGACGCGCATCTGCTCGTACTCCGGCGCGCTGCCGCGACGCACGACGTTGACCCAGAGATCGTGCGAGAGCGCCGCCGCGCCCGAGAGCGTGAGCCCCGCGACGACGGCGAGGATCGTCGCGAACGCGACCGCCGAGATGAATCCGAAGAACGGCGTTCCGCCGACGACCTCCGCGAGGAGCGGCGCCGCCATGTTGCCGCCTTTGTCGACCGCGGCGATCGCGTCGCGTCCGACGATGACCGCGGCGCCGAAACCGAGGACGAACGTGATCAAGTAGAAGCCCGCGATCAGACCCGTGGCGACGAACACCGAGGTGCGCGCGGCGCGCGCGTTGGGGACCGTATAGAAGCGCATCAGGATGTGCGGGAGGCCGCTCGTCCCGAACATGAGCGCGAGGCCGAGCGACACCGCTTCGAGCGGGCTCGTCACGAGCTTTCCGGGCGCGAGCACCCCGACGCCGTAGCGCTCGGCGGCCACTGCGAAGAGGCGCAGCGGATTGAAGCCGAAGCGCGAGAGCACGAGGAGCGCGAGGATCGACGCGCCGCCGAGGAGGAGCACTGCTTTGACGATCTGCACCCACGTGGTCGCGATCATCCCGCCGAAGAGGACGTACGCGAGCATGACGACGCCGACCGCGACGACCGCGCCTTCGTACGGGAGGCCGAACATCAGCTTGATGAGGTTCCCCGCTCCGACCATCTGCGCGATGAGATAGAACGCGACGACCGTGAGCCCGCCGATCGCCGCGGCGATGCGCACCGGACGCTGACCGAGTCGAAACGCGACGACGTCGGCGAACGTGTACTTTCCGAGATTGCGCAGCGGCTCCGCGACGAGGAACGTCATGACCGGCCAGCCGACGAGCCATCCGACGGAATAGATGAGCCCGTCGAAGCCGGACTGTGCGACGAGCCCGGCGATCCCGAGGAAGCTCGCCGCGCTCATGAAATCGCCGGCGAGCGCGAAGCCATTCTGCACGCCGCTCACGTTGCCGCCGGCCGCGAAGAACTCGGCGGTCGTCTTCGTGCGGCGCGCGGCCCACAACGTGATGCCCATCGTGACAGCGATGAAGACGAAGAAGAAGATGATCGCCGTGACGTTCGGTTTTCCGAGCCCGCTGTCGGTCGTCGTCGCGGTCATGGCGCATCGCTCGGTTCGCGAATCGCATCGAGCGCGGAGTCGTAATGGCGATTCGCCCAGAAGACGTAAACGCCCGTGAGCACCCACGCGACGACGATGACGATCGCGCCGAGAAGGATGCCGACGCTGAGGCCGGGGCTCACGACGGTGCCGAGGAGCGGCTTGTCGAACGCGACGAGCAAGATGAATCCGAAATACGTGAGCATCGTCAGCGCCGTGAGCACGAGCGCGATCCGCATGCGTCGCGCGGCGAGCACGCGGAGCTCGGCGTGGCGGTCACGCGGCGCGGTCACGGCTCGCCGAGGCGATCGATGCGCCCTTTGGCGACGGCGTGAAGCGCGGAGCTCGTAACCGCGCGCACGCCTTCGAGCATCGGCGCGTAGCGCTCTTCTTTGGTGAGGCCGTCTTTGTATCGCCGATAGAGCTGCTGCGCGACGACCGCGAGCTTGTAGAGCGCGTACGCGTAGTAGAAGAGGACGTCGCCGACGTCGCGACCGCTCTTCTCCGCGTAGCGTCGCACGATCTCCGCGCGACGCAGATTTCCGGGCAGATTCGTTGGCCCGAAGACCATCACCTGGAACACCGGCGGATCGTCCGGATCGATCCAGTAGCCGAGCGTCGTGCCGAGATCCATGAGCGGGTCGCCGATGGTCGCCATCTCCCAATCGAGCACCGACGCGACGCCGCCGAGCGCCGGATCGAGCACGACGTTGTCGTACTTGAAGTCGTTGTGGATGAGCGTCGCGATCGGCGACTCGGGCGGCGTGTGCGCGAAGAGCCAACGACCGAGCTCTTCGAACGAAGGCACGTCGTCGGTCTGCGACTTCCGGTAGCGATCGGTCCATCCGGTGAGCTGACGCGCGACGTAGCCTTCGGGCTTTCCGAGATCACCGAGGCCTACGGCGCGGTAGTCGATCGCGTGGATCTCCGCGAGCGTGTCGATCGTCGACTCGGACACGCGGCGCATCGTCGCCTCGTCGAGCGTGAGCCCGGACGGAACGCGCTGACGCAAGATGACGCCGCGCACGCGCTCCATGACGTAGAACGCCGAGCCGATGAGCGACTCGTCCTCGCAATGCGCGAGCGGTCGCGGCGACTTCGTCCACGCATCGGCGAGGTGGCTCAAGATTCGGAACTCGCGCCCCATGTCGTGCGCGCTCTTGATCTTCACGCCCGGCGGCGCGCGCCTCAAGACGAGCTCGCGTCCGCCTTCGCCGCCGACGCGAAGCAGGTACGTCAGGTTCGAGAAGCCGCGTCCGAACTGCAGGACCTCGAGCGTGCCGGAGAGGCCGGCGACGCGTTCGCGCAGCCACGGATCGAGCTTGGTGGTGTCGAACGCTTGCCCTTCGCGCACCGCCGACGGCGCATCGGAGAAGTCTTTCGTGCTCACTTTGCCACCGCGAGCTCGACGCATCGCGGATCCCGAACGATCCCCGCCGTCAGCTTCATCCCTTCACCTGGATCCCGTACTCCCGCAGGATCCGCTTCGCGACGACGCTCTTGTGCACCTCGTCCGGTCCGTCGTAGATGCGCGCGGCGCGTTCGTGCCGGTACCAATACGCGAGCGGTGTGTCGTCCGTCATGCCGAGCGCGCCGTGCACCTGAATCGCGCGATCGAGCACGCGCTGCAGCATCCCGGCGACGAAGAACTTGATGAGCGACACCTCTTCGCGCGCCGCGTACGCGCCCGAGCGATCGATCGTGTCGGCTGCATGCAGCACCAGCAAGCGCGAGGCATTGATCTCCGCACGGCTCTCCGCGATCCACTCTTGTACGATCTGCTTTTGCCCGAGCGGCTTCCCGGGCGATAGCTCGCGCGACGCCGCGCGCCTGCACATCAGGTCCATCGCGCGCTCCGAGATCCCGATCCATCGCATGCAGTGATGGATGCGACCCGGACCGAGACGCTCTTGCGCGATCGCGAAGCCGGCGCCTTCGTGGCCGAGCAAGTTCGACTGCGGGACGCGGCAGCCTTCGTATTTCACTTCGGCGTGGCTCGCGTAGTCCTCGCCCGCCTCGCCCATCACCGGAATATTTCGCACGAGCTTGAAGCCGGGCGTATCGGTCGGGACGATGATCTGCGACGCGCGCATGTGCGCGCTGTCGGCTTCGGGATTCGTGACGGCCATCACGATCGCGAACGCCGCACCGTCGGCCGACGACGTGAACCACTTGTGCCCCGTGACGACGTAGTCGTTTCCGTCCTTCACTGCACGCGTCGCGAGCTGCGTCGGGTTCGATCCGGCGAGCCCCGGTTCGGTCATCGAAAAACAACTTCGCACGTCGCCGCGCGCGAGCGGCGCGAGGAAGCGCGCCTTTTGCTCGGGCGTGCCGTGCGAGCCGAGAATTTCCATGTTGCCGACGTCGGGCGCCTGGCAGTTGAAGAGATAGTGACCGATCGGCGTTCGTCCGAGCTGCTCGCTCACGTGCGCGAACTCGCTGAGTGACAACCCCATCCCGCCGATCTCCGTCGGAAGATGCGGCGCCCATAGCCCCATCTCTTTCACGCGCGCGCGCAGCGCTCCGAGCTCCGGCAGCATCGTCCGGAAGCCGCGTCCCAGAAACGCCGCTTCGAGCGGATAGACGTCCTTCTCGAAGAGCTCTCGAATCTTGGTGATGATCGTCGCGACGCGCTCGTTGGGCTGGGTCAACATGGGCGACACTATACCGACGTCACGAGCCTCGCGTCGCGCAGGTGCGGTGTGCCGTTGAAGCGGACGAGGCCCCACCCCTGCGCCGAGAACGCGAGCTCGGTGAGCGCACCGTTGTAGAGCGCCCAGCTCAAGTCGAGGACCTTCTCGTCGCTCGCTTCGACCGCGAGGCCGACGGCGGCGGCGACCGTTCCGCCCGACGTGAACGCGACGAGACGCTGGCCGCCTTCGACGCCTTCGCGCATCTTCGCGAGCCCGCGCTCGACGCGCGCGCGGAACGCTTGCCACGACTCGATCTCCGCGTGCCCGATCTCGCCGCGTGCCCACCTGCGCGTCAATCGTTTGAAGGCGCTCATCAGCTCGGCGACCGGCTGCTCGCCGCGCGCCATCGCTTCGACGATCGCGCGAAGCTGCGCGTCCTCGCGACCGAGCTCCGGAAGCATCTTGTAGACGAGGTTGATCCCGTCATGCTCGTCGAGCTCTTGCAGGTGCGTCGGCGCGGGCCACATGATGCCCGCAGCGCGCACGATCTCGCACACGGTCTCGTACGTCTGCACGTGGCGCTTACGCGGTCCGACGAAGACGCGGTCGAACGTCGCGCGCTCGTGTGCCCAATGCTCGCCGAGCGCGCGCGCCTGCGCGTAGCCGGGCTCGGAGAGCTGGTCGTAGCCATCCTGCGAGAACGCAGACGCCTTGCCGTGGCGAACGAGAACGAGAACGGACATCGCCGGTCCTTTAGCGCGTTTCGTGACGAGAGGGATATGCTCCAGAGATGGCGGGGGGAGAGGAGGTGCTCGTACCGTTTCCGGGCGGCGTGTCGCGCACGCACGTCCCGCCGACGACCGAGTTTCGCAGCACGTGGCTCAGCTCGTCGCTTCGATCCATCCGCGAGCGAAAGCTGCTCGAGTCGTACCTCTCGCATCTGCCGGCCGAATATCACGAGCCCGTGCTGTCGACGGTCGTCGGTGTTTGGCTCCCGTCGGAGATCGCGGTCGCGCACTACGAAGCGTGCGATCGCCTCGGTCTTACCGAGCAAGAGCAGGTCGCGATCGGCGCCGAGGTCGGGCGTCACGCGCTGGGGACGGTGCTGTCCGTCGCCGTGAGCCTCGCGAAAGGCGCGGGCGTCACGCCGTGGACGATCCTCACGCGGCTACCGAGCGTGTGGCAGCGCATCTGGATCGGCGGCGGTGTCGCCATCATCAAGGTCGGGCCGAAGGACGCGCGCGCCGAGATCGGCGGCTGGCCATGCGCCCGCGTGCCGTACACGCGCGTCGCGCTCCGCGGCGTGATCTCGGGGCTCGTCGGACTGTTCTCCGAGAAGGCGTACGTGCGCGAGCTTCGTCCGCTCTGCACGCAGATGACGCTCGCGTACCGCGTCAGTTGGGCGTAGCGCTGGCGGTCGGTGCGAGCTCTTCGCGCGCTCGAGACAGAAGCGCGACGAGCTCCGCGCGAAGCACGCCGATGCGCGCGATGTCCGCAGGCGCGGCGCGGCGCCGGCCGATCTTTCGTTGCTCGAGGTGATCGAGCCAATAGAGCGCGGCGAACGGCGACACGATCGCGACCGTCGCGGCCGCGAACGACGCGGGCGGCGGAAGAAGCGCGAACGACGCGCCGACGAGCGCGCCCGCCCACAGCGGAAACACGACGAGCCCGGTCCCGAGCTTGTACGTGGAGACGACGTCGTGTTCCTGCTTCGCCACGCGCTTCGAGACGATGCGCGGAATTTGGTACGGCAGCCAATAGAGGACGGCGCCTGGGATCGCGAACGGCAGCGACAGCGCGAGCAGGAGCTTTCGCCGCTTCGCGCCACGCTTCATCGAAGCCACGTCTCCCGTCGCGACCTCTGCGTCGGAGAGCTCACTCGCGTCGAGCGCGTCGAAGTACGCCGCGACGCGCGCCTTGATCTCCGCGTACATCGCCGCGTGCTGCGGTCCGAGCGCCTTGCGCGCGGCCTCGACCTGACGGCCGATCTCGTTCCACGCCTTCAGCGATCGATCGCCGGTGTCGTGCGCGAAGAGCGACGCGACGCGCGCGATGAGCTCACGCTCTTCCCAGTCGGCGCCTTCGACGATGAGCTCGGAGAGATCGACGCGGAGCATGTCGGTGATCGCCTTTGCGAGATCGTCGCCGGACGCGCCGAGCTCGTCGACCGCGCGCACCGGCCCGTAGACGACGAGCGCGCGCGATCGAAACGTGTCGCGCGCTTCGAACTCGAGCCCCACCGCTTGGAACGTGAGCCCGCGCGCTCCGCCGGTGTGCGCGCGCGCGAGCATGCGCGCGGCGCCGCTCTTCAGCTTCACGAGGTGCGGCTCGTTGTGGCTCGTGCCTTCGGGAAAAATCAGGATGTTGCCGCCGCCGGAGAGGTGCGACGCGACGCGATCGAAGATCTCGTCGTTCGACTCGGCCGCCTTGTTCGGATCGTCGCGGCGCCGCACGACGGGGACCGCGTCGACCGCGTCGAGCAGCCACTTCAACACCGGCACCTTCCACAGCGTGCTCTTCGCGATGGGCGACGCTGCGCATGGCGCGTTCGTCAGGACGAGGATCGGATCGACGAGCCCGTTGACGTGGTTCGCCGCGAAGATCCGTCCGTGCGTATCGGCGCTCGGCACCGCGCCGACGACCTCGGTCTCACGAAAATAGATCCGGCTGATACCGCGGAAGGCACGGAGGAGCGCGCTGCGTACGAACGCCATGCCCGAGCGTACGCGCAGCCGACCCGCCCGGACGCGGACAAAAAAAAAGCAGCGCCGGGGGCTGGGGGGGGGAAGCCCGGCCGGCGCTGCGTCTCGAGATGGTGCATCGCGTATGCCACGCATCCGGGAACGCGATTTCGAGCATTTGCCCTGTGGAGGAAACGGCGCGCGATGCAAGGTTGCAAAGCAAGGGCGCAAGCGTGCAACGTTGCGTCGCCTTGGCCGCTTTGCCTCGAAACGCCCTTCCGCGCACGGTCGTCTTGCTCGGGTTCACGAGCCTCGCCACCGACATCGGGACGGAGATGATCTTTCCGCTCCTGCCGCTGTTCCTCGTGGGGACGCTCGGCGCGGGTGCGGAGTTTCTCGGGCTGGTCGAAGGGCTCGCCGACACGGTGTCGAGCTTGCTGAAGCTGGTCGCGGGCTCGGTGTCGGATCGCCTCGGGAAGCGCAAGCCGCTGGTGATATTCGGGTACGGGCTGGCGAGCGCGGTGAGGCCGCTCGTCGCGATCGCGACGGCGCCGTGGCACGTGCTCGCGGTTCGCGTCACCGATCGCGTCGGCAAGGGATTGCGTTCGGCGCCGCGCGACGCGCTCATCGCCGACGCCGCGGAGAAAGGGGGCGCCGGTCGCGCGTTCGGATTTCACCAAGCGATGGATCACACGGGTGCGGTCGTCGGACCGTTGATCGCGACGGCGCTGCTCGCGCTGGGTGTCTCGGTGCGGAACGTGTTTTGGCTCGCGGTGATTCCGGGCGTGATCGCGACGCTGCTCGTGCTCTTGGTGAAGGAGCGCGCGCGGCCCGCGACCTCGACCTCGCCTTCGACGTCGACGTCGACGTCGACCTCGACCTCGAAGACTCCCCTCCCCGCGCGCCTCAAATCGTATCTCGCTATCGTCCTCCTCTTCTCCCTCGGCAACTCGTCCGACGCGTTCCTCCTCTTGCGTGCGCGCGAGCTCGGCGTCGCCACGGCGCTCATCCCCGTCCTCTGGACCGTCCTCAATCTCACCAAGGTCGTGAGCGCCTGGCTCGGCGGCGATCTCTCCGATCGCGTTCCTCGCGCGCGCCTCATTCTCATCGGATGGATCGTCTACGCCGCGACCTACCTCGTCCTCGGCGTCGCAACCGAGTCGTGGCAAGCGTGGGCCATCTTCGTCGTCTACGGCGCCTACTACGGCCTCACCGAACCGGCGGAAAAGGCGCTCGTCCGCGACATCGCGCCCGCGGAGATTCGCGGACGCGCGTTCGGTTACTACAACCTCGTTGTCGGAGTCACCGCTCTCCCCGCCGGGCTCCTCACGGGCTGGCTCTGGAAGGCGTACGGACATCAAGTCGCGCTCGGCTCGGGCGCGGCGATCGCGGCTGTGTCGGGGATACTTCTCGTCGTGTGGAGCGCGCAAAACAGTCCGCCTGCCCCGCGCTAGTCCGCTATACGAGCGCATGGACTTCTTCGCGACCGCTGCGAAAGGCACCGAGCCGGCGCTCCGTGACGAGCTACGCGAGCTCGGCCTACGCGGCGTGCGCGCGGATCGCGGCGGCGTTCATTTCGCGGGCGAGCTCCTCGACGGCGCGCGCGTGTGCCTCTGGTCGCGCGTCGCTGTGCGCGTCCTCGCGTGGCGCGGTACGTTCGACGTCCGCGGAGGGAACGAGCTCTACGAAGTGATGCACTCGCTCGAGTGGCGGCACTTCCTTTCGCCGAAGCACACGCTGGCGGTGAAGGCGACGTGTCGATCGAGCAAGCTCACCCACTCGCAATTCATCGCGCAGCGCGCGAAGGACGCGATCGTCGATCAGCTCCGCGACGATCTCGGCGAGCGACCTTCCGTCAATCTCGACGATCCCGACGTCCTCGTCGTCGTTCACCTCGTGAACGATCGCGCCGACGTCTACGTCGATCTCGCGGGTGAACCGCTCCACAGACGCGGATGGCGCACGCTGACCGGCGAAGCGCCGCTCAAGGAGACGCTCGCTGCGGCGATGCTCCGCCTCTCGGGCTGGGATCGAAAGCGCCCGCTCGTCGATCCGATGTGCGGCGCGGGGACGATCGCGATCGAAGCGGCCGAGTGGGCGCGCGGCGTCGCGCCGGGGCTCCGGCGCGCGAGCTTCGGCGTCGAGCGATGGGCGCTCTGCGACGACGCGATGCAGAAGCAGATGGCGGATCTCCGAAGCCAAGCGCGTGCGAGCGCGCGGCGCGACGGACCGATCGTCCGCGCGACCGACATCGATCCGGCGATGGTCGACGCGACGCGCGCGAACGCGAAGATCGCCGGCGTCGATCTCGTCGTCGAAGAGCGCGACGTTCGCGCGATCGTTCCGACCGATCCGCCCGGCGTCGTCGTCACGAACCCGCCGTACGGCGAGCGCCTCGACGCGGATCGCCCCTTCTTCAACGACATGGCGCGCGCGCTCTTCACGCTGCACGGTCACGGCGTCGCGGTGCTCGCCGGCACGTCGGAGATCGAGCGCGCCTTCGGACGAAAACCCGAAAAGTGGTGGCTCGTCTACAACGGCGCCATCGAATGCCGGCTGCTGCTCTATCGCGTCCCGTGAGAGACTAGCGTCGCATGGGAACGATCCGCGATCTCGCCGAGCGCTTCTGGAAGGGCGACGACAAGAGCGTGCATCCGTTCGCTCCGCAGATGGCGGTCGAAGAAGTCGCCGCACGCGTTGCGTTCGTCTCGAGCTTCGCGAACGTCACGGCGATCGACACCGACGACGGCCTCGTGCTCGTCGACACCGGCAGCTTCGTCCTCGCCGCGCCGACGAAGGGGCTCGTGCGCATCTTCTCGAAGCGCGCGCTCCACACGGCCATCTACACGCACGGCCACGTCGACCACTGCTTCGGCGTCGAGCTCTACGAAGCCGAGGGCGGGCCCGCGCGTGTCGTCGCGCACGAAGCCGTCGCGGCGCGGTTCGATCGCTACAAGGCGACCGGCGGCTACAACGCCTGCATCAACGCGCGCCAGTTCCAAACTTCCGCGACCTGGCCCACGACGTTCCGTTACCCCGACGTGACGTTCGCGAGCGATCTCGCGCTCGACGTGGGCGGAGTCCGCGTCGAGCTCCACCACGCGCGCGGCGAGACCGACGACGCGACGTGGGCGTGGCTCCCGGACCAACGTGTAGTCTGCACGGGAGATCTCTTCATCTGGGCGACGCCGAACGCCGGCAACCCGCAGAAGGTCCAGCGGTACGCGATCGACTGGGCGCACGCGCTCCGCACGATGGCCGCGCTCGGCGCCGAGACGATGTGCCCGGGACACGGTCCGCCGATCTTCGGCGCGGATCGCGTGCAACGTGCGCTCGAAGAGAGCGCGACGCTCCTCGAGTCGCTCCACGCGCAGACGCTCGCGCTCATGAACCAAGGGGCGACGCTCGACCGCGTCCTCGCCGAGGTGAAAGCGCCCGCGGAGCTCCTCGAGCGTCCGTACCTGCGCCCGATCTACGACGAGCCCGAGTTCATCGTCCGCAACATCTGGCGTCTGTACGGCGGCTGGTACGACGGAAACCCCGCGCACTTGAAGCCCGGATCCGATCGCGCGCTCGCTCACGAAGTCGCGTCGTTGAGCGGCGGCGCGAAGAAGCTCGTCGACCGCGCGCGCGAGCTCGCGCAAAACGGCGAGCTCGCCGTCGCGTGCCACCTCGCGGAGATGGCGCACCTCGCAGCGCCGACCGACGACGGCATCGCCAAAGCGCGCGCCGAAATCTACCGCACGCGCGCCGACGCCGAGTCCTCTCTCATGGCGAAGGGGATCTTTCGATCCGCCGCGGGCGACTGATACGCTCGAAGATTCCTTGTTCCAGAAGCCCGCCGAGACGCCCGAGGAGGTCGCGCAGAGCAAGCCGCTCGACATCCCGCCGGAAGAGATCGCGAAGATGGACGAGGCGGAGTGGTACGCGAGGGCCTACCGCGGCGACGCTCCGCAGCTCACGGTGCGCGCGGTCCTGATGGGATCGTTCCTCGGGTTCTTTCTCTGCTTCACGAACATCTACGTCGGCCTCAAGACGGGTTGGGCCGCCGGCGTCGGGATCACCGCGTGCATTCTCTCGTTCGCGACGTGGTCGGCGCTCCTCAAGGCGCGCATCGCGAAGACGCCGATGTCGATCCTCGAGAACAACTGCATGCAGTCGGTCGCGTCGGCCGCCGGATTCTCGACGGGCATGGTGCTCGTGTCGGCGGTGCCGGCGCTGCTCCTCCTCACCGGACAACAGCTCTCGTGGCGCATCGTCGTGCCGTGGATCTTCTTCACGGCGGTGCTCGGCGTCGTGATGGCGATCCCGATGAAGCGGAACATGATCAACCGCGAGAAGCTGAAGTTCCCGACCGGGACGGCGACCGCGGTCACGCTGCAGAGCCTCTACGGCAACGGACGCGAGGCGATCGTCAAGGCGCGCGCGCTCATGATCGCGGCCCTCTTCGCGCTGTCGATCCCGCTCTTGAAAGATCTCAACGCCGTTCGACGCTGCGGCGCCGACGGGAAGCTCTCGCTCGGCCCCGTGCTCCCCGACGATCTGAACATCTTCGACGGCAGGCTCCACATCGTCGCGCGCTACTTCGACGCGAAGCTCGGCGTCTTTCGCGAGAAGGCGTTCGAGCTGTCCCAGTGGCACATCAAGCTCGATCACAGCGTCGTCCTCATCGGCGCCGGTGCGATCATCGGCGTGCGCGTCACGGCGTCGATGCTCGCGGGGGCGTGCATCCTCGTGCTCGACGTCGGACCGCGCGCGCTCGAATGGGGTTGGACGAATCCGTTGGGTACGCTCGTGACCGCGGCGACGAGCCCGGCGAACGCCGCCACGAAGATCGGCATCTGGTACGGCGCGCCGATGATGGTCGCGTACGGGCTGACGACGTTCGCGTTGGGATGGCGAACGATCGCGCGCGCGTTCAGCGGCTTCGGAGGCAAAGCGCTGGCGGGCGAAGATCCGCGCGTGCCGCACGTCGAAGTGCCGACGTCGTGGTTCGTGCTCGGAATGGCCGTCGCGGGCACGGGCCTCGTCCTCATCGCGTGGCGCGCGTTCGAAATCCCGCCGCACCTCGGCGCGCTCTCCGTCCTCGTGACGTTCTTGCTCGCGTTCGTCGCCTGCCGCGCGACCGGCGAGACCGACGTGACGCCGGGCGGCCCGATGGGAAAGATCATGCAGCTCACGTACGGCGTGCTCATGCCGCAGAACGTGCAAGCCAACCTGATGACCGCCGCGATCACGTCGGGCGGCGCGCTCGCGTCCGCGGATCTCCTCACGGATCTCAAGTCGGGTTACTTGCTCGGCGCGAACCCACGTCGCCAGTTCCTCGCGCAGTTCCTCGGCATCTTCACCGGCACGATCGCGTCGTGCACCGCGTACTTCTTCCTCGTCCCGAGCATCGCGGCGATTCGCGCGCCCGAAGGCGCCACGCGCGCGGCGATGTTCCCGGCGCCCGCGGCGCAGCAGTGGGAAGCGGTGGCGCGCGTCTTCGCCGAAGGCTTCGCGAACCTGCACCCGATGGCGCGCCACGGGATCGTCGTCGGCATCGCGTGGGGCGTCGCGCTCGCGATCGCCGAGGTGATTTTTCCGAAGCTGCGAAGATGGATCCCGTCGGCGAGCGGTCTCGGATTGGGTCTCATGTTTCCGTTCGCGACGTCGCTCAGCTTCTTCATCGGCGCCGTCCTCGCGCTCGCGTTTCAGAAGATCAGCGACAAGCAGGCCGACCGCTTCGTCGTGCCGATCTCCTCTGGCCTGATCGCGGGCGAGAGCGTCGTCGGCGTCGTCGTCCAAGGGCTCAACAACTTCGTCCTGAAGTGAGCGTTCGCTTGGCTGGCTGACGCGTCCCGTCGTGCAATCCTGAAACTGGATCTTTCCAACGTAGCTGCGCCGTTCGAGGTCCCACATTGGACTTTCGGCGCGGATTTCCCGTCGCACGCGCGGCACGGATCTGGCTCGTAGAGCGACCCGATGCTGCTTCCTTTCACGATAGCTCCGTCGCCCGACGAGGGCGATCCCCCGTCGTCGAGTCCGCTGACGCCACGCACCGACGAACCGTTTCTCATTTCGTTCGCGAGCGGCATGCGTCCGCCGCCGCCCGACCGCGATGAGCAGATGCGCGCGGTGTTCGAAGCGTCGCCCCTCGCGATCGTCGCGCTCGACTTCGAAGGGCGCGTGACGCTGTGGAACCCGGCCGCCGCGGCGCTCTTCGGATGGACTGCGGACGAGGCGATCGGCAGGACGCCGTCGGCGGAGCTCGTCGCGCTCGCGAAGAGCGCCGTCGCGGGCGACACGGTGACGGGCGTCGAAGCGACGCACACGCGCAAGGACGGTGGTCGCGTGAGGGCGCGCGTATCGATCGCGCCGTTGCGCGGCGCCAGCGACGCGGCGGTCGGCACGGTCGCGATCTTCACACGCGAGGCGCTCGACGACGTTCCTCCCCCCTCGACGAAGCGCGAAGTGCCGTAGCGGATCTCAGGCCGCCGCCTGATCGAGCTCGTGGATCATCCGATCTCCGCTCAGTTGATCGGCCGCGGCGCCGCCGAAGTACTTCATCAGCCCGACCTTCTCGTACCGCGGAAGGATGCGCGGGGTCATGAGCCCGATCTCGCGGAGGTTCGGCACGAGGCGCGAGAACATCGTCTGACGGAACTCGTTCATCCCGGGGACCTGCATCACGAACTCGCGCCACTTGTCGCGAGGCAAGCGTCCCGCGAACCACTCATCGAAGACCTCGTACGCCATGAAGCGATTTCGCATCAAGAGCGCGACCTCGAAGGACCAGTCCTCGCGCTCCTGACGCTCGCTCTCGCTCAGCTCTTTCGTGATGTGCTCGCGGAGCGCGAGGACGCCGTAGTGCACGTGGCGCGCTTCGTCTTGAATCACCATCTTGAGAAGGCTCTTCAAGAGCGGCTCCTTCGTCTGTTTGTAGAGCGTGCCGAACGCGCCGAGCGCGAGCCCTTCGACCATGATCTGCATGCCGAGGAACTTCATGTCCCAACGCGAGTCGCTCATGAGCGAGTCGATGATGACGAAGAGGTTGTCGTTGATTTGGTAGAGCTTGTTCAGCTTCGTATCGAGGTACCGGTGAAAGACCTCGACGTGGCGCCCTTCGTCCATGACTTGCGTCGCGCCGTACAGCTTGCCGTCGAAGAACTGCACGGCCTCGGTGACTTGAGCGGCCGCGAAGAGCGCGCCTTGCTCTCCATGCAGAAACTGACTGAGCATCCACGACGTCAGGCTGTAGGTGAACTCGCGCTTCTCTTTCGCGTCGAGCTTGATCCCCATGTTCGCAAGGATCGAAAAGTCGATGAAGCGCTCGGGGAGGAGCGGGACCTCGGGGTTCAGCGGATCGACGCTCGTCTTCCACGCGAGGTCCTCGCCGTTCCACTGACCGAGCTTCGCGCGACGATAGAGCTCGCGCATCTCGGCGTGATCGTCGGGGTACGTCCAATCGAAGTGCGCCGAGTGCGTCGCGGGCATCTTCGTCGGCACGCCCTGCTTGCCGCGCTTCAAGACGAGGCCGCGCACGCCGGCCGGACCGAGCGCACGGAGCACGCGCGGATCGCGAATCTCGAGGAAGACGTCGAGCATCTCGACGTACGCGTCGACCTGATCGCGCATCTTGGCTGGAAGTAGAGACGTGAGCTTGGTGGTGTCGAGCATTCGGGGTGACTCCTCTGTCGTGATCACATCGCAGCGAAAAAGTGTCGGACCTTGGTGTCGTGGTAGCGCGCGAGAAACGTGCTGATGATCGGGAGGACCTTCGCCGTCATCGACGCGACGCGATCGGCCGGGAGGTGCGAGAGCTTCGAGGTCAGGAGCGCGGTCTCGCGATCGAAGAGCTGCGTCATCGCGTCTTCGTAGATCGTCATGATGCTCGCCGGAAAACCGAGCTTCCGCGTGAAGCCGGCGGCGCGGACCTCGCCGAAGAGCTCGACGATCCAAGCGTCGTCCCTCGCGATGCGGAGCCGACCGCGCGGGCCCGGCGACGCGGCGAAGAGGCCGATCGCGATCATCTCGTCGAGATCCTTCTTCTCGAGACCCACGCGCGCAGCGAGCTCCTTCGCGTCGACCGTCTCGCGCGCATCGTCGCTGCGCGGCGCGACGTGCTTACCGAGTCGCTCCTTCACGTCGACGAGGAGGCGGCGTTGCGCAGGGCTGAACGCGTCGTCGCGCTCGTCGATGACGGCGCGGATCGCCTTGAGTGGCAGAAAGCGATCGTGTTGGAGCTCGCGCACGAGCTTGATTCGCGCGACGTGCTCTTCGCCGTAGTACGCCATGTTGCGCCCCGTCTTGTGCCCTTCGGGGACGAGGCCTTGCTGGATGTAGAAATGGATCGCCTGACGCGGGAGCCCGGTGAGGGACGAGAGATCCTTCATGCGGTACGGCCACGCGGCGCGATCGATCACGGGAGCTCCACGACGGCCGGCCCTTGCGGGCGCGCGCAGCACGCGAGGACGAAACCTGCGGCGCGCTCGTCGTCGGAGAGGCAGCTCGGTTCGTCCATCTCCACATCGCCGGACGCGAGCTTCACTTTGCACGCACCGCATCCGCCCATCGCGCACGAGAACGGCATCGGCGCTCCGGCCGCGAGCCCTGCTTCGAGGATGGTCTGGCCGGACGCGACGACGAATCGGCGCTCGTCGCCTCCGGTGCGAAGCGTGACCGGGTGCGTGCCGAGGTCGCGCGTCGCGGAGGTACGAAGCTGGGGGGACGAGAAGCGCTCTTCGTGCACGCGCTTCGGATCGACGCCGCGCGCCGCGAGGACGTCGCGTGCGGCGCGCATCATTGGCTCGGGGCCGCACACGAAGAAGTCGGTCGGGAGATCGAGGTGGAGATCGACGAGCGCGATCTCGCGCGCGAGGACGTCGGGCTCGAGGACGCCGACGCCGCCGATCCATTCGCGCGGCGGATCGGAGAGGACGTGGCGAAGCGTGAAGCGATCCGCGTGCTCGAGCGCGAGGGCATCGAGCGCGTCGCGGAAGATGACGTCGTCGGCGCCGCGGTTTCCGTACACGAGCGAGACGAACGAGCGCGGCTCGGCCGCGAGGATCGTCCGCGCGATCGACATGAGCGGCGTGATCCCGCTGCCGCCACCGACGAGGACGAGGTGACGGACGGCGTCGGCGTCGGGCGCGACGGTGAACGCGCCGGACGGACCGAGCACGTCGATCGTCATTCCTTCGCAGGCGTCGGTCGCGAGCCAGCTCGACACCTTTCCGCCGACGACGCGCTTGGCCGTGAGCGTGACCTGCGTCGCGTCGAGCGCCGAGCTCGACGCGGAGTACGCGCGACGGAGCGCCTCGCCGTCGACCGTCGCGAGGAGCGTGAAGAACTGACCGGGAACGAAGACGATCGCCGCGCCGGTCGGATCCTCGAGGACGAGCGTCACGGCGTCGGCTGTTTCGCGGACGACACGAGCGATCCGAAGTCGGCGCGGCGCGAGCCCAGACGCGACCTGGGTCTCGACGCGCGCGGTGGCGCGGCGAGCGACGAACGGTGACGGCGAAGCGCCAACGATCATGGCGACGTCGCGCCGAAGCGCGTCGAGGCGACGGCCGACGACGCGCGCGAGACGGCCAACGACGGCGGAGGGCGCGGAGGCGGAGGCGGAGGCGGGAGGTGTCACGCACCAAAGAATGGCACCGTCCGGATAAGTGTCAAGTGTCACTTTACACTTTGCGTCGGAGAGCGACTGGCGTGGGTAGGCGATGGCATGAGAAATTGGCTCCGATGAGGCTCGCTGCGCGCCACGGCGGCGCAATCCACTTCGCGTTCGCGATGCTCGCGATCGCGGACTTCGCGGCGTCGACCTCGTTCCCGGCGACGACGATCGCGACCTCGACCTCGACCTCGACCTCGACCTCCACCTCGACCTCGACCCCGACCTCGACCTCGACCCCGCCCTCGACGTCCACTCCCCTCCCCGATCCCCGCGGCCGCGCCTTCACGTTCCGCGTCCGCTCCGCGATCGATCCCGGGCACAACCTCCCCAACGCGTGGGTCTACGTCCCGCGCGCCTTCGATCCCGCGAGCCCCACTCTCCACGTCACCGTCATCTTCCACGGCTGGCAAAATTGCATCGCGAGCTACGTCAGCCCGCGCGGCACCGGCTGCCTCTCCGGCGCGCTCCACACCGGTTACGACATCCCCGCGCAGGTCGAGCGCAGCGGCATCCGTTCGCTCGTCGTCGTCCCGCAGCTCGCGTACGAAGTGAAGAGCAGCGAAGGCGGTCCGATCTCGAGGCCCGGCGGCCTGCGCGCATTCCTCACGGAGCTCGTCGAGAAATCCCTCACGCCAATCCTCGGCGCGCATCGTTACGCCGACGTCGATCGCGTCGCGCTCGTCTCGTCGTCCGGCGGTTGGCAGACGCTGATGCCCGCGCTCGAACAGGGCGGCGTCGACGCGGTCCGCGACGTCTACTTGCTCGACTCGTACTACTACAAGGAGCCGCTCTCCTC
Source organism: Polyangiales bacterium (assembly GCA_038209335.1). Lineage (GTDB taxonomy): Bacteria > Myxococcota_A > Polyangia > Polyangiales > Polyangiaceae > JBBQXV01. The sequence goes on along the minus strand of JBBQXV010000002.1, from coordinate 19,013 downwards.
GTTTCTCCTCGCGCGGCTCGATCGGTTCGATCCGAAGCATCGCGCGCCGATGCGCTTCGGCCTCATCTACTGCCTAATCATCTCCGGCAGCGCGGGCGTCTCGGCGGATCTCGGCGAGACGCTGAAGCGTCGCATGAGCGAAGCGGGCCGCGGCGATCTCGTCCAATTCCGAAACACGCTCGCAGATCCCACGGCCGACGAGCTCGCTCCGCCGATCTCCGTCACGTCGTCGTTGATGGATCACGACGAGGTCGTGCGGAAGTATCTTTGGCAGGTGCTCGCGGCGAGCCACCTTTGAGAGTAAATCCGGTCGATGGACTTCGTACGCACGCCTGACGCACGGTTCGCGAACCTCCCCGGCTACACGTTCGAGCCGCACTACCTCGACATCGACGGCCTGCGCGTCCATTACATCGACGAGGGACCTCGCGACGCGGCGCCGCTCCTCTATCTCCACGGCGAGCCGTCGTGGAGCTACCTCTATCGCAAGATGATCGCGCCGCTCGTCGCCGCCGGGCATCGCGTTATCGCGCCCGACCTCGTCGGCTTCGGTCGATCGGACAAGCCGACGAATCGTGCAGACTACACGTACCAGCGGCACGTGGACTGGATGGCGCGCGTGCTCACCGCGCTCGATGTGCGAAACGCGACGCTCTTCTGCCAAGATTGGGGCGGTCTCATCGGGCTTCGCCTCGTCGCCGAGCATCCGGATCGCTTCGCGCGCGTCGTCGCCGCAAACACGTTCTTGCCGACGGGCGACAAGAAGCCCGCCGATGCCTTCTTCATGTGGCGCGAGTTCTCGCAGACAGTGCCGGAGTTTCCGGTCGGCGGGATCGTCAGGCGTGCGTGCGCGCGTCCGGTCGCGGACGACGTCGTCGCCGCATACGACGCGCCTTACCCGGACGAGACGTTCAAGGCCGGCGCGCGGCAGTTTCCGCTCTTGGTTCCGGTGACGCCCGACGATCCCGCGTCGGCGGCGAATCGCGCGGCATGGGAGATCCTGTCGAAGTGGGAGAAGCCGTTCGTCACGCTCTTCAGCGACAAGGATCCGATCACCGCAGGCGGCGATCGCGCACTTCAATCGATGATCCCCGGCGCGAAAGGGCAACCGCACGCGACGATCCGCGACGCGGGACACTTCCTTCAGGAAGACGCCGGCGAAGAAATTGCGACGCACCTCGTCGCGCTTCTCCGCTGAGGTGCGCGCGCGGTCACGCGTCGCGGCTCAGGGCGCCCAGATGTGAATCGCGCCGATGGTGTCGTTGGCGTGGCTGATCCAGATGTCGATCCCGAGCTCGCGGTACCGGTACTTCTCGTAGTGCCGCGTCGTCTGGAGCGAGAACCCGTCGCCGAACGCGCGCGTCATGTCGGCCTTCGTCCCGCGCACGTGGACACCGCCCGCGGTCGCGAGGTTCTTTTGGTAGATGTTGAGCGCGATGCGTTTCACGCGGCCGTCGACGAAGGTGATGACTGCGGGGCGCGTCGCGTTGGGGATGCGCGAAGGGAGATGCGACGCCGTCCCGAGGCCCCCCTTTGCGTCGATGAACGAATAGTCGACGGCGACGATCGCGTTGTCGCGTCGTCGCTTGCTCACGCGGCAGTCGCAGCCGTAGACGCGCATGACGTCGTCGAGCGTCGAGCGATCGATCACGATGGGTCCGATGCCTTTGCCCGGCTCGACCAGCGTCGCCATCGTCGCTTCGTTGGGCGGCTCTTCGGACAGACCCGCGGGGCACGCGCACGTCTCGTGAATCTCGTCTTCGTCTTGCTGCGCGAGCCCGTCCGCGTCGCGCTTCTGTCCCGGTGGCGCCTCGGCCGGGATCCCGAGACGGCGTCGAACGAGCGCGCGCTCCTCGGCGTACATCGCCGCGGGATCTTGCGCGACCGCAGCGTCGAGCTCACCGAGCGCCGCGAGCCACTCGCCGCGCACCTCGAGCAGGATCGCGCGATCCCAATGGATGGCAGCGATGATCGCGCGCTCGTACGCCGGCGTGTTGTCGATCGCGTACGTGAGCTTCGTCAGCGCGAGCTGCGTGTCCTCTTTCGTCGCGAGCGTCTCGAACGCGGGATCGCATCGCCCTGCGCACGAGAGCCAACGCTTTCTCGCGCGGCCGCTATCGAAGTTGATGAACCACGTCGTGCACGACACGGAGAAGAGCCCCGCCGCGACGACCAACCATCGCATCCACCCCATGCCGCCGAGCTTACACCGAGATTTCATCCATCGCCTTTCGTAGGCGAAGGATCCCGATCGCGAGCTCGGCGCGCGGCACCGATGTGAAGCAGAGGCGCGCGCAGCGCTCGAAGCCCGCGCCGAACGCGTCGCCCGGCGCGAGGAGGACGCCGTGATCGATCGCGCGCTCGAGCAGGATCTTCAGTGGGCGTCCGCCGAGGAGCTCGGTGAAGTCGAGGAACAAGTAGCTCCCCCCTTCGGCGACGGAGAACGCGACGCGCGCGTCGCGCAGCGCGAGGACGGCCGCGTCGCGTGCCGCTCGATACTCGGTTCGCGCGCCCTCGATCCACGCGGCGTCGTCGGACATCGCCGCGGCGGCTACGCGTTGCGTGACGACGGGCACGTTGAAGACCGTGTGCGTCGACACCTTGCGCGCCGCTGCGACGACACGCTCCGGGGCGACGACGAATCCGACGCGCGCCCCCGCGAGCGCGTGGCTCTTCGAGAACGACGACGCGGTCACGGTGCGATCGAACATTCCGTCGAGCGACGCGAGCGAAACGTGCTCGCGATCGTACGTGTAGTCTGCATATACTTCATCGGCGAATACCCATAGATCGCGAGCTCGCGCGACGCGCGCGATCGATTCGAGGTCGCGACGCGAGAGGACCTTTCCGTCGGGATTGTTCGGCGTGATGACGTAGATCGCGCGTGTGCGCGGCGTCAGCGCTTGCTCGAAGAGCGCGCCGGCGTCGACCTCGGGATCGGCGTAGAGGCGGTTCGTCAGCGGCACTTCGATGGGGCGAGCGCCGGCGGCGTGGAGAATCCCGTGCGACAGCGGCCAGTACGGTGACGCAAGGAGGACCTCGTCGCCCGGATCGAGGATCGCGCGCGCGGCGCAGAAGAGCGCGTGCGTTGCGCCGCATCCGATGAGGACGTGCTTCGCCGGATCGATCGCGCCGACGCCGCGCGACGTTGCGCGCGTCGCGCAGGCCGCGCGCAGCTCGGGGGTCGCGGTGATCGCGCCGTAGCCGTAGAGCGCGGGCTCGAAGTCTTTGCGGGACACGTCGCCGAAGCGCGCGCCGGCGGGCGGAGCGAGGTGCGTGTCGCCGATGTGGAGCGCGACGAGATCTCCCCCGGCGCGTGCGCGCGCTTCGATGCGGGGCGCGAGATCGGCGAAGACGCTGGCGCGGATCTCTGCAGCGGTGGACGACAACTTCGGGCCGGGCACGTCGCGCAGCTTACACGTTGGCTCGTGCCTTGCTCTATCGTCCGAGCATGCGCTTCCTCCGCTTCCTTCCTCTCGCTCTCGCACCGCTCTTCGCCAGCGCAATCGCGCGCGCCGACGACACCGCGCCGCCCGGGTCGCCCGAAGGGGTGACACCGCCGACACTGACGCAATCCGACGACGCTTCGTGGAAGTACCGCTACGATCTGGCGAAGGATCGCCTCCTCAACGGCGACTTCGCGACGGCAGCCCGCATGTTCGACGAGCTCGCCGCCGAGACACGCGATCCGCTGAAACGATCGCTCGCCGGCGCGCAGGGCGATCTCGCGCGCGAGTGGGAGCGTCGAGGCATGGTGCTCGTCAAGCACAGCATGCTCGGCGAGAGCTCGATCCACGCGAAGTCGGTGAACGAGCGCACGACCGACGAGCTCGCGGTGCTCTACACGAGCTCGGTGATCTACGGGATCGGCTCCGGAACGTGGACGGCCGTACTCACCCATGCTGACAGCGCTGCCGGTGTCGTCCTCCCGATGCTCGCGTTCTCCGGGGCGTCCGCAGGCCTCGTCGCGATCCTCGACACGGGTCGCCCGCTTCGTTACGGCGTGCCGCAGTCGATCGTGTCGGGTCTCTACATCGGTCTCGAAGAAGGCGTCGTGCTCGCGCTGTGGAACGCCGCGAGCAAGACGCACAGTGATGTCTGGCAAAGCTCGACGCAAGCATCCGTGGTCTGGGGATTCGCGACCGCGGGCGCGCTCACCGGCGGCATTCTCGGCTCTGCCGTCGGCACCACGCCGGGTCGCGCGTCGTTCGTCGGATCGACGGCGGTCTGGGGCGGCGTGCTCACCGGGCTCGTCGCCGGCGCGTTCCAAGGCGACAACTCGAACGGACAGGGCGCGCTCCTCGCCGCGGGGATCGGCCTCAACGCTGGCGCGATCGGAGGCGTGATCGCTGCCGGTCCCGTGTCGCCGTCGATCGCGCGCGTGCGCTTCCTCGATCTCGGAGGGATCGCGGGCGGCCTCGTCGCGGGCGGGTTGTACATTTCGGCGGCGTCGAAGAACTTGAGCGGGCAAGCGCACACGGGCGTCCCGGCGCTCGGCGTCGGCGCGGGTCTCGCGACGGCGTGGGTCGCGACGTCGGGGATGCCCGAGGATCGACTCGAAGCGCACCAAGAGAAGCCGAAGTCACCCGAAGCGAAGTTTTCGCCGACGCTGATGCCGATGAAGGACGGGATGATGATCGGGCTGCACGGATCGATGTGAGTCGCTAGAATCCCGGAACGAATGAGGAGCTCGCGCGTCGCCCGATGTCTCCTCGCCGTCGCGCCGGTCGCGCTCTCGCTCTCGTTCGGCGCGCCGGCGCGCGCGCTCGACAAGCAAGGGAGCGGCGCGCACGGCGGCGCGATCGACGGCGCGGAGTCCGGCTTCGACATCTCGGGCGCGGTCTCGAGCGGCTTGTCCATCTGGAACCCGACCTACGCCGCGCGTCCCGACAACTCCGGCCTCACGCTGATGCGCTACGCGCTCCACGCCGACATCGATCTCATCGGCCGCCGCTTGTCGATCCCACTCGACATCAGCATGTTCAGCGATCGCGAAGCCCACGGCGCGATCCGAAAGTTCACGCCGTCCGAGCTCGACGTCATCACAGGCGTCACGACGACGTGGCGAGTCGGCCCGGGCGCGCTCGAGCTCGGAAGCCGCATCGAGATCGATCGACCGCTCGATCGCGGCGGCTACGATCCGAAGCCCGACGAAGGAGGTCTCGCGAAGCCGCCGGGCGCGCCGCCTCCGCTGCCGATCCCGGCCCAATCCCAGACGTACACCGACGTGCGCGCGCGCTACCTCTACTCGGTCGCGACGGTCGCGCCAAACGTGGGGCGCGCGCTCGCCGAGGGTGACATCTCGGGATGGCTCACGCTCGGATGGTTCGCTTGGAACCCATCGAGTAACGGGACGTATTTCGCCCGTCCCGACAACACCGGCCGCGCGCTCCTCCGGTACGCCGCACACACCGAGCTCTCGATCCTCCAGGATCACATCTCGTTCGGCCTCGACGCGACGATGTTCACCGACAGCCGCGCCGACAACGTCGTCAGGCCGACCGAGCTCGACTTCACGCCGGAGATCATCGGTCGCTATGCGCCGTGGGAGCTTCACGTCGCGTACGAGCGCGACATGCCCGTCGACCGCGGCGGGCTCGTCCAACACTTCGTCTACGTGCTCGCCGCCTACGCGTTCGACTTGCGCCACGAAGACACGCAGCCGCTCGAGACGCGCGGCCACATCGTGTCGCCTTAGCTCGCTTCACCGCTCGGCATCGGCCACAGCTTGCGAAAACCGACCGCGAGGATCCGACCGTCCGGCGTCGCGATGAGCGCGCCGTAGCGGCATTTCTCGATGAGCGTGCCGCGCATGGATTCGCCGTGCGCTTCGTAGCGGAGCGCGTCGCCTTCGTGCAGCGACGCGAACACGCGCGCGTCGTTCGCGAGCGCTCGCAGTCGTTCGGAGACATCGCCTGCATGATGCACGCATCCCGCGGGCGTCGTTCGCCGGACCGTCCCCTCTTCGAAGACGACGTCGATCTCCGCGTCGGACGAGAAGAGGACGACGCCGGGTCGATCTCGGATCGAAACGATCTTCCCCGCTCCGGACGCCGTCGTCGCGCGTCCACCGAGCGTGCGTCGTGCGTTCGCGAGCGTCGGCTTCGTCCCGAGGATCTCCTCGACGACCGGGAGCGACAGCTTGCGAGGACCCGCCACCGCCAGAGTGTAGCGCGTCGTCAGTCGTACATCGCGTCGAGCAGCGCCTTGTTGCGCTCGCTCACGACCTTGCGCTTCACCTTGAGCGTCGGCGTCAGCTCACCGCCCTCGATCGTGAAGTCGCGCGGCAGGATGTGAAACTTCTTGATCGTCTCGAACTGCGACAGCTTGTGGTTGGCCGCGTCGAGCTCGAGCTGAACGCGCGCGCGCACCTCGGGATCTTCGGCAAGCTTCGCGACGTCGCTCGGTCGGCCGGTCTCCGCGGCGAAGCGCGCCATCGCGTCGGGGTTCAACGTGACGAGCGCGACGAGGTACGCGCGCTTGTCGCCGTGCACCATCGCTTGGCTTATCCACGGCGACTGCTTGAGGAGGTTCTCGATGTTCTGCGGCGCGACGTTCTTACCGCCCGCGGTCACGATGATGTCCTTCTTGCGATCGGTGATCGTGAGGAAGCCCGCGTCGTCGACGACGCCGATGTCGCCCGAGTGGAGCCACTTGTCGTCGTCGATCATCTCGCGCGTCGCCGCCGCGTCGTTCCAGTAGCCCTTCATGATGTTCGGACCGCGGATGAGGATCTCGCCGTCGGCTGCGATCTTCACCTCGACGCCCGGGAGCACGGGCCCCACCGTGCCGAACTTGTATTTGTCCGCGGTGTTGATGCTCGTGCCGCCGGTCGTCTCGGTCAGACCGTACGCTTCGAGGATCGTCACGCCCGCGCCGTCGAACCACTCCGCGAGCTCCTTCGCGAGCGGAGCGCCGCCGCTGATCGCGAACTTCAATCGCGAGCCGAAGCGCGCGCGGATCTTCGAGAGCACGAGCTTGGCCGCGTAGTGGTTTTGCACGCCGAGCCAGCCGTCGGACTTTCGCCCCTTACCTGCGCCGAGTGCTTTTTGCCGCGCGCGTGACGCCGCGCGTCCGATGCCGATCGCCCAGTCGAAGATCCCGCGCTTGACCGAGCCCTCTTGCGCGGCCTTGTCGTTGGCGACGGCGTGGATTTTTTCGTAGAGACGCGGGACGCAACCCATGAACGTCGGGTTCACCTCGGACGCGTTGTCCATCACCTTGACGATCGACTCGGCGAACGACGTGACGTAACCGCAGCGGAGCTGCATCACGACGAGCACCTTTGCGAAGATGTGCGCCATTGGAAGAAAGAGCAGCTGCTCGTCGTCGCGGCCCACATCGACGACCTTGGCGAGCGCGTCGATCTCGAAGATGAAGTTCGCGTGCGTCAGCATCGCCCCCTTGGGCGGGCCGGTCGTCCCCGACGTGTAGATGATCGTCGCGAGATCGTCCGCGACGATCGCGTCGATGCGCTGCTGAACCTTGGCCGCGCCGCTTCGCGTGCGCGCGAGGACGTCGCGGAGCGGTGTGGGCGCCAACGCGAGACCGGCCGGCACTGCGCCGTCGCCCGCGTCGTCGAAGAGGACGATCTGCGCGAGCCTCTCGAGCGTCTCTTTGGCGCCGCCGTCGACGAGACGAACGAGGTACGACGCGTCCTCCGCGAAGAGCACGCGCGCGCCGGAGTCTTCGAGGATGTACTTGGCCTGATCGCCGCTCAGCGTCTGGTAGATCGGCACCGTCACCGCGCCGGCCATCAAGATCCCGATGTCGGCGATCACCCATTCTTCGCGCGTGTTGGCAAAGATGGCGACGCGATCGCCGACCTCGACGCCGGCGGCGACGAGCTCGCCCGCGATCGTCCGCGCGCGCGCGTCCCACTCTTCCCACGTCGTGGCTTGCCACTCGCCGCGACGCTTCGTCTTCAACGCCGGTCGCGTCGCCAGCTCGGACGCGCGCTCGGCGAAGAGGCGAACGACGGTATCGGCGGACGTCACGACTAGAAGCCGAAGTGAACCCCGGCCTCGACTCCGGGCGCGAGCAAGAATCCCGCGGCTCCGCCGAACGCCGCCGAGATCTTCGGCGCGAGCATGAAGGCCGCGCGCGGCGTGAACGCGAACCGGAGACCGCCGCCGAACGTGGCGAACGCCGGCCCCGCGATCGTCCAAGCCTGCACCGTCTTCGGTCCGTTGGTCCCCGTCTCGACGACGGTAACGTCGACCTTGCCGTCGAACTGCGACGCGCCTGCACCGAGGAACACCATCGGCGCGGGTCCGGCTTTAAGGAGCGCGTCCTTGCCGATGACGTACGTGCCTCGAAGCTCGGCGTGAATCGGCGCGAGCCCCGACTTTCCGTCGTTGCCCGCGGCCGTGCCCGGGTACGTATTGAGTACGAGTCCGATGCGTCCGCCGATGAGCAAGTTGGGATTGACCGCGTAGTCGAACGTCAACATCACGCGCAGGTTCGACGGAAAGACGACGCCGCCCTTCACCTGGTCCGACTTGCCCGGGACGATCGTTCCGTTCTGCACGCCCTTGTCGGTGCGCAGCGGGTAGTCCGTGCCGTCGCTGTTCGTGCAGTAGAACCCGGCGGCGTTGCTGGGGAGCGCGCTCTTCTTGTCGAGCAGACAAACGTCGTCGCCCGATCCGATGAACGCGAAGTCGGCGCCGCCCGAAATCCCAACCCAGAATTTCGCGGGCTTGTCCTTCTTCTTGTCGCCGTCACCGGCCGCGCATTTATCTTTCGTGCACTTGTCGCTCTTGCACTGGTTGTCCGTCTCGCACTCTTCGCCTTCGTCCTTCTTCGCGGGCTCGTCGCCGCCGCCGCCCTTCTTGCAGCCGGGGAAGTCGGGCGGGCAGTCGCCGGTGTCTTGGCACTGCTTCGGCGCCGTCGCGCCCGGAAGGTGCGGAGCCTCGCCGTCGATCTTGTCCTTGATCGCGACCTTGAACGTCTTGTTTCGGTCGCCCGAGTTCGCGACCGGATCGTTCGAGGCGTCGAATCCCTGGACGTAATACTGCAGCGTCCCCTGCGTGACGGCTTTGCACGGAATCAATCCGCCCCAGCCGTCGCCCATCTTGGTGAGCTCGATCTGCGTGAACTCGGAGTCACCGAACGCCTTGTACTTTGCAACGACCTTCGCGATCGACGTGCTCCCGCTGTACGTGACGTAGATCGGAAACGGCGTCCGCACCTGCGCCTCGGTCGGCGGCTCGTGCTTGAAGTCGCCCGTTGGCTGGTCGCCGCCCGGACCGTCCGGCGGCTTGACCGGGCCCGACTTCTTCTTCGCCTCTTCGTAGACGGCGTCGACCTCGGCGGTCTTGTAGTTGATGTTGAGGTTCGAGCCCGGCTCGATCTTGAGCGCCTCGACGAACGCCGTGATCGCGTCGTCCTTCTTCTTTGCATAGAAGTACATCGCGCCGAGATCGCGGTAGACCTGCGCCTTCGTCGCCGGCGTGCATTTGTCCGCGCCGCAGGCGTCGCCCGCCTTCTTCAGCTTGTCGATCGCCTTCGCGTAGTCGCCCTGGAGAAAGTCGTCCTCGACCTTCTTCAGCGCGTCCTTCGCCCCCGCTTCGATCTTCTTGTCCTCGGCGAATGCGGAGACTTCGAACGCGAGCGAGAGAACGGTGAACGAGGCGATCGTGAAAAGCGTGATCAGCGACAGGAGCGGCGCGCGAAGACGCGCGTGAGGCTCTGAGAAGGGGCGTAGCACGTCGTGGTTCTCCCTGGGCTTTCGGTGGCGGCAGCATAGTGCACAGCCCGACCGAAACGCACGGTTTGTCGAGTGCTCTCCGACAAACTAGGGCGTCGTGCCCGACTCGGTCCGCATGAACTGAACGCGGCGATTGAGCTCGCGGTTCGCCGGCGTGTCGTTCGGCACCATCGGACGATCCATGCCGTAGCCCTTCGAGACGAGGCGATCGGCCTTGATCCCCTTCGCGATGAAGTACTTTCGCACCGACTCGGCGCGAAGCCCGCTGAGGATCTTGTTCACGTTCTGGCTGCCGATGTTGTCGGTGTGACCCTGGATCTCGAGGTTGATCGTCGGGTTGTCCTTCAGGACGTCGACGACCTCGTTCAGGATCTTGAAGCTGACCGGGCGAATGACGGCGCGGTTGAACTCGAACTGGATTTGCTGCGTGATGAGGATCTGCGTCTTGGTGACGATGACCGCGCTGTTCTTCTTCGGGCAGCCGGGTTTGTCGCCGCCGTTGTAGCCCGGCGTGTTGGGGCACGAGTCCATCGTGTCGGCGACACCGTCGCCGTCGTTGTCGGGATCGGGGCAGCCGTCCTCGTCGCGGAAGCCATCGAAGTCTTCGGGGTCGTTGCGGCAGTCGACCCCTTCGGCGCTCTTGTCCATCGCGTCGGGGATGCCGTCGGCGTCGTTGTCGAGCTCGGGGCAGCCGTCGTCGTCGAGGTAACCGTCTTTGTCCTCGGGCTCGAGGAGGCACTGATCGCGCGAGTCTTTGATGCCGTCGGAGTCGGTGTCGGGATCGTCCGGGCAGCCGTTCTCGTCTTCGAAGCCGTTGTAGTTCTCGGGATCGTTGGGGCAGTTGTCGAGGCTGTCGACGATGCCATCGCCGTCTTTGTCGCCCGGCTTGGGCGGCGGCTTGCTCGCGACGTCGACGAACTCGCGCGACGTGCAGCGATCCGGCGGGCTCAAGTCGTACGCGGCGTTGGCGTTGGGCTCGGCGACCGCGACGTGCGCTTCGGCGTGCGAGAGCTCGCCCTGATCGAGCTCGATGGCTGCAAAGTGCAAGTGTGCCTTCGCGAGGGCGAGCTCGCGCGGCGCGCACTTCATCGCTCCGCGCTTCTCGGCGTCGGCCAGGTGCGACTCGAGACCGCGCACCTTGCCACGGAGCGCAGGTGCCGCCGTGCATGCACCCAAGCCGATCGTGATCGCAGCGGCGGCGACGATCGCGCCCACCACGCGTGCGGGCGCCAGGCTCACGGAGTCCCCGACTTGGTGTCGCCACCTTGCCGCGACGAGTGCGAGAGCTGAATCGCTTTCGTCGCGTACTCTTCGGCGATCTCGGCGTAGTTGGCGGCGTCGGAGTAGCTGGCTTCGGACGCTTCGATCTGCGCCTGATGGAGGTGCTCTTTCGCGTAGTAGTACTCGTACGGCGCGAGCTGCTCGGCACCCTGCGCGCGCGCTTCTTCGACGCGCGCCGCCGCGGATCCGACCTGGAAGCCGTACCAAGCGCCGCCGCATCCGCCGAGCATCGGGGCCAGAACGACGACGCCAGCAAACGCGGCGACCGCGCAAAAACGAGGGAAGCGGGTCTTCATCGAGCTTCTGAGACGCTACCGCCCGCGACGCAACATGGTCAATCAGATCCTGGTGGCTCCCACGAGCAGGTGCCCCCATGAGCGTGTAACGCGAATGGGGATGTTGACTAGAGCCGGCGAAAGACTCCGACGACGACCCCGAGCAGCATCGTCGGGCGAAAGTCGGACGCGCGCACGAGGATGGGCGCCATGGCTTTGTTGGCGGGCTGGAAGCGGACGTAGTCCTTTTCCGGGAAGTAGTACTTCACCGTTGCTTCGTCGCCGATGAGCGCGACCACGATGTCGCCGCGCGACGCGGTGAGCTGCTTGCGAACGAAGATGTAGTCGCCGCTGAGAATGCCGGCTTCGATCATCGAGTCGCCCGTGACCTTGAGCCCGAAGACCTCGCGCCCGCCCTTGAGCAGGCCGCGGTCGATGCGCACGGTGTCGACGACGTGCTCTTCGGCGAGGAGCGGAAGACCGGCGGCGACGCGACCGAGGATCTGCACCTCGACGAGATCGTCGTCGTTCGGGTGGAGCGGGATGACGTTGCTTTCATCGCCAGCGCCGTTCGCGGGATTGACCTTCGCGAGCCCGGTCGGGCGAAGCGCGCGCGACTTCATGTCCTCGCGCGTGAGGTAGCCTTTGCGCTCGAGGGCGCGCAGGTGATCGTTCACGCCGTTCGTCGAGCGAATCCCCATGCGAGCGCCGATCTCGCGGAGCGTCGGCGGGTAGCCGCGATCCGAAATCGACTGCTGGATGAAGTCGAGAACCATCTGCTGGCGGGCGGTCAGTCCTTGCATTGTGCAGCGAGGTTACTGAACGCTTGTTCTTCCGTCAAGCAAACGGCATTTACAGTGACGCCCTTTACGGTGACAAAAGTCCCGTTGTGAATCAGTTGTGGAAAGCGCGTGGAAAGCGCGTGGAAAAGAGCGCGTCGAGCAGAGCTTGGACGGGCTACTTCTCCGTCCCCTTCTTCGCCCACGTCTCGAGGAGATCCATGTCCATCTCCGCGCCGTGGCAGGTCGCGCAGGCGTGGTCCTTCTTGTCGCGACGGGCCATCTTGTCGACGTACGTCGCCTGCATCCACTTGCCGAGCGCCTTCTTGTCGGAGTGATCGAGCAGCTTCGTCGTCCCTTGGTGACACGAGTCGCAGAAGACCGGTGTGCCGTCGGTGAGCGCGAGGACGCGAACCATGTCGTCCCACATATGCGAAGCGATGTTCTTCTTCGGCGTCGACTTCGCGTAGTCGGAGTCGTCGTGGCAGTCCTTGCACTTCAGGCCGGTCGCCTTCGTGAAGAGGTCCATCACGAGGCGAAGCTTCTTCTTCTCGGTCTTGACCATCTTGGCCATGGTCGGCAGGTTCTTCAGGTCGAGCCCCATCTTCTGGAGATCGGCGGCCATCGCGCTCGCGATCGGATCCTTCATCGCGACCTGCGGCTTCGGAGGCGGCGTGGTCGCGCTCGCCGTCGGCGTGGGCGCGGTGGACGCGGTGCCGGACGGCGTCGGGTCGGTCGACGGGATCGCGCTCGGCGTGAACGTCGCCGTCGACGCGGATGGATTTCCAGGCACGTTCGGATCGACCGGCGGTGTTCCACCGCACGCAGCCGCGGCGCCGGAGAGAGAGAGAGCCAGAACGAGGAGGAGAGAGAGCGACGTTCGGTTCATGCGGCGGCAGCTTAGGTCAAAACTTGCCGCTCACGGTGAGGAACGTGAGCTTCTCGTTGGTCTCGCGAAGGCGGGTCGACAGCATGCGGACGCAGTTCCAGAGCACCTCGTACGCGAGCTCCTTGTGGACGAAGAGCAAATCGTCGAACGCGTCTTTCGTGATGACGAGGAGACGGCAGCGCTCGTGGACGCGCGCGTCGGCCGAGCGCGGCGACTCGTCGAGGATCGCCATCTCGCCGAACACGTCCCCCGCGCCGAGCACGGCCAGAGCCTCTTCGCCCATCCCCGCGACCTCGCGCGAGATGCGAACCTTGCCGGACAGAATGATGAAGAGCTTGTCGCCCGGATCGCCATACTGAAAAATCCGCGTGCCGAGCGCGTGCGTCTCTTCGGTCGTGACCTGCGCGATGATCGACAGCGCCTCGCGCGTCAGCCCGTCGAAAAACGGAACGCGCGCGAGCTGGTCTTCCCGCTCGGCGAGCGACTGGGGCTGCGCGGGCAAGGCTAACGGAGTCGGCGGCGTGGCGGCGGACACGGTAGGAGAGAGGGTACGCCGTGACGAGCGTGGGGGTCCACTTCGCGCGTGCTAAGAGAGACGTCTCATTTATTGCCGTTCGCGGGGAGTCACATGAAACAAAGCTTGGTTTGGGCCGTCGTCGCGTCTTGTTCGTTGGCCGTCGCCGTCGCTGCCCAGGGATGCAGCAGCAACGACTCCGCAACACCAACCCCCGGTAGCGACGCGGGGGTCGAAGGGGGAGACGACGCCGGCGACGACGCCGAGGCGGGTCCCGAGAACATCGAGCAGGATCCCGACGTCTACCCGTCGAAGCACCATCCGCTTCCCATCCTCACGAACAAGGGCGGACCGATTCTCTCGGCCCCGAAGACCGTCGTCGTGACGTACGTCGGCGACGCCAAGCGCGATCAGCGGCGCGCGTTTCACGACGCGCTCACGCAGGGACCGTGGTGGCAGAAGACGATGGCGGGTTACGGCGTGGGTCCGGGGACGAGCGGCGGATACGTCGAGCTGCCGAACAATTTCACGACGCCCGCGACCTTCGGAGACGACCAAATCCAGCAGCTCATTTTCGACTCGGTGCGCACCGGGGTCTTCCCCGCCCCAACGTCGCAGACGATCTATACGATCTACTTTCCGCCCGGCGTAACGCTCACGAACAACGGCGGGAACGGGCTGAGCTGCCGGGAGTTCCTCGGGTACCACTCGAGCACCTCCGTGGCTCCGGCCGACGGCGGCACGGTCGAAGTTGCGTACGCAGTCCTGCCGCATTGCAACGCTCCGACCGATCCAGCGAAAAACTTCATTCAGGACACGACGAGCGCGAGCCACGAGATCGCTGAAGCCGCGAGCGATCCGCTGCCCGGCACGACCCCCGGGTTCAACCTCGACACGAACGACGCTTGGATTCCCGATCAGCTGATGGGGGTGACGCCCGAGAACGGCGACATGTGCGAATTCCTCGTCGACACCTATGTCGAGAACGGCTTCACGCTTCAGCGCATCTGGAGCAACGGCGCGGCGATGAGCGACGACGTTCCGTGCGCGCCTGCCCCGGCCGGGCGCATCTACTTCGGGGCGGCGGTGCGAACGACATCGGTCACGTTCGGCGGAAAGACAAAGGACGGCTACGTCGTCGTGAAACGCGGCACGAGCGTCGACGTCGTCGCCGACGTCTTCAGCAAGTCCAAGCTGCCTCACGATTTCAAGTTGCTCACGGGCCGCGTGAACCCGGGCTTCACCAACGGCAACATCATGCTGCCGCTCGAGACCGGGATCACCGCCGATCTGTCGAAGACGATGGTGCACAACGGCAACGGCGTCGTCATGACGATCTCCGTGCCGGCGAACGCGGCGGGCGGCGACTTCAGGCTGGTGCTCCGCTCGCTCTTCGACACGTACGACTACAACGACTGGCCGATCATCGTTCGCGTCAAGTAGTCGCTACGGACACTCCTCGCGCGGGACGCTCGCGCGCTTCTCGTCGCGCTCGGCTTCGGCGACGAAGTCGAGGGCGCGCTCGAGATCCGCGAGCTTGTACCAAAGGCACGGGCCGCGCGGACCGAAGCGCTCGGCTTGCTCGCGGAGGACGGTGATTCGATCGCGACCCGGTGGCTCCCACACCTGTGCGAGCCAGTGGCGCGCGGACGCGCCTTTGTCGCCGAGCTCTTCGGGCTTGGGCTCGCTGAACGCGGGCAAGAGGCCGAGCGCGCACACGCCGGCGACGAGCACGACGCGCGTCGTCATCGTCCACCAGCGTTCGCGGTTGGGCCATAGCGCCGCGACGAGAAGCGCGAGCCCGAGGAAGCCGGCGACGATCCACCAGCCGATGTACGACGTCCATCCGAAGAGCTCGCCTGCGTGATGCGGCACGAAGCCGGCGCGAGCGAGCGGGAGCGCGACTTGCGGGAGCGCGCGCGTGACGTCCTCGGGGTACGTGTTGAAGAGCAGCGCGACGAAGCCGATTTGAACGGCGCTCGCGATCGCGAGGCCGCCCGCAACGCCGCGAGCCATCGCGCGCGGCAACTTTCCGCGACGCGCGATCCACTCGAGCGCGCACACCGCGCCGAACGCGAAGAACGGCGGCGCCGCTCCGAAGAAGCGCGGACCGACGACCCAACCGCCGCGCCAGTTGACCGCGCAGCTGATCGAGAACCACAGCGTGAACATCAAGACGATCCACACGATCGTCGCGACGCGCCGGTGCCGCCGTTCGACGCGCGTGCCGAAGCTGAAGAAGACACCGCCGAACGGGATCGCGAGGAGTCCGAGCCACATGAACGGGCTCGTCCCGAAAAATCCGTACGAGTGACTCAGCGAGAGATTCTTGAACACCTCGAAGCTGGGCTCGCCGAGGCCGAAGAATCCCTGGTTGTGGTACGCGGCGAAGACGGCGCTCTCCGCCATCTTGTGACCGGGCGTGAACGGATTTCCGTAGCAGCGCCATTGGTAGAACATGAGAAGGCCGGCGTTGAGGAGCGCGCCCGATGCAAACGCGAGGAGACGCGTCGGGCGCCAGAACGCCGTGAGCGCGTAGAGCGCGAGGAGGCACGAGATCGGAAACGCGTGGTACTCGAGCAGCGTCGCGAGACCTGCGAAGACGCCGGCGAGAAACGCGCGCGACAAGCGACGCTGGCGAGGAGCGTCGTGGAAGCGGAGGCGCTCGCTGGTGATGATCGCGAACGCGGGGAACGCGGCGACCGCGAAGAGCGCGTGACTGACGAACATCAGCGAGTACGCGAGGTAGTTCGTCCCGACCCCCGCGGCCGCGACCGCCGAGAGACGCAGTACGGGATCGTCCGTCGTCTTTCTGAGCCATCGCTCGAGCCACACGAGGAAGAGAAAGCATGGCAGCTGCACGACGAAGAGACGCAGCACGACGATCGTCGCGCGCATCCACCAGATTCGCTCGGCGGGCGGCGTCTCGATCGTCGGCACCGGATGACCGAAGCGCGGCGCGATCTTCGTGAACGCCCAATAAAACGGAACGCCGAGGTACCCCGTCGCCGGTCCCTTAATCGAAAAATAGTGCGCCTCGCCTGCCTTGTCCGGCGCGCGCGCCATGTCGTTCACCCAACCCTGACGCTCCACGATCTTGTCGATCTGAAACGTGTGGTGCTCGACGATCGCCATCGTCATGAAGACGCGCACGTTCTCGTCGGGGTTGTTGATGCCGCCGATGTGCGGGAAGACGCACGTGAAGACGACGAAGGTCAGCGCGAAGAAGACCTTCACCGAGCGCGGCGTCGAGCTCGCCCGTCGGAGGCGCATGGGACCGTCTATAGCGCGTGTAGTGCGGACAATCGCGCCCATTCGTCGCGCGCTGGGCCGGCGTGTACGATGCGTACGTGGGCGAGAGCGAGCCGCTGATCGTTCGTGCGGCACGCTTCGCGCGCGCGCTCATCGTGGGCGGCGGCGCGACGATCGTCGACTTCTCGGTGCTGACCGCGTGCATTCGCGTCGCGGGGATCGCGCCGTCGAGCGCGCGCCTCCCCGCGCTCTTGTGCGGCGCATCGGTGCAGTTCTTCGGTAACCGCACGTTCACGTTTCGCGCGCAGCGCGGGAGCCTCTCGCGCCAAGCGATGCTCTTCCTCGTGTTCGAGATCGCGACCCTCGCGATGAACTTCGGCCTCTATCAGCTGCTCTTGCCGCGCCTCGACGCGGTGCCGCCCGAGATCGTCAGCTTCATCGGAACGTTCGTGGTCTTCGTGCTCTTCGCGTATCCGATCCGAAAGCTCGTCATCTTCAAGCTTCCGACGTGAGCGTTCAGTGTGGATCGTTGAGCGCCATCCAGCGCTCGGCGTCGAGCGCCGCCATGCAGCCCGTGCCTGCCGCCGTCACCGCTTGCCGGTAGACGAAGTCCTGAACGTCGCCGCACGCGAAGACGCCCGGCACGCTGGTGTACGAGCTCCCCGGCTTGGCCTTGAGGTAGCCGTTGTCGTGCATCTCGATCTGCCCAGTGAACAGATCGGTGTTCGGCGTGTGGCCGATGGCGACGAAGAGACCCGTGACCGGAATGACCTTCTTCACGTTGGTCTTGAGGTTGACGAGACGCACGCCGTTGACCTCGCCCTTCGACACGTCGAGCACCTCGTCGACGCCCGAGTCGTACTCGACCGCGATCTTCGGATTCTTCAGGACGCGATCCTGCATCGCCTTGCTCGCGCGGAACTCGCCGCGTCGATGAACGAGCGTCACGCTCTTACAGATCCCCGAGAGGTACATCGACTCTTCCATCGCCGTGTCGCCGCCGCCGACAACCGCGACGTCTTGGTTGCGGAAGAACGCGCCGTCGCACACCGCGCACGCCGAGACGCCGCGCCCCTTGAGCGCGTGCTCGCTCTCGATGTTGAGCCACTTCGCCTGTGCACCCGTCGCGATGATGAGCGTCTTCGCCAGATGCTCGACTTTGTCGTCGCCGACCGTCACGCGAAACGGCCGCTTCGACAGGTCGACTTTGTAGACGTCCTCGGTTTGGATTTCGACGCCCTGGTGGATCGATTGATCCCTGAACGCCTTCATGAGATCCGGCCCCGTGATCTTCGACGGGAAGCCGGGATAGTTCTCGACGTCGTTGGTGATCATCAGCTGCCCGCCGGGGATTCCCCCCTTCACCATGCCTTCGAACATCAGAGGCTTGAGGTTGGCGCGCGCAGCGTAGATGCCGGCGGTGTGGCCGGCCGGGCCCGAGCCGATGATGATGACGTTTCGAACGGTGGTAGCGCTCATGCTCTCACTCAAAACCTGTAGGTCGCGCCGACGTTGATGACGTTGACCGAGTTGCTGACGGTGCCGAGGTTGATCGGCCAGTTGGTGCGGTACTGCTGGTTGCCGGTCGAGCAGGTGCCGTTTGCAGCAGGCGTGCCGCCGTTGCACTGCGTGCCCGCCAATCCATGGATGCCGTCGGCGTTCGGATCGTTGTTGCTCTGCGTCGCGAAGAAGATGTGGCCGTAGCCGGCGTGGAACTCGATCGCGCTCTTCTTCTCGGCGCCCATGCGCACGCGGTACGTGCCGCCGAGCGACAAGCCGAACCGTTCGGCGCCCGCCATGTCGATGTTCTGGTATTTCGGATCTTGCCCGCGCGTCTCGAAGAACGCGCCCGCGCGAATCGCGAGCTTGTCGGCGATGATGTTGTAATCACCGCCGAGGCGCACGCCGAGCACGTCCTTGAACTTGTGCGGCACGTCCGCGGTCGGCGGGAGCGTGCCCGGCGTTCCGTTGACGGGGATGATGCCCGAGCCGTCCGCGGCGCCGGGGAAGCGCAGCTGCACGTTCTCGAAGACGCTGTTGTTCGCCCACGTGAGGTTGAGCTCGACGTCGAACACGTCTTGGCTGAGCGGATCGCGGTGGTGCTTGCGGAGCACCGCGCCCGGCCGCGGTTGGTGAAAGCGCACGCCGAGCTTCGCCTCCATCGGGATCGGAACCTTGACGTTGCCGATGTCGCCGGCGGCGCACGGGTTGTCTTTGCTCCCGGCGATGCCGCAGTTCGCCTGCGACGTGTCGCCGAAATTGACGCCTCTGGTGTTGCCGTTCGCGACGGCGGGGGTGAAGTACGGGAAGTACG
>JBBQXV010000001.1:0-90423 GCA_038209335.1 Polyangiales bacterium | reverse complement strand
AGGTACGCCCGTCACCGTCGTCGTCGAAGGCGAGTCGGGCGTCGGCAAGAGCTCCATCGTGCGCCGCTTCGTCGAGCAGCTCGTCGCCGAGGAGCCGGAGCTCGTCGTGCTCTCCGGCCGCTGCTACGAGCGCGAGTCGGTGCCCTACAAAGCATTCGACGGCGTGGTCGACGCACTCGCGCAGGTCCTCTCGCGGATGCCGAAGGCCGAGGCGGCGCTCATGCTTCCGACGAAGCCCGCGCCGCTCGTGCAAGTCTTTCCCGTGCTCCGTCGCGTGGAGGCGATCGCGCGGCTGCCGCGACACGGTCAGCTCGCGCTCGATCCCGCGGAGGTCCGACGAAAAGCGTTCGCGGCGATGCGCGAGCTGCTCACGCGCCTCTCGGATCAGCGACCGCTCGTGATCGTGATCGACGACATGCAGTGGGCGGACGCCGACAGCCAAGCTCTGCTGGCAGAGGTGCTTCGACCGCCCGAGGCGCCGGCGGTCCTCGTCGTCGCGACGGTGCGAACCGGGACGGCCGCGGCGTCGGGAGCCGCGCTCGGCGACAGCATCTCGATGCCTGCTGCGCGTCCGGGGCAAGCCGGTGACTCCGTCATCCCGGGTGCGCGCACGATCACGATCGGGCGACTCTCGTCGGAGATCGCGCACGAGCTCGCGACGCTTCTCCTCGCACGCACGCGTCCCGAGTTCGCCGGCGACGCCGCGGCGATCGCCGCCGACGCCGAAGGACATCCGCTCTTCATCGACGCGCTCGTCCGCCACAGCTCGTCGGGCGAGGTCGCGCGCGGACCGACTCGTCTCGAGGACGCGCTGTGGGCGCCGGTCGAGCGCCTCGATCCGTCTGCGCGTCTTTTGATCGAGCTGCTGGCGATCGCGGGCGCGCCGATTCCGCAGGACGTCCTCGCGGAGGCGGCGGATCTCGATCCCACGCAGTTCGCGTCGCACGTCGCGGCGCTTCGCGCGGCACATCTCGTTCAGACGAGCGGAATGCGCGGGCGCGACGGCATCGAGCCGTACCACGATCGTCTCCGCATCGCGGTGCGCCGCCGTCTGCCGAAGGCACGTCGCGTCGATCACCACCGCCGCATCGCGCTCGCGTTCGAGACGACGGCGCACAACGACGCCGAGATGCTCGCGACGCACTGGCGCGGCGCCGGCGATGTCGAGCGCGCACGCCGCTACACGATCACCGCCGCGCACGATGCCACGCACGCGCTCGCCTTCGATCGCGCGGCGAAGCTGTACGGCGAGGCGCTCGAGCCGCGCACGATCGGCTCGGAGTCGGAGCGCCGCGAGCTCTACGCGAAGCTCGGCGACGCGCTCGCGAACGCAGGACGCGGCGCGCTCGCGGCCAAGGCGTTTCAGTCGGCTGCGAAGCGCGCGCAGGGCGCCGAGTCGCTCGAGCTCCGACGCATGGCCGCCGACCAACTCTTGCGGAGCGGTCACTTCGACGAAGGGGTGGCGGCGATCGAAGGCGTGCTCGCGTCGGTCGGCATGAAGCTCCCGAGCGCGCCGTGGATCGCGCTCGTCTACTTCGTCATCCTGCGCTTCTTCATCAGCCTCCGCGGCCTCGGGTTCGTCGAACGCCATTCGACCGAGATCGCGCCGCGCGATCTCACGCGCGTCGACGTGTGTTGGTCCGTCGCGTTCGGCATCGGGCTCGTCGACAACATTCGCGCCTCCGCGTTCCAAGCGCGGCACCTCGCCCTCGCGCTGCGCACCGGCGAGCCGTACCGCGTCGCGCGCGCCCTCGCGATCGAGGTCGGCTATTGCGGACGCGGCGGACACAAATCGCGCGCGACGACGGACCGCGTGATGAAGATCGCGCTCGCCCACGCCGAACGAACCGGGAATCCGCACGCGATGGGGCTCACCTTCGCGATGTCCGGCGTCGCCGAGTACCTGTCGGGGCGCTTCCGCAAAGGGCTCGAGAGCTGCGACCGCGCCGAGCGAATCCTGCGCGAAGAGTGCACGGGCACGGCGTGGGAGATCGACAGCGTGAGGACGTTCGCGATCGCGAGCCTCGCTCAGCTCGGCGAGCTTCGCGGTCTGAAGGAGCGTCACGCGCTCTACTTCCGCGAGGCGCTCGATCGCGGCGATCTCTTCGGCGTCGTGAACTTGCGCGTCGGTCACTCGAGTCTCAGGTGGCTCATCGACGACGATCCCGACGGTGCGCGCGCCGACGCGAAGGGGGCGATGGCGCAGTGGTCCAAGCAAGGATTTCACATCGAGCACTACTACGAGCTCCTCGCGCGCACGCAGGCCGATCTCTACGACGGCAAGGGCGATCGCGCGTACGCGCGGATCGTCGAGCGGTGGGCGCCGTATCGGAGATCGCTCTTGCAGACCGTCGAGATGCTCGGCGCGATGGCGCTGCAACTCCGCGCGCGCAGCGCGATAGCTTCGTCGGTGGCGAACGGAAAAGACAGCCACGCGCTCCTCGCGAGCGCGACGCGTGACGCGCGGGCGATCGCGCGCGTTCGAGCGGGGTGGACCACTCCGCTCTCCGAGCTGCTCGTGGCCGGAATCCTCGTGACGCGCCGTGCGAACGAGGAGCGCGCCGTCTCGCTCCTGCGCAACGCGGTCGCCGGCTTCGAGTCCGCGGAGATGCGCCTCTATGCGGCGGCCGCGCGTCGCTCCCTCGGTGGTCTCCTCGGTGGAGACGAGGGCGCCGCGATGGTGCGCGCGGCCGACGACTGGATGACGTCCGAGAGCGTCAAGAATCCGAAGCGCATGACCACGATGCTCGCGCCCGGCTTCCGCGTGCCGTAGCATCAGTGGCCGTGAGAGAGCTCGAATCGCTCGATGCGTGGGCGAAGGCGCCGGAAACGGATCGCCGTCGCGTCGTCGAGACGCTCGCGTCCGCGCTCGGCGACGAGTACCGCGCGTCGCCGCGCCTCTGCGGTAAGGCGCAGCTCGCCGCCGTCCTCCACGCGCCGACTTCGACCGAGCTCGTCATCGTCCCCGGCGGAACGTACGTAATGGGTCTTCGCGCCGAAGAGGTCGCGCGCATGGTCGGTCGCAAGTGGCGCGAAGGCGCCGACACCGTTCGCTGGATCGAGACGGCCGCCGCCGCGAATCTTCCGCGCGACACGACCGTCCGTCCGTTCCTCTGCGCGTGTGCGCCGGTGCTCGCGAAGCAGGCTCAGGATCTCGTCGGCGAGGCTCCATGGCCGGTCGGTGCCGACGACAGTGACTTCGCCGCCGTGCGGTTCGGGCGCGCGCACGCCGCAAGGGTCCTCGACGCCGCGCCGTTCCGACTGCTCACCGCCGACGAGTGGGAGTACGTCGCGCGCGAAGGCGGACCGCTCGCCTTCATCAACGGATCGAACGAGGTCGAGGCGGAGGCCGCGTGCAAGGCGCTCTACGCTGCGGCGTACGATGCGTCGCGCGACGACGCTGGGACGAACGCATTCGGCGTGTGGGGTCTGCCGTGGGGAGATTGGGTCGCGGCCGCGACGGGCCGACGCGATCCGCACACGTCACGCGGCGGCGCGGCGATGCTCTATCCGTGGCAAGGCGACGAGCTCGTCATGCAGCTGTGCGCGCTCGGCGACGACGCGTGCGGCAACGACGAGAACGGCGTGCGCTTCGCGCTCGACCTGCCGACTACGTAGAAGACAGCGCGCGTGCGCACGGCGCGATGACGTCGCGGAGCGCGCGGACGATCACGTCGCGCGCGTCGGCTGCGGTGAGCCTTCCGTGGGCGCGCCACGCGGCGACGTCGATCGCGTCGCTCTCGCGTGCGATCGGCGCGGGGGCGCGCGTCGCCTCTTCGAACGCGCGCGCGACCGCGGCGCGCACGTCGTCGCCGCCCGTCGTGACGGCCCACGCGACGAAGCGCCACGCGAGCTCCGCGTGCTCTTCTTCGTCGCGCGCGATGCGGCGAAGCGCGACGCGTGCTTGGTGATCGCGGACTCCGCGAAGCTGCGCGCGCGCGGTGAGCGCGGCGAGCGTTTCGCCGACGCATCCTTCGCGCACGGCGGCCGCCGCCGCCTCGGCCAGCGTCGGTGCGGTCGTCATCGTCGCGACGAGCGTGCCCGGTCCGACGTCTTCGCCCGCGAAGCGCGACGCGAGCGCGAAGCACGATCGCGCGTGCTCGATCTCGTCGAGCGAAGCGCGCTGCGACGCCGCGAGCAACTCGGGCGGCGCACCGCACGCCATCAGGTCGAGCGTGAACCGCGCGAACGACGCGATCGATGCGTGCTCCATCCGCGCGTCCTCGAGCCACGCATCCGCGAGCTCCCGCCGCGTCGCGACGTCGAGCGCCGCGTCGTCGCCTTTTCGTCCACGATTCGTACGTCGCCAATCGCTGCGTCGCGCGGCCGGTGCGACGCGCGCAGCACCGTCGACGACGAGCGGTCTCCCGCAACATGCGCCTGTGCAAAATGTGTAGCAGCACTTCATGCCGTCGAAGACGGGTCCGCTGTTCGCCGGATTGCAACATCCGTCGGCGACGTACGCGCGATCGAGGCAGCCGTTCGGATCGAAGCTCGCGTCGATTCCTTCGTCGTTCAGGTCGCCGCCGCGCGGCGGGTTGTTCAACATCGCGACGAGCGCGTCGTGGGTGAAGCAGCTCTGTTGAAGCATCCCGTACATGCACGCCGGCACCGTCGCCGCGTCGGCCGTCGAGCTCCCGTCGGCGAACGTCGCGCCGTCGACCGCGGAGCCGTCGTGCCCG
This sequence comes from Polyangiales bacterium, assembly GCA_038209335.1. Lineage (GTDB taxonomy): Bacteria > Myxococcota_A > Polyangia > Polyangiales > Polyangiaceae > JBBQXV01. The sequence goes on along the minus strand of JBBQXV010000001.1, from coordinate 85,741 downwards.
CCATCACTCGACTCGGTCCCGACGCTGCCACCGCAGCCGAGCGCTGCGCTCGCGACCACGAGCCCGCTCGACGCCAGCACCCGACTGAACCGCCCCCGCAAACGAAGAAAGTCGCGCATGAGTCGATCATAGGCAAAGCGCGTTCCTGGACGAATCGCGTCGATTACCCTGCAGAAAGGCCGCTCGCCGAGGTGCCAGAGTGGGTCAGCGGAGGCGGCGATGCTCGAAAGCTCGCGGGCCTGAACCGACGCCCGGCTCTGAGAACCCGCGCGGCAGCGACCTGGTAGCATTGGAGTGGTGAAGGGGGCGAGCCGCAGAGCGGAGACGTCGCGGACCAGCGGTCCGAGCACGCACGTCTCCGAATCGCGCAAGGTCGAGAGCGATTCGATGCTCCCGACGATGCGTCGCCTCTTCACGGTCGGCGTCATCGCGTGGCCGCTCTTCATGGTCGCCGACATCCTGCCTATCGCCGTCACCGGTGACACGACGCACATCGACTGGCTCGTGATGCTCCGCGCGATCGGCGAATGCGTCGCGCTCCTCTGCTACTTGCCGCTGCGCGCGCGCCGTCTCTCCGAGTCGGTGATGACGGCGATGGACTGGGGTCTCTTCATGCTCGGCTCGGCGCTCCTCGCGTTGATGGCGATCCCGTTCGGCGGGATCGCGAGCCGCTTTCACCAAGGCGTCGCGATCTTCATCATCGCGCGGTGCATGCTCTTGCCGTTGCCGTGGTGGCGTGGGTTCCGGTTGCCGACGGCGGTCGTGCTCGTGTATCCGGCGACGCTCGTCATCGCTGGCTTCTTCGTCCCCGCGCTGCGTTTGCAGTGGTCGAACCGCGGCGACTTCGGGCTCTTCCTCCACAACGAGCTCTTCTGCGCGTCGGGCGCGGCGGTCGGCGTCTTCGCGAGCCACATCATCTGGACGGCCAAGCGCCAAGTCTCGCAAGCGCAGAAGCTCGGCAACTACCGCTTGAAGGCGCGCATCGGATCCGGCGGCGTCGGCGAGGTGTGGCTCGCGCGGCAGCTCACGCTCGGACGCGACGTCGCGCTCAAGGTCCTGCGGGAGCAGTCGACGCGCAGCCACGAGACCATCCAGCGCTTTCAACGTGAGGCGCGCTCCGCCAGTCAGCTCAAACACCCGAATACGATCCGCATCCACGATTTCGGCGCGAGCGACGACGGCCTCCTCTTCATCGCGATGGAGCTCCTCGACGGAATGGATCTCGACGCCCTCGTCACCAGCGCCGGTCCGCTCCGCCCCGCGCGCGTGATTCATCTGGCGCGGCAAGCGTGCGGATCGCTCGCGGAGGCGCACGCGCACGGCATCATCCATCGCGACATCAAGCCCGCGAACATCTTCGTCTCGAAGGCGGGCGACGACTACGACGTGATCAAGCTGCTCGACTTCGGAATGGCGCGCGTGGCCGAAGCGGACGACATGACGGACATCACGAAGACGGGAGTGCTGACGGGAACGCCCGCGTACATGTCGCCCGAGATTTGCGGCGGCGCGGGCGACGTCGACGCGCGCGCCGACATCTACTCGTTCGGCGCGGTGCTCTACTTCATGGTGACGGGCTCGATGCTCTTTCCCGATCGACCGTTCGCCGAGGTCGTGATGATGCACATCTCGACGATGCCTGATCTCCCCTCGTCGCGCCTCGGCGCCGCGGTTCCGGCGGATCTCGAGCGCGTCGTGATGAAGTGCCTCGCGAAGTCGCCCGCCGACCGGTACGCCAAGGTCGACGATCTCGCGCGCGATCTCGAAGCGTGCGCCGACGCCGACGGATGGTCGAACGACATGGCGCGCCGCTGGTGGACGAGCGGCCCGGTGAGCCAGCACTTCCGCATCGGCGCGTAGTACGCTCGGTCGCCGTGAGCGCGTTCGTCGTTCGTCCTGTGACGGCTGCAGAGACACGCCCGCTCCGCCAACGGATCCTCCGACCGCAGCAGCGCGTCGAGGAGCTCGTTTATCCCCACGACGACGACGTCGACACGTTGCACGTCGCCGCGTTCGTCGACGGAGCGCTCGTCGGCACCGCGACGATTCATCCCGATCCGATGCCCGACGGCCGCGCGCCCGACGCGTGGCGGATCCGCGGAATGGCCACGACACCCGAGATGAGGCGCAAGGGATGCGGCGTCGCGCTCGTGAAGGCGTGCCTCGATCACGCGTCGACGCGCGGCGGGCGGGTCGTCTGGTGCAACGCGCGAACGAGCGCGTCGGCGTTCTACGCGTCGCTCGGCTTCGTCACGCAAGGCGACGAGTTCGAGCTCCCGGGGATCGGTCCGCACTACGTGATGATGAAGCGCGTCGCGGGCTGAACGAACGCACGCGCCTAATCCGGCGTCGGCACCGGCATCGCGCCGCGGTACGGCTTCTGCTCCGGCGCCGCCGCCGCGTCTTCGAACACGGTGCCGTCGTCGAACGTCACCTTGGTGAACACCGCGTCGCGGTACTGCGTCCCGCGCGGCTCGTTCTGCTTCGCGACGCCGATCTGCAGCTCGCGGGTCGCGCGCGTCGGCACCTCGAGCTTTTGCTCGAGCGTCTTGCGCCCGATCTGCCGCTGCTTGAGATCGTAGTAGTAGATGACGACCGACGCGCCGGTGACCTTCTTCGTCGTCGTGTTGCGGATGCTCCACCAGAGCCAGTCCTTCTTGTCGCCCTCTTTGCGATCCCATTTGCCGACCGGCATGAACGTCACCGAGTCTTGCGTGAGCGCAACGGCAGGTTTCGGCGGCGCGGACGTCGTCGGACTGGGCGTGACCGATGTCGCCGCCGATCCCGACGCGGACGCGGACGGCGACGTCGCCGTGGCGTTCGCCTGCTTGTCGCCGCATCCGACGAGCGCGAGCGCACCTGCGACGAGCACAGCGATGGCGACGACCGAGTTCATCTGACCGCGCCTACCTACCGCGAGAGGGATGGAACTGCCAGGACTCCGGGTAGGATTGCCCTATGCCCGAGCTGCCGGATCTCGAGGTGTATAAGGAGCAGCTCGCGTCGCGCGTCGTCGGCGAGACGCTCCTCGGCGTGCGCGTCGCCAATCCTTTTCTCGTACGGTCGTTCGATCCACCGCTCCGCGCGACGCACGGCAAACGCATCGTCGACGTGCGACGGATGGCGAAGCGGATCGTCTTCGCGTTCGAGGACGATCTCTTCATCGTCATCCACTTGATGATCGCCGGTCGGTTCCGATGGCGCGAGCCGAACGAGAAGATCCCGGGCAAGCTCGGACTCGCGGCGTTCGACTTCGCGAAGGGAACGCTCCTCCTGACCGAAGCGGGGACGAAGCGGCGCGCGTCGCTTCACGTCGTGCGCGGCGACGTGGCGCTCGGCGCGCTCGATCCCGGCGGCATCGACGTCTTCGCGTGCAAGAAGTCGGAGTTCAAAGACGCGCTGATGAAGGAGCGTCACACCTTGAAGCGCACGCTCACCGATCCGCACCTCTTCAGCGGGATCGGCAACGCGTACTCCGACGAGATCTTCCATCGCGCGAAGCTGTCGCCGGTGAAGATGTCGACCGCGCTCGACGACGACGAGATCGCGCGCCTCTTCGCGGAGACGAAGAAGGTGCTGAAGGAATGGACCGATCGCCTTCGAAAAGAGGCGAAGGGCGACTTCCCGGAGAAGGTCACCGCGTTCCGCGAAGAGATGGCCGTCCACGGAAAATTCGGAAAGCCGTGCCCCGTCTGCGGCTCGCCCGTGCAGCGCATCCGCCACGCGACGAACGAAGTGAACTACTGCGCGACGTGCCAGACCGGCGGAAAGCTCCTCGCGGATCGCGCTCTCTCTCGTCTGCTCCGCGGCGACTGGCCCAAGAGCATCGACGAAATGGAAGAGCACATGGCGACGCGGAAGAAGCCCCCTTCGTCATCCTGAGCGGTGAAGCCGCGAAGGATCCTTCGTCGCTTCGCTCCTCAGGATGACAACACGGGCTCCGACAGCCTCCCCGACGGAAGGTCGCTCGCCTGGAGCGGCGCCTCGCCTTTGATGCCGAGCACCTCGTAGGTCATGACCGGCTTGAGGCGCCCCTTCACGGTGATCTCCTTCACCGCGCGCGCGTCGATTTTCTCTTTCACGAGCTCGTACGTGTCGTCGCTGATGAGGATCGCGACGCCGAGATCCTTGGTGCTGCTCTCGAGGCGCGACGCGAGGTTCACCGGATCGCCGATGACGGTGTACTCCATCCGCTTCTCGCTCCCGATGTTCCCCGCGACGACGACGCCGGTGTGAAGGCCGATGCCAGTGCGGAGCGGCGCGATTCCGCGCTCCTTGAGGCGTGCGTTCAAATGCACGAGCGCCTGGCGCATGCGGACGGCTGCGCGCACGGCGCGGATCGGATCGTCCTTTTTCGGGACCGGCGCGCCGAACACCGCCATGATCGCGTCGCCGATGTACTTGTCGACGACGCCGTCCTCCTCCATCACGATCCCGACCATTTCGGTGAAGTACTCGTTGAGGAGCCCGACGAGCGCCTGCGCGTCCATCTTCTCGCTGATGGTGGTGAAGCTGCGGATGTCGGTGAAGAGGATCGTCACGGGGATCGACGCGCCGCCGAGCTCGACTTTGCCGCTCATCAAGTGATCGACGACCGCCGACGTGACGTACTTGCCGAACGTCGTGCGGAGCTTGTCGCGCTCCTTCAAGCCATCGACCATCGAGTTGAATCCGTCCGCGAGATCCTCGAGCTCGTCGCCCGTCTTCACGCCTATGACGTGCGCGTACTCCTGCTGTTCGAGCTTCTTCAGCGCCGTGTTCACGCGCTTGATCGCGGAGGACATGACGGACGCGACGCGCCACCCCATGAACACCGACACGCTCGCCGCGACGAACAAGATGAGCATCACCTTGAGGAGGTTCCAGCGGACGATCGTGCGGATGTCGGTGACGTCGAGGACCGCCGCCATCGCGAAGCTGTCCTTCATCCCCTTCATCGACTCGGGCTCCCAGCGGATCGCGACGTGAACGCGATCGCCGACCTCGAGGACGATGGGCGTGTCGAGCGTCGTGAACGTCGCCTCCTTGAGGAACTTCGACGTCGTCACGATCGTCTCGCTCTGTCCCGGCGAGAACGTCGCGAGCTGGAGTCCGAACTTCTGTCCGGCGTTGTCGAGGAACAGGCGATTGATCGGGAGGCAGACGACGACCGCGCCACCGCCCTTCACCGGCGCGGCGATCATGTACGCGGGGGCCGAGTCGGGGCTCACCTCGCAACCGTGGCGAGTCACCGTGCGGACCTCTTGTCCGGTGAGCACCGCGGTGATCTCAGGGATGGCGCTCAATGTCGACGGCGGATGCATGCACCCGAGCTGCGACACGATGCTCCCCTGCGCGTCGACGAAGAGGATGTCGATCTCCGGATAGACCTTGGCGAAGTCGTCGCCGAGGTCTTGCAGGATCGCGACGTCTTTGGACACCAGCGCGCGGTGAGTGTCCGAATCGGTCGCGATGACCGATGCGGCGAGGCGGAGATCGAGGATGCTGTCGCGGAACTCGGTGCGGAACGCCTTCTCGGCTTCGACGACGCGATCGTCGGCTTGGTCGATGAGCTGGCGCTGCAACAGCCACGAGAGGATCGGCAGCGACGCCAGCGTGACGACGATCGGCAAGCAGACGAGCGCTGCGAGCTTCGAGCGAACGGTCTTCAGTCGGAACATGAGCGCACGGCCTCATGCTCGATCGTAACGGAATCAGGTCGAGGTCGACCGGATTTTCAGCTTCGCGAAGAGGCGCCACGCGAGCGCGAAACCGATCGCGTTCAGTAGCGCTGCCGCATAGAACGCCGCGCCGGGAATGCGCGGCACCGCGGTCTCGGGTGCGAAGCGCGCGAAGAGCGACGTCGCGAGGATCGGCGCGAAGATCGCGGTGAGGCTCTGCAAGCTCACGAGCGTCCCTTGGAGCTCGCCCTGCTCCGACGGCCCGACCTCGCGTGTAAGGATCGCTTGCACCGCCGGCCCCGCGATCCCGCCGAGCGCGAACGGAAAGATGAGCACGTACATCATCCAGCCTTGCGTCGCCGTCCCCATCGCGATGTAGCCGGTGACGCTGAAGAAGAGCCCGACGAGCACCGCGCGCTGCTCGCCGAGCTTCGGGATCGGGACGCGCACGAGCCCCGCTTGGACGATCGCGCTCGCGAGACCGACGGCCGCGAGCGAGATCCCGATGTCGACCGGCTGCCAGTCGAAGCGGGCTTGCGTGTGCAGCGCCCAGATCGATTGGAGGATCATCTGCGCGGTGTATGCGCAGAGGATGGTGCCGGTCAGTCCGATCATCACCGGGCTGCGCGTGAGGTTCTTCAGTGAGGCGAGCGGGTTCGCGCGACGAAGTGAGAACGCGCGTCGGTTCTCGGGCGCGAGCGACTCGGGGAGAACGAAGAGCCCGTAGACGACGTTGAGACCGTTGAGCCCCGCCGCGACGAGGAACGGCGCGCGCAAGCTGACGCCGCCGAGGAGACCGCCGAGCGCGGGACCGATGATGAACCCGAGCCCGAACGCCGCGCCGACGAGACCGAACGCCGCCGCGCGCTTCTCGGCGGGTGTGACGTCGGCGATGTACGCGGTGGCGGCGGAGAAGCTCGCGCCGGTGAGCCCGGCGATGATGCGCCCGACGACGAGCCACGCGAGGTTGGGCGCGAACGCGAGGAGCAGGTAGTTGAGCGCGGCGCCGAGCAGCGACGAGAGGATGACCGCGCGCCGCCCGAAGCGATCGCTGAGCGCGCCGAGGATCGGCGCGAAGAGGAACTGCATCATCGAATAGAGCGCGACGAGCGCGCCGTAGTACCGCGATGCGTTCGCGAGATCGCCTTCGACGATCTCGTCGATGAGGCGTGGGAGCACCGGGATGATGAGACCGATGCCGAGCGTGTCGAGCAGCAGCACCACGAAGATGAAGGCGACGCTGGCGCTTTTCGGTGCGGGCATGCGGGCGGGTCCTCTCTGTCTAGCAGAGTGAGCTACGTTCGACGCGGTGAAGCCGCCGCGCGATTGCCCCTGCGCTTCGGGTCTGCGTTACGCCGCGTGTTGCGGTCCCGCGCATACGGGCGAACGTGAGGCAGCGACGCCGGAAGCGCTGATGCGATCGCGCTACGTCGCGTTCGTGCTCGGGCTCGGCGAGTACTTGGTGCGCACGCTCGCGGCGACGCATCCGGACCGCGCGAGGCCGCACGCCGATTTGATCCGCGCGTTGTCTCGCGCGAAGGAGACGCAGCGCTTCCTCGGGCTCCGGATTCTCCACGCGGCGACGAACGGCGACGAAGGCGAAGTGCTCTTCTACGCGCGCGTCTTCGAACGCGGCGCGGATCGCTCGTTCGCGGAGCTGTCGACGTTCGTGCGAGAGGGTGACGCGTGGCGGTACGTGGACGGTCGGCTCGTGCCGGCGGCGAAGCTCCCCAAGGACATCGACGCGATGACGCGTGAAGCGTTCGTCGCCGCGGCGGACGGCTGAGCGCGACTACGGGAGCATCTCCGCTTCGAGCATCCGCACGAGCCACTCGCGAAAGCGCTCCTCCGGCCAGCCGCGCACGTGGACGAGCAAGTGGAACCACGACGGATCCATGAGCGCCCAGACCGCGTCCGCCATGACCTCCTCGTCGACGCCCGCGCGGAGCTTCGCGCGCGCCTTCACGTCGCCGACGATCGTGGAAGCTCCGCGGCGCCGCGTCGCGAGCGCGCCGTCGAGCAGAGCGCGCGCCTCGTCGTCGACACGAGCGGCTTCGCCGAGCGCGACGTGGATGCGCGCGAGGTGCCGGCCGATCTCCGTTGCGATCGCTGCGTAGCCTGCGATGTAGCCGCGGATCGTCGGCTCTGCACGCACCTTGCGACTGCGTGGACGCTCGACGAGCGGCATCTCCTGATCCTCGGCCCCTGCCGCGCGCCCGAACGCCGCTGCGTAGGCGGCGCCGAGCAGCGCAGGTTTCCCGCCGACCGACGTGAACACCGTCGCGCGCCCGACGCCCGCGGCCTCGGCGATCGCGTCGACCGAGACGGCGGCGTACCCCTCGTCGCCGAACAAACGAGCTGCGGCGTCGACGATCGCCTTCCGAGTAACGCGGGCCTGATCCTCGCGCAAAGGCGAGCTGTACTGCCGCTTGACCGGTCGTCTCGATTTAGTCATACTCGTCGTCTAATCAATAGACACCCAGTATATCAGTCGGAGGTGGCCATGGAAACATCGAAGAACATCCTCGAACGGCTCGGCGACGCCATCAACGCGCACGATCTCGACGCGCTCGTCGCATGCTTCGCTCCCGACGTCGAGAGCGTCCAGCCCGCGCACCCCGCGCGCAACTTTCGCGGACGCGATCGGATTCGCGAGAACTGGACGAAGATCTTCGCGAGCGTGAAAGGGCTCCGCGCGCAGCTCGTCCAGTCGATCGTCAACGACGAGGGCGCGTGGTCGGAGTGGCAGTGGAGCGGCACGCGCGTCGACGGGGAGGCGTTCGAAATGCGCGGCGTGACCATCCAGCGGCTGCGAGACGACGCGATCACGTCGCTGCGCTTCTACATGGAGCCGCTCGAGGTCGGCGGCGAAGACATCGGCGGTGCGGTGCGCGAAGCGGTGGGGCGATGATCCTCGTCGCGGGGGGAACGGGGTATCTCGGCAAGGTCGTGGTCGAGCGGCTCGTCGGCGTAGGCGAGCGCGTGCGCGTGCTCTCGCGTCGCGAGGCCGCGTCACGAGACGGCGTGGAGATAGCGACGGGCGACGTGCGCGATCCCGACGCCGTCGCGCGTGCGATGGTCGGCGTCCGCGTTGTCGTCTCGGCGGTGCACGGGTTCGTGGAGGATCCGCGCGGGATCGATCACGACGGCAACGCGAACCTCGTCGCCGCCGCGCGCGCCGCGGGCGTCGAGCACTTCGTCCTCCTCTCTGTCCACGGCGCTTCGGCGGATCACCCGATCGAGATGTTTCGCATGAAGCACCTCGCCGAGCAGAACCTCGTCGCGAGCTCGCTCGCGTGGACGATCATCCGACCGACCGCGTTCATGGAGATGTGGCTCACGATGGTCGGGGCGCCGCTCCTGAAGAACGGGTCGACGACCATTTTCGGTCGCGGGAAGAACCCGATCAACTTCGTGTCGGTCCACGACGTCGCACGTCACGTCGAGCTCGCCGTCACCGATCCGACGTTGCGCGGACGCATCATCGAGGCCGGTGGGCCGGAGAACATCTCGTTCTGCGATTTCGTCGCGACGTTCGAGAAGGTCACGGGGACGTCGGGCAAGCACCGGCACGTCCCGCTACCGATGATGCGCGTGATGTCGTGGATCATGCGTGGCCTGAAGCCGTCGCTCGGTCGACAGATTCGCGCCGGCGTCGTCATGGATACGGAGGACCTGACGTTCGACATCGCGACGCCGACGCGCGTGCCGATGACGGCGCTCGCGGACGCGATCCGCCGCGACTACGCGGCGCACGCATAGCTCACGGCCCCGTCGCGCGCACCGAGCTCCACGACGCATCCGACACCATGTGCCGCAGCCACACCGCGAGCTCGGCTTTCACCGCGTCGTTCGTCGACGCGCTCGTCACGACGTGCCCTTTTCCCGGAACGACGAACGACGCCGTGTTCAGCAGCCGCGCGAAGCTCGACTCGAAGCCGCTCAGCCACGCGACGACGTCCTGTTCCGTCGCGCCATAGAAACCGGGCAGCACGCCGTCGACTTCGTACGAGAGGAACGCGAACCGCGTCGCCGCGTACTTCGCGCGATCGTAGACGAACAGCGTCTCGAGCCCCGCGCCGCAGTACGGGCAATCGGGCGGCAGGCGAACGTTCCACGACGCGGGATACCCTTTGCTGCCGACGCCGGGACCGGAGTCGTCGATCACGTCGGTGGGGACGCCGAACGCGCGCGCGACGAAGTCGTGATTGAGGAGCGCGCCGAAGCCGCCGGCGCTTTGCCCCGCGAGCCACGCGTGATCGACCGACGGGAACGCGGGGCCGAGCTTCGCGAGGAACGCGTCGAGGTTTCGCGCGCCGTAATGATGCGTCGGCGTCGGCGTGCCCTTCACGTCGTAGACAGCGACGTTGTTCCCAGCGTGGAGATCGCCGGTGCAATACGGGACGAAGACGTAGCTCGCGTCGGCGAACACGTTCGCCGCGTCGTCACGCCGAAAGAACGAGGTCGCGAGGAGCTCTTCTTGGGCGAGCTGCTCGATGCCGTAGCCGTGCGCGATGTTGATCGCCGCGGGCGACGTCCAACACGTGTCGCCGTCGACACACGCCCCGCCGCCTTCGAGGAAGACGAGGAGGTGCTTCGCATCGGGATGCACGTTGACGGCGATGCCCGTCGACGTGCCGTTGGCGCAACGCGACGTCGGGAAATCGATCCACGTCCACACGTCGGGCGCGCCGAGCGCCGGAGTTGGCGCGGCGGGATCCGTGCGCGGATGCGCGGGCGCTCGCGGCGCGTCGCTGCGCGGAACGGGCGACACCGACTCCTGCGACTGCCGAGCCGCGCCGTCGGGACCGCAACCGAAGGCCGCGATCGCTAGCGCACACGTGACAGATGCGAGAGAGCGTCGTCGAGCCATCGCGTTCCAGGCTCCTCCATACTCGAAGGAGCGCTGCGCGCACATGCGGAAGGTCTCTTCGAGACCGGCGTCATTCGTCACACCGCCGGCCCACTTGTCCCGCTCCCCACTTCCGGGCAAAACGGTCCGCGCCATGAGTCCCTCGTCTTCGGCGCCCGGCCGCGCCCACATCCTCTCGATTGGCTTCGTCGACGGCTTCCACGAGAAGACCGAGATCGCGACCGATCCCGAGTACACGCCGCTCTGCGGCGATCACGGCACCGGCAAGTCCACCTTCGTCGACGCCGTGAAATACTTGTTCGACGCGGGGCCGCTGACGGCAAAGAGCGAGACGCGCCTGCAAGCGAATCTGCGAAAAGGCTATGTCCGCGCGCGCTTCGTCACGCAGTTCGGCGTCGAGATGACCGCGGAGCGTTGCTGGAACAAGCCGACCGTCGTGAAGGACAACGACGGCAAGGCGGTCGCCGTCCCGATCGACCAACTGATTCGCGTCGAGGTCCTCGGCCACAACGCGCTCAAGGCCATCGCGGACGACGGGGCGCGTCAGCTCGCGCTGGTCGACGGGCTCGCCGCGGACGAAGTGCGCGCGCTCGAACGCGCGATGGGCGACGCGATCACCGAGCTTCGCAAGGTGAACGCCGAGTTTCACGCGGCCTCCGCCGACATGGCGCAGCTCGAACGCGAGGCGGAGCAAGTCGCGGGCATCGAGGATCAGCTGCGTCCGCTGCTCGCGGAAGGGGGGCCCAACGCGGCGTTCGTCCATGCCGCGCACGCCGACAGCGCGCTTCGCGAGCGCGAGGTGCACGCGGTCGACGCGGCGAAGACGGCGCTGGATCTCGCGCGCACGACCGCCGCGCGTCAGGCGGCGATGGTGCACCGGCAGCTCGCCGCGGTGATCGACGAGCCGCTGCTCGCGGGCAAAAACCGCGACCGCATGCGCGCCGTCGGCGACGCGCTAGGGCAGGTGGTCTCCGCGTTCGAGCGCGCGTCCGCCGATCTCGGCGCGGCGTGCGCGACCGCGGAGCGCGAATCGGCGCCGAGACGACCGCGCTCCTCCAGGCGCACGAGGCGCAGGACGCGACGTATCGGCAGCTCCTGGCGCAGAGCCAAGAGCACGACTCGCGCGCGAACCACCGCGCGACGCTCCAGCAGCAGCTCGCCCACGCGCTCGCCGCGAAGAAATCGCGCGAGCTTCGCGCGGCCGAGCGCGCGCAGCACGACGAGCGACGCGGCGAGCTGCTTCGCAAGCTCGAGGGCCTCCGCAAGCAGCGGACCGCCGTGCGCAATCGGGTCACCGACGAAGAGATCAGCGCGAAGCTGAAGCGCCGCCTCACCGTGTCGATCGATCAAGGCGCGGACAACGGCGCGTACAGTGCGCTCGTCGACGAAGCGTTCCGCGAGGCGATCGCGAACGAGCGCGGCGCGCGCGCCGACAAAGACGAGAAGCGGCGCGTGCAAGTGGCGCCGGTGGTCGCGAAGCTCGTCGACAAGCTCACGCCGCGCGAGCTCGCGCGCCTCGTCCTCCACGACGACGTCGAGGCGTTCGCGCGCGTCACTGGCTTCGAGCCGAAGCGCGCCGCCGAGTACATGCGGTGGCTCATGGCCGACGGCTCCATCTTCGCGATCGAGATGGTGGAGATCGGCGACGCCGTGAAGATGGAGCTGCGCGGCGACGACGACGAGCCGATTCCGACGAGCGAGCTCTCGGACGGACAGCAGACGTGCGCGATCCTCCCGCTCGTGCTCCTTCAAGGCACGCACCCGATCCTCATCGACCAGCCCGAGGACAACGTGCACGGCAAGTTCCGGTCGAGCACCGTCATCCAAGCGCTTCTCGAAGTGAAGGCCGTGCGCCAAGTGATCCTCGCGACGCACGACGCGAACCTCGTCGTCCTCCCGCTCCCGCGGCGCGTCGTCGTCCTCGGCGCGAAGAACCGCAAAGGCTTCCTCCTCTTGAGCGGCACGCTCGAAGAGACGAAGGCGTGGATCGAAGAGTGGCTCGACGGCGGCTCGTCGGCGTTCCTCACGCGCAAGACGCTCTACGGGCATTGAGCATGAGCGCCGATCCGAGCGACGCGCTCGCGAGCGCGCTGGAGGCGAGCGATCCGGACGCCATCGTGCGTGCCGTCGAAGCGGTCGGCGGCGCGCTGCGCGATCGCGCGCTGCGCGGCGCGGATCTCGATCGCGCGGCGAAGCGGCTCGGCGCGTGCGCGGCGCACGCCGATTGGGAGGTGCGGCGCGCGGTGGCGCTCGCGCTCGTGCATCTGGAGCACGAAGCGTTCGAGTCGATCATCGCGAAGCTCGAGCACGACAAGCACAAGTACGTCAGCCGCGCGGCCGCCGAGACGATCGCGCGGCGCCACGACAAGGTCCACGCCGGCCTCCTCAACAAGCAGCACGGCAAGCTGATGGAGCAGTGGGTCGCGCGCTTCGCCGGCGATCACGGCGCGAAGGCGCGCGACGACGCGGTGCGGATCGCGCGGCGGTATGCGCATGTCCTCTTGTTCGAGATCGATCACGAGATGCGCAACGTCCTCGGCACGCTCGACGCGACACTCGAGAACCTGGAGCACGGCTTGAAGCAGGAGCCGATCGACGCCGCGGCGGCGCAGAAGCGCGTCACGCGCGCGAGGCGGCAGACGACGCTGCTCACCGAGATGATCCGATCGCTCGCCGACGTCACGCTGGAGAACACGTCGAAGTTCCATGAGGAGCGGCTCGTCGACATCGTCGAGCTCGCGAAGGATCAAGTGCTGCGCGGCGCGCGCGACGGCGACGTGGCCGGCGACATCGTCATCGCGATCGACGGCGCGATCGCGATCGACGCGCATCGGCATCGGCTCGTGCAGGCGTCGATGAACCTGATCAAGAACGCGCTCGAAGCGTACGAGGGGAAGCGCGGACCCGTCCGCGTGACCGCGCGCGCCGACGACGCGCGCGTCACGATCGACTTCGCGGACGATGGATGCGGCATGAGCGACGAGCAGCAGCGCGACGCGTTCCAGCTCTTCTCCAGCACGAAGGCGCGCGGCCGCGGCTTCGGGCTCACGCTCGTGCGGCAGATCGTCGAGGTGGAGCACCGCGGCGCGATTCGGCTCGTGAGCCGCGAGGGGGAGGGGACCACGATCACCATCGAGCTGCCGGTGAAGCAGAAGCAGGAGAAGGAGCGATGAGCGCCGAGAAGCGGAGCCGAAGGCGCCCGCCGAGCGCGTGTCGAGCTACAATGCCGACATGGACGCCCACCGCATCGGCGAAGAGCGAAGCCTCGCGTACCACCGCGCGGTCGCCGAGCGTCTCGCGTCCGAGCCCGCGACGCTGTCTCGCGCGCGCGCGAAGGTCGCGCGCTGGCTTGGCGACCGCAGCGTCCATCCCGAGTACGCCGAGGCGTGGCGCGCGCTCCTCGTCGGTCCGCTCGACGCTCTCGTGCACGCGATGACGTCGACGAGCGAACGCGCGTGCGCGATGCGTTCGTCGACGCCGTTCGCGGGCGCGCTCCCGCCGACGGAGCGTTGGCGAATTTGGCGCGAGGTCTTCGAGGCGCACCGGCCGTGAAGCGCTCGGACCTCGAGCACATCATCCGCGCGGCCGCGGACATCGCCGACGACGACGAGATCATCGTCATCGGTAGCCAGGCGATCCTGGGCCGTTTCCCGGACGCGCCTGCCGAGCTCCTCGTGTCGGCGGAGGCCGACGTCTATCCGAAGAATCGTCCGGAGCGTTGGAACGTCATCGACGGATCGATCGGCGAGGGCTCGACGTTTCACGACACGTATGGCTACTACGCGCAGGGCGTCGAGGAAGGAACGGCGACGCTCCCCGACGGTTGGAAAGACCGCCTCGTGCTCGTCTGCAACGCGAACACGCGGAACGCGAAGGGCTGGTGCTTGGAGCCGCACGATCTGGTGATCTCGAAGTGCGTGGCAGGGCGCGAGAAGGATCGGGCGTTCACGCGCGCCGCGCTCGCGCACGGGATCGTCTCGGCGGAGACGTTGCTCGAGCGCCTCGCGACCACTCCGGTCGGCGAGGACGTGCGTGCGCGGCTCGCGCAGAGCATCGCGGTCGATCGGAATGCGCCGCACAGTTGACGGGCCGCGCGGAGCATCGCGTACTCGTCGAGACCTCGTTACAATCGCGGCCAGGCAGGAGAAGGAGCGATGAGCGCCGAGAAGCGGCACGTCATCTTCGTCGTCGAGGACAACCCGGAGATGGCCGAGGAGATCGTCGATCGCCTTACGGTGCTCGGCTTTGATCATCGGCTCGCGACGACGCAAGAAGAGGCGCGCGTCGAGATCGAGCGCGGCGGGTTTTGCCTCGTGCTCTTGGATTTGCACCTGAAGCCGCACGCGCGATCGATGGTCGCGGACACCGAGATCGGCTTCGCGATCCTGCGGCAGCTCCGCGAGCGGTTTCCGGAGCGGACTGCGGACCTGAAGTTCGTAGTGCAGATCATCGTGATGACGGGGCACGCGAAGACGAAGGAGTACGTGCGGAAAGCGTTTCAGCTCGACGCGAATGATTTTCTGCACAAGCCGTTTTCGGACAACGAAGTCTCGCTCGAGGACGCGATTCGGCAGTGCTTTCGGAAGGCGGGGCGCGAGGATCACGCGGCGTGCGTCGACGGAGCGAGCGCGCGAACCGCATCGGTCGCGCCGTCGCAAGCGCCGCCGCAGGCAGCCGCGGTGGCCGTGAGCGCGCGCGCGGCGTCCGCGGGTCCGTCGCTCGTCATCGACGGCAGCAAGGGGAGCAGCGGGACCATGGTCGCGATGAACGGCGAGCTGCGCGAGATGCCGGACTCGAAGTTCGTCGTGCTGCTGCGCTGCGTCTCCGCGCACATGCGGAAGGCGGGATCGTGGTCGACGCGGGAGGCGCTCGGGATCCCGCGCGATCGCGACTCGGTCTCGCGCGTCCGCAGCACGTTCAAGGACCTCGTGCCCGAGGGGTTCAAGTTGATCGAGGGCGACCGGCGGCGATCGTTTCGGTTGAATCCGGGCGTCGTGGTGGAGCGGGTGGAGTGGGAGGTGCTCGCGGAGCATTCGAACGAGCTGGTGAGGAAGATTGCGAAGGAGTGGGTGGGGCGCGGGAGGTAAGGGGGCTTCGACACTTCCTACGCCGAAACCCCGACGTCCGCGCCGCCTACTTCGTCCAGATCGCGCCGAAGAGGTTCCCCCCTCCGTACCCCTGAATCTTCGACAGCTGATACCCCTGCTGATGAAGCGTAAAGAAGATGGATTGGTAGTCATCCGCGCTCATGTCCACGTACGCCATGAAGGCGCCGGGGCGCTTCCTCCAGATTCCGCCGTAGCTCCGTTGGCCGCCGATCTCTGCCGTGTTCGTTTCGACGAGCTGGTAGCCCTGTCGGAAGTACTGATCGAACTTCGACTGGAAGCCGGCGAGCGAGAGGTCGTGCCACTCGTAGAAGTCGGTGACACCGTCTTTGACGAAGATCCCGGCGTGGTGGCGCTTGCCATCGTTGGACCATTCGAAGTGGTCCTCGACGCGGAAGCCCTTCTGCTTCACGAGGTCGTTCCACTTCGCGAGCCAGACGTCATCACTCATGTCGAGCCATTCGTAGAACGACTCGCCCGCCATCTTCTTCCAGATCTGGTTTACGCGCGGCTGGTTGGAATCGTCCATCACGATGCTGACTTCGCGCGGCCGGTATCCTTGCTTGAAGAAGGCGTCGAACTTCGTTTGGGCGTCGGCCATCGTCATATAGGCGTACGCGTACCAATCGGTGGAGATCCCCCACTGAAACGCGCCCGCTGCGAGGAGCTGCGCGCCCGCGCGATAGAACGAGAACGTCTGCGGAGCCATCCCCATCCCGGTGTAGTAACCCCAGTACTTGATCAGGGCGTCTGCCGGCAGGTTGTGAAACGAAGGCGGGAACGGCGCGATCAGCCGCGCGTACGCCGGCTTCTCGTCGAGGTCATAGCAATTGGTGCCGCTCGTGTTGTCGAGCGTGTTGTAGACACCGAACGCGTCGACCTGCACCCAGTCGCCCGGTGACTTCGGATCCGGGACCGCCACCATCGCGTGAAGGTGATTGTTCGCCGTGTTCGGATCGCCCGGCGTCCCGTCGACGTTCAATCCATTGCCGGCGCCGCCGGGCCCCGTGTCACCGCTCCACGCGATCTGCTGGCCACGAAGCACTTTGTCGCCTTGCTTCACCAGGATCTTCTGCGCGTTCGTTCCCCAGAGGAGCGTGCTCGGATTGGGGCGATTGGCGTACTTCAAATACTTCGCCGTGTTGGCGGTCGGATCGGTGCCGGCGACTGTCGTCTTCGCGTGGGCGAGATCGTGATCGAAGCCATTGCGGAGGTGGAAGTACGAAGTCCGCACCTTGGAGCCGTCGGGCGCAGTGTGCTCGAGGATGACGATGTTGCCGCTCCATGAATCCCAGAACACGGCGATGACCACGCCGTCGCCCGAGGCGTGAACGGGGAACGACGGATCTTTTCCCGGGCCATATTGGTCGCTCGATTTCACGTAATCGACGGCGCCGTGAAAGGTCCCGTTGTCGTAGAACCATCCCTGCACCGGGTGCACGGTGGAATCATGGAACGGATAGAGGAGGGGCACTTTCGGCGTGACGGTGATCGCGAAGTTTCGCGCCGATTGTTCGTCGCCGAAGGCGTGCAGCGGCTGGTAGTACCAAACGGTCTTGTTGAGCGGCCCGTCGGGCATCGGGTAGCTCGCGCAACCGCAGTCGGGGTTCTCGGTGATCTTCACCGCCTCGCAGGCGCCGGCGCCGGGGCCCTGCTTCGTCACGCGAGCCACCGAGCTCGCAAGCGCTCCGTCGAGCTGCCCGAGATGCAGGTGGCTGCTCGCTGCGGTGCGGCCGGCGGCCGCGTTCCAAAGACCGGGCTTCGTCTGCGCCGCGAACGCCGCCGGCCGATGCGTCGCCGGAAGCACGACGCGGGCGGGCGTCTCTCTGATCTTTCCCGATCGCGGGGGCACGACCGGCTTGAGGTGCAGCTGGGTCAGGTTCGGCTTCTTCTCCAAATGGCCGGGCAGCGAAGAGCCGACAGCCGCGGCGAGGATCAGCGGCAACGGCAACAAAAGGTTGAGAGACATGGATGCCCTCCGGCGTTGGACGAGACTGGCGGCATCCTATTCTTCGCCCTCGCCGCGCGGCGCCCATTCTTTCGCGGGGTCAGCGACGCGAGGGTGGCCGCCGTTTCGGGCGAGCGCCTTCTCCGGCATCGGGACGCGACCGACGCGGGCCACGACGCGAGTCGTGTGGCTCGGCGCGTCCGGAGTCGCGGCACCCGAGGAGCGCGACGCCATCATCGCCGAGTGGGCCGACAGGCCGAAAGGCCCGCCGTCGCGCCGCAGTTCATCGGATCCGTCTGAAGGTCCGCATCGCAGCCCGCCTCTACGAGAGCGCACGACTACATGGAACTTCCGTCCGTCACAGTGCGACGCGGCCATGACGACGCGCACGATCCCGTTTCCGTAGTCGGCGTCCCACAACTGCGATCCCACCCGGGACTCCGAGCGCCCAAATCGGTGCGCTCGCGTCGCCCGGTGCCAACCCGCAGCCCCCGCCCGCTCCAAAGCGCGCCGGCTCCGCGCAAAGATACGTCGACGGATCGCACGCGGCGCCATCACAGCACTCCGCAGAGTCGACGCAGAAGTGCCCAGCCACAACGCAACGACAGACGTGCGCCATCGCGTCGCATCGCGACGCTCCGCAGCAGTCCACGTCTGTGTTGCACTCTCCGCCGATGTCGCGGCAGCACGCGCTCGCAAACGGCGGTCCCCCGGTTGAACTCCACAGCGCGCACGCGAGGCCGTCGGCGCAGTCGCTCTTCGCGTCGCACCGCTCGCGCAAGTTGCGCGAGCCGGGCCCCGACCCGGCGATCGCCGTGCACCCCGCCGCGTCGAACTCCTGGGCGACGCTTCCGACGTACGGCATCCGAAAGGCCTCGCCGCCGCATACGAGCGCGTATGACGAATGCGCTCGGAAGTCCGTGCAGCTTGGTTGGCATTGCGCGCACGTGGGCGGTTGCTGGCCGTCGCAGCAGTCGACCGAGCTCGGCTCCGTGATTCCTTCGTAAACCTCGTGGCCGCCGCTCACCGTTTGGTAGTCGCAATCGGTATCGGTCGCGATCCAAGCGATGCGAATCGAGACGAGTGCTCCGCGGACGGAGACTTGCGCGACGTCGTTGCGACCGCCACGGGGAGCCGCGGCGTAGTAGTGCACGACCATGTCGCCGTCGCGCGGCGAGATGCCGGCGCTGTCGAGGAGGCATTGGAAATCGTCATACGCGCACAGCGCGTCGATCACGACACCGCTTTCGACGATCAACGACTCGCTCTTTGGATATGCCCGGACGAGGGCATCAAAGTCGGGGCGTGCGAGGACGCAGGTAAAGAAGCGCGTCACCTTTGGAGCGCACACGGCGACGGCGGGCGCCCAAAGGAGAAAGAGCCGAGAGCTGCCGTGCCCAGGCGTCGTCACGAACACTCCCGCGAGCGCAATCGCGGAGCTGAGCGCGACCGTGCGTCGTGATGGCATCCGTGCCGCCCACGACCGAACTACAAGAGACACGTATTGCCGTGGGGGTCGGGCTGCCAAACGCTGTGGACGCACAGCGCGTCCCACGACCCCATCCCCGAGCACGGCGCGTACGAACATTCCTGTCCTTCATTCGTACAGAGCGTGCCGAGAAGCGGGCGAGGTCGCGGACACCCCGGCGCGGGATCCTCGCATGCCCACCGCCCTTCGTTCGCGTCGGGCGTCACGACGCCATAGGTCGCACACGCGCACATTCCTTCGGCGTAGCCGCAGATCCCAGGAACTGCGAAGCACTGCGCGTCGCGCGGAACGGCGGCGAACGTGACGGGGCATGCAGCCGTGCCGCCAGGCGCGATCGACGCAGCACATTCCGCTGCGGACGGGGTCCGGACTGACCACACGCCTTGACCGCATTGTGCGAGCGTCGAGCACGGAGTCGTCGTCGATCCGTACTCGCAAAAGAAGCCGTCGTTCGAGCACCTCGAGTGCATCGCGGGAGGCGCGGGAGGGCACGGGCTCACAGCGGCATCGCCGACCGAAGCGTCGTTCGTCGCGACGATCGCTTCGGATGCTGCAACGGATCCACCGCAACCGCCGGTTGACGCAAGCAGCGCGATGGCGCGGACAGCAAGATGGCGCGGAGTCATCGCGCGTTGATTCTAGCCCGCTCGGACCGGGCGGCACGGTGTTCCGCGCGCGCGCGAGAACAGCGCGTTCGATCCACTTCGTCGAAGCCGGCCAACTCGGTCGCGGGACCAAGGGCGATACGGGAGTCACTGCCGGTCCGGTCATGAACATAGACGACGCGATTGAGGTCGCCGTTGGCGGGCTCGATTTCGCGTGCACCCCGAGAAGCAACGGTGACGTTTTCTGCTGGCCCCCGTCGCGGAAGGACGAGTGTCGCCGCCCGGATGCGATGGCCTCGTGATCGACGTGGACGCGCTATGGCGCGAGGTGGACGCGCTCGGCGAGACGACCGAGTGAGGCTCGAAGCCGCGCGCGCAACGACCGCAGCGACGGATCGATCGGCGCGCGCTCCACGCGCCAGCCGTTCCTCGCTCAGACGCTCGGCGCGAGCGGCGGAAGAAAGCGCGCGATCGCTTCGGCGTACCGGTCGAGCGCGTCGAGCCCGGCGGGGAGCTCGCTCCAAAGCCGATCCATGTCGAGCGTCGCGTAGGCGTGCGAGAGTCGATTGCGCAACCCCACCGCCTTCGCAAGGAAGCTCGCGAGGGGGGTATCGATCGCCTCTTGGATCGCGACGATGATGCTGAGCGAGAGGCTGTCTTGAACGTCGACGTCTGCGCTGAGCGCGTCGGCCGTCGCGGGACGCCGTCTGCGTGCGCGCGCCACGTGCTCACGCAAGATCGCGAGCTTTCGGATGACGAGCTCCGCGTCGGTCATCCGCCGCCCGCCGCGAGCTTGCGCCGGAAACGCTCGGCCGTGCGCGCATAGAGCGGCGCGAAGTCTCCGTGCTCGATCCCCGCGCGCGCACGAAAGCGCGGCCACTCGTGCGGCGGGTCGGCGAGGAGCGCGATGCCTTCGCGGGCGACCCGCCACTTCAGAATGGTCGACGCGCGGTCGAGCCGAATGAGATCGACGGTGCGCCCGGTGGCGAGTTCGAGCGACGCTTGGAGCGCGAGCTCCTCGTCCAGCGTAATCGCGACGTCGCGCGGCAAGATGCCGACGTCGATGTCGCTGTCTTCCCGAAGCGCATCGCGGGCGCCCGAGCCGAAGAGCACCGCGAGGCGGAGGCCGCCGCCCTCGAGGATCGAGCGGACGCGCTGAACGACTTCGTCGCGGGTCATCGATGAGATCGTAGCGCCTCCGCGCGGCGGAACGTGAGCGATTCGCCTCGGAACGCCGTCGGCGTTCGAAAGGGTGGTCGCCGTTTCGGGCGAGCGCCTTCTCCGGCATCATGCGCTGACCATGCCCTGCGCGCTCCGCGCATCCTCGATGGCGACGCTGTCACTCGCGTGCGCGATCGCCGCGTGCGGCGCGCGCACACCGCTGGTCGGCGACGGGGACGCGACCGACGCGGGCCACGACGCGACCACGGCGCTGCGGCGCGTGGGGATCGTCAGCGCGACGACGACACGCCCCGGGCTCTCCGGACCCGAGGACGTCACCGCCGTCTTCTTTGACGATGCGCTCCCGCCCGCGTGCGCGGACATCGGCGATCGCGGCACGTGCGCCGTCGTCACGTGCCCGAAGCTCGCCGCGCCTCCGCCGTCGATCAACGCGGGGTCGATCGACGTGAACGTTCGCGGAGAGATCGTGAGACTCGCGTACGGCGACCAGACGCCGGGGTGGTACCCGGCGCTCAACCTGTCCATGGTGTTCACGACCGGCGACACGATTCGCTTCACCGGCGGTGGCGGCGACGGCGGCGTCCCGGCGTTCAATCTCACGGCGACGGCGCCGAACCTCGTCGAGCTCGATCCGCCGTGGTTCACGAAGCGGATGACGATCGCGACGTCGAGCGATCTGTCGCTCACGTGGGGCGCGGCGCCGACCGGGGACGCGGTCTTTCATCTGTCCGACGACGCCGGCCACCTCGCCGTCTGCTTCTTCGACGCGAGCGCGCGCCGCGGCACGATCTCGCGCGCCGATCTCTCCGCATTCAAAGCGCTCGCGACCGGCAAGGTGAACGCGCTCTTCTACGTCGCGGCGCGCGACGAGATCGAACGCCAAGGATGGATCGTCAACGCGAGCGTGGTCGTGTGGTCCGGCGCGAATTGGTCGCAAGCGGGCGAGGTCACGCTGGAGTAAGGGACCAAGCTCGCGAGTCGGCGCGAGCGGAACCTCCCTAGACCTTCACCAATTGGTCGAGCTCGTAGGCGTAGCGCAGGCCACTCGGCTGCCACCGGACGTCGACAAACGTCGCTGCGAACGCTGCAATCCACGTTGGGTCGCAAGGGGCATCGTCCTTCGGAGCGTTGTTCAAGTCCAAGGGGCCGTCCACGATGCCGATGCAGTCGCCGAACTCCTCGACGTGTGCTCGGCCGCATCCCCAACACTCGCCCCCGGCATCGTCAGGATCATTCGGCCCACCGGGGTCGAACGGCCCGAGGTGCGGTCCCGTCAGGCCGCACGGCGCGCACATCGCGATCTTGTGCGCCTCCGTCATGCGAACGCGATCACCCTTCTTCAGTCTTTGTTCGCTCATCGCGCGGAGTCAGACGAGCGCTGCTCGCCATCCTGACCGACCGGGATGGGCGAGCGACGAGCTGTCCGGGACAGGTCGAAAGCTGTCCGGGGGACAGGCCCGGATCGCGGATCCATCGAGAAATTCGCGCCCCGATCGTTGGCGCGCCACGTGCTCTGCGGTCGACCACTTCGGCGCGTTGCCGAAGAAAGGTTTCTTGGCCATGATCCAGCCGATGACGACGCACGCACGAAAGATGACCGTCGACGAGTGGTACGCGCTCGACGAGGAAGTGACGTGCGAGCTCGTGGACGGCCTCCTCGTGGAGGAAGAAGTGACAAGTTACGTTCACGAGCGCCTCGTCACGCGCCTCAGTCGGTATCTCGACACATGGGGCGAAGAGCACGGCGCGATCGTCGCGGGCTCGAACGTCGGCTTCGCCATCCGCGCGGACCGCGGGCGCCGCCCAGATATCGACGTCTACCTCGCGGGCGCAGTGCGTCCGCCGGCGAGGGGCGTGGTCCGCGTCCCTCCGAGCATCATGATCGAGATCGTCACGCCGGCGCCGCGCGATCAGCGGCGTGACCGCGTCGAGAAGGTGCAGGACTACGCCGAATTCGGCGTGCGTTGGTATTGGCTCGTCGATCCGCAACTGCGCACGTTCGAGATCCTCGAGCTCGGCGCGGACGGAAGATACGCGCACGCGATCGGCGTCGCGGAAGGACGAGTGTCGCCGCCCGGATGCGACGGCCTCGTCATCGACGTGGACGCGCTATGGCGCGAGGTGGACGCGCTCGGCGAAACGACCGAGTGAGGCTCGAAGCCGCACGCGCAACGACCGCAGCGACGGATCGATCGGCGCGCGCTCCACGCGCCAGCCGTTCCTCGCTCAGACGCTCGGCGCGAGCGACCGAGCCAGGACGTTCCCGACGGACCCGCACCAGAATCAAGTATTCTCACCACCGGGGTCGGGGTCGAGCCGCGGAGGGACCACGCGATGAGCAGTGCATTCAACGCCGAAGTACGGATGCTCCTCTGCGGCAACTGCGGCGCGTCGCTGCCGCTCACGCCCGCGGGCGGCGGCCAGATCCAGTGCCAGTACTGCAACACGGTGACCGTCGTCACGCCGCGCGACGATCGATCGATGAGCCGCGGTCCCGTCGACGAGGAGCAGCGCATCGCCCGTCTGTGGACGCAGATCCAAGTCGAGATGCGCGTGCACCCGCAGTGTTACGCGATCCTCGACGACAAGACCGGGCTCTTGCCGCAGAAGAACGTCGCGACCGCGATGAAGATGTGGGAGGACACGCGCCGCAGGCAGGCCGTCGATCCTGCGTCGACGCTCGACGATCTCTTGTGGCTCACGACCTCGCTCGCCATGGTCTTCGTGGACGATGCGGCCCGGAACCGGGCGCTCTGGGAGAGCGCGCTCGAATCGTCCCACGATCTGCACCATCGTCAGTTCTTTCGCAGCGCGCTCAGCCGTGCGGCGACGAAGGCCGGCGACTCGAGCGCAGCGCAGGCGTGGCTCGCGCCGTGCGATCCGCAGCCGCAGGATCTCCTCTCGGACACCGCGTACAGGGCCGCGTCTGCGTATTTGGCGACCGCGCGCGGACAGTTCGATCAGGTCGTGGAGGTGCTCGGGCCGCGCACGGACTCGCTTCCGCTATTCGTCGCGCTGCGCGTCCTCTGCCATCTCCTCCGCGCGAACGCGTTCGAGAAGCGCGGCGACGTGCAGACCGCGACCGCGCAGCTGAGCGCGCTGGTGGCGGCGGAGCCGGCGCTCGCGACGGTGATACCCGCGGTCACGCACGCGAGTGCGTTCATGAATCTGTGTTCGCAGAGCATGCACGCGGTGCTCGGGCGTTAGCGCTGGCGAAACGACCGACTAGCCCGCCCTCTTCCGCAGCCGGCCCTCGTCGTCGCGCTTGCCGATGGGCACGCCGCACGAGCGCAGGATGTCGAAGGCGGTGACTCATAGTGAGCAACTGCCGTGCGCCGACCCACTACCTCATGAGAATCGCCATCCCGGCCCATCGCTTGTCCGTCGAGCCAACGGCGGAGTGGATCGTCGACGAGATGGATCCGAAGACGCGCGATGTACACGGCGCGTATTTTCGGTCCGTCGACCACGGCGTGTACCTCAACGTTCGCGGCCAGGAGGCCGGCGGGCATCCCCTCACGGCAGAGGGGCTTCGCGCGTTGTTGCACGAGCAGGGCTGGGCTTCGCCGCCGTTCGACGAATGGGTCGCCAACGACGGATCGCTCCTCGTCGTAGGCGGGACGTTCGAGACCGTGGGGATGGGCGGAGAGGTCGTGATCGAGATCTTCGTGACCGACGGGCGCTACGTCGCCAACCTCGCAGGCCCGGGTGAGCGCGCCGTCATTGCGGCGGTGACGCCGTCCGCGCGGCGGCTCGCGGGGAGCGTGCGCTTCGGGTGACCGGCCGGGAGCGAACCCTCACTTCGTTGCGTTCGCGCCGATTCGCCGCTGGCAGCGAGTCGTCGACTCGCACGTGGTTTACGCCGACTCACTCGAGCGAGTGACCGACTCGCACGTAGTTGACGCCGACTCACTCGAGCGAGTCGCCGACACGCTGGCAGCGAGTGACCGACTCGCACGTGGTTGACGCTGACTCACTCGAGCGAGTCGGCGACTCGCACGTGGTTGACGCCGACTCACTCGAGCGAGTCGCCGACACGCTGGCAGCGAGTGGCCGACTCGCACGTGGTTGACGTCGACTCACTCGAGCGAGTCGACGACTCGCTCCGCCCGTCATCGGCCTCGCACGCACGATCCGGCGGCGGCCTGAGGCAGTCGCAAGGCTGTGCCGAGGCTGTCGCGCGGCTTTCCGGACCCCGTCCGCGCGCGCAACGGCTCGAAATCGCCGCCCTCGCGGCCCCCTCCGAAAGACGACTCGCGACAGCCCCGCCACAGCCGGTTCGTTCCTAATTGTCTGGGTATCGGGAGGCAAACGAAGCCTCTCGCAACCGCCCACGCCGAAGGAAGGAGACCACCATGTCGATGCTCGAAACATTCGCCGCCATCAAGAAGTCGCTCGCTCGCCCGTCGGCGATCTACACAGACGCCCGCGCGCGCCACGCCGCGCTCGCCGACCACGAGACGCCCGCCGCGCTCCTCGAAGCGCTGCGTGCGAGCTCGCGCCTCTCGGCGATCGAACGCGACGCGATCCTCGTCGCGCTCGTCACCGAGAACCAACGCGCGCCGCAGCCCGTGTGGCAATCGCTGCTCCTCGCGGCGTTCGAGCCGATGCTCGTGCGCCTTCGCGGTCGCCTCGGATCGCGCAACGACGAAGAGCGCGATCTCGAGCTCATCTCCGCGTTCCTCGAAGCTGTGCGCGCGATCCGCGTCGGGCCGTTCATGGCCTACGTCCTTCGCCTCGCGACCGCGGCGCGCGTCTTCGAGCCACGTCGCAAAGAGAAGCACGCGCCGACGATGGTGCCGTTCGAAGAAGAGACGCATCCGTGCAATCCGTTCGAGTCGGCTGCGGAGGCGCACGTCGCCGTCGCAGACGTGGTGCGCATCATCGAAGCCAAAGGAGGCCACGAGCTCCTCGACGCGATGCTCGCCACGCACGGCACCGACGAGTCGCTGACGGACTACGTCGCTCGCGTCCACGCCGACCGCACGCCGACCGAGCGCGCATCGGCGTACGAGCGCCTCAAGATCGCGCGCCGCGACATGCTCGCCGATCTGCGCACGCGCCTCGCGCCGAGCGCGACGCACGCCGCATGACTCATGACTCAACGCTTCATCCACGCAAACCAACACAGAAAGAGAGCCCGATCATGACCGCCCGTATTCGTCCACATCGCAAACCGTCCACCACGTCCACCACGAAAGAGAGAACCACCATGAAGACCGTGTCGAAGAAGAATCGCACCGAGACCACGACGATCACGACCACCCCGGCGAACGTGAGCTTGATCACGCCGCCGCCCGCCGACGCGCGCATTCCAACGCCGCCGGAGGGCTTCGAGATTCCTCCGAACGCCCGCTACGGGACCGTTCAACCGAAGAAGATCGAGATGGTCGCGATGCCGAACGCCGTCGTCGAGCTCGGCAAGTTCACGGACTACGCCGAGACGCTCGGCAAGACCGTGCCTCCGCAGCCGCTTGTTCGCCAGATGTTCGCCGTCGCCAGCCAATGGTCGACGATGCGCATCAAAGCGGCGGCGTGGGATGCCTATTGCAACACGCAAGAGGCGCTCGCTTGGCAGGGAGTCCGCGCGCAACTCAAGCGGATCAAACCGGCGTTCGCGCTCGCGGTGCAGAGCGATGACGCTCTCGGCGCGAAGTATCCCGCGCTCGCGAGCCTGCTCATGGCGAAGTCGACGATCGCGATCAAGGCGGTCTCCACGCGACGCTTGAACAAGCTGGCGATCGCGGAGGGGAAACCACCCATTCACGGCGGCGTGGGGAAGAGGCGCAAACGCGCCGCGGACAAAGCGGCGGGGGCGGCGAAGGCGTCGGAGCACGCCGCGCTTCCCGCACCGAACGCCGCGAGCTCCGCGCCGCCGCCGCAGCAGCAACCATCGCAACCGCAGGCCGCGGCTGTGACGTCGGCGCCGACGGCGCTGAATGGAGCGGCGCTGAATGGAGCGGCGGTGAATGGAGCGGCGCACTCGTAGCGAGCGCGCGATACGAGACGCCGCGCCCAGTCAGCGGCATCGCGGCGTGACGAGACCGCGGCGAGAAGACCTCGCCGCGGTCGTCGGCGCACACGCCGCAATCGACTCGGGCTCGACATCGAGGACATCGTGCGCCACCGCTCGCGGTAGTTCCTGCGCTCCATAGTCGCCGTCACGTGCAGCAGTATCGGGCGCCATGACGACCGCGCCGTGCGAGGGGATCGCTTCCGCTGACCGATCGACGGACAGTGAATCCTCAATGATTTTACAGTTTTTCGGGGGGGGGGGCCAATACCGACGCGACATCGACACGCGGGCCCGCTACGCTTCTCCAATGCAATCCATGCTCCGTACTTTTGTCGACACCAACCGCGAGGAGATCCTGAATGAAGCGCGGTTGCGCGTCATCACGAGAAGCGGCGCGTCGACGACGGATGTGGACCGCACGCTGGGGCTTCCCGTTTTTCTCGATCAGCTTGGCGAAGCGTTGCGCAAGGCAACCATGCACGAGGTGGTCGATCATACGGAGATCCAAGAGAGCGCGAACCAGCACGGCCATTCACTCTTTCTTCGCGGGCTCACCGTGGATCAAGTCGTTCACGACTACGGTGATCTCTGCCAAGTCATCACGGCGTTAGCGGTCGAGCGAGGAACTTCCGTCGAGACCGCTGAGTTCCGAATCCTCAACAGTTGTCTCGACGACGCCATCGCGGGCGCGGTGTCGGCCTATTCGAACGACCACGACCGCGTGGTCTCCGGAGAAGAGACCGAACGGCTCGGGGACCTCGCCCACGAGATGCGCAACGCGCTGAACACGGCGATCCTCGCGTTTGCGAGCATCAAGGCGGGCATCGCCCCAACTTCGGGCAGCACCAGCGCGATCCTCGATCGGAGCCATTTGCGAATGCAAACTCTGATCGATCGCTCGCTCACCGACGCGCGACTCGACGCAGGGGTGCAGAACATCGAGCACGTTGCCGTAAAGAATATCCTCGAAGAGGTCGAGATCGGCGCCGCGTTGGTCGCGCAAACCCATGGCATCGAGCTCGCCGTGACGAACGTTGATCACACGATCTACGTCGAGGTGGATCGGCAGATCATCGCTGCGACGATTGCCAACCTCCTTCAGAATGCCCTCAAGTTCACTCGCCCCGGCACCACGGTCAAGCTGAAGGCGAGTGCAACGGCGACGCGCGTCCTCATCGAGGTTGAAGACGAATGCGGTGGCCTCCCGCCAGGCGCGGCCGAGAGTCTGTTTCGCCCGTTCGAGCAGCGGGCGAGCGACCGCAGCGGCCTCGGACTCGGGCTTTCCATTTGTCTGAGAGCAGCGAAGGCCAGCGCAGGCGAGCTTCGCGTCCGCGACCTACCGGGCCATGGATGCGTGTTTACGCTCGATCTCCCGAGGAAGCCGCCGCCGCCTTTGACTGCCGTGGAGGGCGGAAAAGGCAAAACGGACGCGACAGTGAATACGGATGCAGCCAGCGGTACGCCGAAGGTTTCCCGCTAGCCGATTCCGCACAGCAAAGAGGCTCGCTACGAGCTGCTCTTCGCGGTCGTGGTCATCGTCTCGGACCACTCGCGCATCGCTTGGCCGCCGGGGCGATCGATATGCACTTTGTCGTCGACCGACGTGACCCACTTCAACGGGATGTAGTGGTGCTTGCCGTTGGAGTCCTTCGCGAGCTTGATCATGTCGGTTCCTTCGACATGGTCGACGACGGCAAACTGACCGTTCTCCGAGCAAACGACCGGTGCGTGCGGCTTGATTTGGGTGGCGTTGATCATGGTGTGGCTCCTTGTTTGAGGACGGACCCTCGAGCACTGCCCGTGCCAGCACCCGTGAAGCTGCATCGCATGGACGTCGCCGTGCAGAGCTCACTCATGACGACCACGACGTGAACACGCGCGTGCCCGCACGAGGCGCTCGTGCGGCGCCGCAACGCCGCACTCGTGGCGATTGCGCGGTCGCACGTTCGCCATCGCGCGGTCGCGAGAGAGAGCGTGCGCCCGACGATGAAGCACCAGCACTGAGCCGCGCACGTGCGAACGGTACGACGCATGCACTCGGCACCACCATGAGCCAGCCACCGCTCCACGGTCGACGAGTCCTCGTCGCGGATGACGACGCGGACGTGCGCAACATCGTAGCGGCTCTGCTGCGCGCCTACGGATACGAGGTCGGCACCGTCTCCGACGGCAACGAGCTCATCGGGCGGCTCGATGCAGCGCTCGACGCGCCGGACACGATGCCCGACGTCATCATCACAGACGTGCGTATGCCGACGCTCTCGGGTTTCGGCGTGCTCAGCGCCCTTCGCCGCGCGCGAATGTCGGTGCCCGTCATCGTGATCACGGGATGCGCCGATGCCTCCATTGGCACGTTCGCGAAGCGCCTCGGCGCGTTCGCCGTGCTGAAGAAGCCGTTCGAGCTGGACGCGCTGATGAAGGTCGTCGGGAGCGCGCTCGCGCCGCCCGCGTAGCCAACGCCGTGGACCGCGGCGCCGCGATCGGCGGACGGCCGATGGATTCGCTGACCACGCTCCGTTAGAACGCGACGTGCGGGGCGTTTCCGCGTGGTTGACGCGCGCAAGCCGTCCCGCCCCTTAGCTCGCAAACGATGGCGCGGATCGCCTTCGGATCGAACGGCTTCTCCAGTCGTTCGTTGGGAACCCTTTCGAGGAACGCGGCCGCCGCTGCTGTGAACGCGCCACCGCTGACGAAAACCATCCTCTGGGCTGCCACCGGAAAGTCCTTCGCGAGCGCGTCGTAGAGATCCATCCCCGACATCTGCGGCATCATGAGATCCGAAAAGATGACGTCGAAGGTTCTTCCGGCCGCCACGAGGTCGAGGGCTTGTCTCGCGCTCGTGACGACGGTGACGTCGTGGTCGCGGAGCACGCGGCGCAAAGTCATTCCCACGGACGGTTCGTCGTCGACGACGAGGACGACGGCCCGCCCTCCGCGCGGCGTCTTCACCTGCTCGGCGGTCGGCGGAACCCTTTGGTGCTTCGCGGGCGGCAGCACCACGCGAAAGGTCGTCCCGCGCCCGACGTCGCTCGTCACGAAAATCTCGCCGCCCATGCCAAAGAGGATGTTCTGGCAAATCGACAATCCGAGCCCCGTACCGACGCCAATCGCTTTGGTCGTGAAAAACGGATCGAAGATCCTCGCCAAGACGTCGGGCGGAATCCCAGGGCCGGTGTCGCTGACCTCGACCGAGGCTCTCCCGGCGGCGTCGGTCGACGTCACGACGTGGATCACGTTTTCCGCGCTGTCACCGTCGGGGATCGCCTGCGCGGCGTTCACGAGCAGGTTCACGAAGACTTGGCCCAGGCGCGTGTCGTTCGCTTCGACGAGCGGCGTGGGGCCGAAATCCTTCACGAGCCGCGCGCGATGGCGGATCTCGTTCATCGCGATGTTGATCGACAGCTCGATCACGGGCGCGAGCGCCATCACGGCGTGACGATCGTCGTCGCTTCGGGAGAACGTCTTCAGCCCGCGCACGATCTTCCGGACGCGCTCCGCTCCTTCGCGCGCATCGACGACCATCTCTTCGATCTCGTGGAGCCGACCGGAAGACGATCCTTCGCCGAGCACACGGACCTCCTCGAGGATCAACTCGAGGTTCGAGAGCACGTAGCTGAGCGGGTTGTTGATCTCGTGCGCGACTCCGGCGGCGAGCGTTCCGATCGACGCCATCCGCTCCGCCACCTCCAGCTGACGGTTCGTCTTCGCTTGGAGCGCTCGCGCGTCGTATTCGGCGCTTACGTCGCGAAAGACAAGTACGGCGCCGCTGATGGTCGCGTCGAGGCGGCGAATGGGCGCGCAACTGTCGGCGATCCGGATCTCGGTTCCGTCTCGGCGAACGACGACCGTCCCCTTCGGTAACGTGACGACGACGCCTTCTCGGAGCGCGCGGCCGACCGGGTTCTCGACGACGGCGCGGGTGGTGTCGTCGATGATGTTGAAGATGTCGTCGAGCGGATGGCCCTCGGCTTCCGCGGCGCTCCACCCGGTGAGCTTCGCCGCGACCCTGTTCATCCGCACGATGCCGCCGGCGAGACCGCACGCGATGACTCCGTCGCCGATGCTGTCCATCGTGGTGGACAAGCTCTCGGTCAGCTCGCGCAGCACGTCCGAGCGGGCTGCCTCGGCTCCGTTTCGTGTCGCGCGGCGACGGGCCACGCGCTCGGCGACGAGGAGGCGCTTGCGGAGGACGGCGGCGCCGCGCGACGTGAAGAAGTCGTCGGCGCCCGCCGCGAGCAGCGTCTCGAGGGCCGCCTCGTCCTGGTCCTCGTCGCAGACGAGTATGACCGCGTCGATGGCCGCCTTTCGGAGCGCTACGCATGACGCGACGGCGTCTGACCCCGCGACCACCGCGATCTCGCACGCGCCTTCCCTGACGACGTCGTGACCGCGCTCCGTCAGGACGTCGACGAACGCAGCTTCTGCGTTGCCGAGCCCCACGAGCGCGATTCTCATGCGCGCCACGGAGCAAGTCGCGTGCTCGCCGTCGGTGGCCCGAAGTCCGCTTCGCGCCAGGCAAGTGCGACGCGAAGATGCCTCAACCGAGACGACATGGCGTCGGCGTCCAGCACGTTTCTTCGGTCCGTCTCGCCAAAGCAAGCCTTCCTTTCGTCGGGTACGGCGAGTGCTCTGCAGAGGAGAGCCGCGCAAGTCGCGCGATTGCGAGGACCGATGCACTCACCATCCGATACATCGGTGTTCGATCCGCGCGAGTCGCCGACCATCCGGCTGCCGACAGCACCACCCACGCAGATGCCGAACGACCCCGCCAGGATCGCGAGGCCGTGTACGTGCGGACGCGAGGTCGCCGACTGCACGTGCTCGGTGCCGTCACCTCCGGAGTCGTGCGATGTTTGACGCGGGCGCCGACGGCGTGGCGAGCTAAGAGCGCCCGACGCGCGCGACGGTGGGCGAGACACTCGCCGTCGAAGTGCGGGACGCCGGATCAGCCGCGCCCGCTCAAGACCATTCGCGCCTGGAACCAGGCACGCACTTCCTCAAACGGTGGGCCTGTCTTCGCGGGCGATGCGCAGGCGCAGCGGATCGACCTCGTCCGGGAGTGTATGCAGACGATAGCCAGCCGCGTGAGCCTGGTTGGTTGCCATCAGAAGCGGCATGAAGCGCCAGCCTCCTACGAATGCGCGCGGTCCAGCCTCGCGGCTTCTTCGAGAGATGCTCGTTCGCGCTCGTCGAGCGTGTCGATGCAGTCGAGTAGAGCCCGTGCATAGGCACTCGATGGCCGGCGTCCTCCGGCTTCGTCACTCGGTGCTGCGACGAGCGTAGGGCTGGTGCTTTCCGACGCGTCCGCGTTGAGCTGGGTCGAAACGTCGCCCGCCGTGCCCGCCACGCGCGCCGCGTTGAAGAAGGACGAATTGTGAGGAAGCTTGCGCGGCAACGGTTTCGCCCGCGCCCCCCCGCGTGCTTCGAATACTTTGCTCGTGTCGAATACATCCTCGGCGCCGATGGATTTCATGTGGCTGCCTCTAAGCTCCCCGCAACGGTCTTCCATGACAGCATGAGGTCTGCAAGTACCTGCGTCGACATCGTCGCCTCGAGATCTGCGAAGAACGTCGTCGTCGTCAACTTCCCTTTCGCGAGCAGCGCGAGTCCGGCGCCGGACGACGCAAGAAAGACCATCGACGCACGGGTTCCGGAAAACGAGGCCAGCTCGACCTCCGCATCAATCATCCAGGTCGCACTCGTCGGTGGGCTTCCCGCAGCCGCGCCCGCCGCAACGAGCTCCGAGTACATGCCCGGAACTCCTCGGTTCTGAGCAAGTTGTTCCTCGAGTTGCAGACGAAACACTTCGTTCGTCCGGGCGCGCTCGATGAAGCGCTCGCGTGTAAACCGAACTACGACGAGTCGCGCGATCGCGTCGCCCAGTGGGTCGAGCTGCGCAAGCTGGAGCTGCGGAGACCCGTGTCGGACCGCGGCGCGCGCGCAGACGACGGCGAACCTGCGTTCCGCCTCTGGCACCATCTCGGCGTCGATGTTGATGGTGAGCGTTCCGTCCGCGGTTCGATGCACCGGAACGGTCACGACGCTGGACGCGTTCGGCGATGCCATGCGCACCGAGAGAGGCGTTCCGATCACCCTGCGTGACAGGGCGCGAGGCTAGCATGTTTTTTTTCACTCTCTGTCGGGGAGATGGGATTTGAACCCACGACAACGAGCACCCAAAGCTCGTGCACTACCGGGCTGTGCGACTCCCCGTCGACGCTTCGTCCATAGCACACGGACGTCCTCGCGATGAGTGACGCCGTGTCCCGCGAGTCACCCCGCGCGAACCGCCGCCAACGCCCGCGCGAACCCGCTCGGCGTCGCGCGAAACGCGACGTAGATGTGATCCCGATCCGTCTCGATCGCCCGAATCCCCACGAGCGGCGTGACGATGCTCAAGATCTTCCGCAGCCGCGAGTTGTTCGCGATGGCGGGCACCTTCATCAAGTCGACGACGATGCGATCCCCTTCGGCCTCGACGATCGCCGGCGGTCGCTTCGGAATGAACTTCACCAAGTTGCCCGGCTTCGACAAGTCGAGCGCGCCGCTCTTGATGAGGGTCGCGATCGGCGCCTCGCTCTCCGCGAGCAGCGCGAGCTTCACCTCGCTCAGTCGCACGCCGATGCGAATCGAGTCGGGCGCGATGTCGACCTCGTCGATCCGAATCGCCGCCGTCGCGCGCAGCGGCGTCCCCATCGCATCGACCGACGCGCTCAACCTTAGCGCGGGCGGCGCGCTCCCGATCTCGATGTCCTTCGGCGCCTTCTTTCCGAGCGGCGCTTGCGACGTGAGGTAACGCAGCGCCGCGAGCGGCACGCCGAATCGCAACCCGGTCGCGTTGACCGCGGCCTTCAGGATCTCGTCCGGGTTTTGTCTGACGTAACCGACTGCAGCTTTGAGGAGCGCGCGAGGATCGAGCTTCGGCATGTGGGACCGAGGCTAGCACCCAGGCTTCGCGCGTTCGCTGCATTTTGCGATGCGCCGCGATGCCGCGGCGCGCTATCGACTCGTCGTGACTACGGCACGTAGAGGATGGCCGGCCACGAGTGGTAGTCGGTCGGCGACAGCACCGCGCGCACCGAGAAGCGCTTCGTCACCGTGTGGAGCGACGGATCGATCGCGATCGTCAGCCGCACGCGATCGCCGTTGACCGCGGTCGTCTGTGAGAGCGTCGCGGTGACGCCGCTCGTGATCGGGAGCGACTTCATCGGATCGTACGGCTGTCCCGTGATCGGCGTCGCGAAGCGCCCGACCGCGAGCGTCATCGCGGACGGAAGCGGCGCGGTGCTGAAGACGTCGATCTCGAAATCGCGCGACTCGCCCATCTTCACGACGACATACCCGTCGGCGTTCGGTCCGACCTTTTGCGCCGTGCGCGGGTTCTCCGTCACGAGCGCGGCGCCGAAGTTCCACGTTGTAGGCGACGGAAGGCACGGCGCGCCGCTCGCCTTCGCCGACTCGGGGTTCCACACGCGCGTCACAGTCCACGGCGGCTCTTTCCAACCAAGCCCGTTGCAGAGATCGGCGTTCTCTCCGCCCGAGCGACTCGTCACCCAAGCGTCGTTGCCGGCCGGCATGTACCAACCGCCCGGCTCGTTCGTGTTGATGTCCGGATCGGTCGCCGCTTCGGCGATCTCGTGCGACGACACGTACGTCGCGTCGTCCATGAGCTGCTGCGTCGTCCCGCCGGGGCCGCGGCAGTCGTTGAGGATCGCGAAGATATAGCGCTTCGCTCCGCCGTCCGTCACGACCTCGCCGCTGCCGTGGTAGCCGCCGAACTGCCGGCAGCTCTGGTTGCTTGGATCGAGATCGATCAGCGCGGCGAACGGAATGTAGAGGAGATACATCGTCGAGTCGGTCGGGAACGGGAGCTTGCCGGCGGTGATCTGCGCGGCGATGTAGCTCTTCACCTCGGCGTCGCTCGTGTTCATTCCAGAGAAGACGTCGGGTAGCTCGGCGTAACCTCCGCCCGACCCGGTGTCGACGGCGTAGCCAGACATCACAGTCTTCCACCACGCGCTCTGCGTGATCTTGTCGTCGAAGTCGCGGACGTAGTCGCGGATCACCGGATCCATTCCGGCGAAGGTGACGGTGACGAGCGACGGGTTCTTGATGACGCGTCCGCCGAAGTAGCGCATGTCCGGGATCTGCGGGTGCGGCGCCGGGTAGATGCCGTGGTTGTCCGGCCCGTCGAACGTCAACGTCGCGTCGCCCGCGCCCGCGTCCGGATCGAGAGGCGTCGACGACGAGCTCGATGACGCGTGGCTGCAAGCGCCGAGCGCCACGGGGACGCCGCACGCTGCGAGGACCAAGAAGAGGAGCGCGCGCGACTTCACGTCCGCGAAGCATACTCCGAGATCATCGCCCCCACCCGCCGCCGCCTTGACCTCCTCCTCCTTGAGGAGGGTAGCCACCACCGCCCGGCGGATAGCCACCACCCGGCGGCGCGCCTCCGCCACCTTGCGGTCCATAGCCACCACCGGGCGGCGCGCCTCCGCCACCTTGCGGTCCGTATCCACCCGGCGGCGCGCCTCCACCACCTTGCGGTCCATATCCACCACCGGGCGGCGCGCCTCCGCCACCTTGCGGTCCGTATCCACCCGGCGGCGCACCACCTCCCTGCGGAGGATACCCGGGCGGCACCGCTCCTTGCGGTCCCCACGCCGGCATCGGCGCCGGCTGCTGCGCTTGCTGTTGCGACTGCGCCGTCCACGCTTGCGGCCACTGGATGTTGCCGCCCTTGAGTCGCGCGATCTGCTGACGAAGCTCGCCGAGCTCCTGACGCAGCGGCACGATCCAATCGGCGCTCACCGTCTTCTGTCGTCCCTTGGCCGCGCGCCCGGTGTGCCACTTGGACAGCCCGAGTCGCGCCGCGACGCCGACGAACTTGCGGCCCGTCGAACCGCCGTAGCTCGTGTGCGCCTTCATGCGGCCGAACGCCGAGCACACGAGCTCGAGCTCGTACGGCGAGAGGTTGCCGAGGAGCACTTCGTCCTTGAGATGATCGCGAATGATCTTCCCCTTGCGTCGCACGAGCCAAATGATGATCCCGAGGAACGCGAGGACGACGAGGAACCACAGCGGCAGCATGATGAGCGTGAGGAAGCCCGACAGCGTCGCCGCCGTGTTCCACGTCGCGTGCAAGAACACCGCGGCGAAGTAGCCGAAGATCGGCGCCATCCAACGCAGCCATCCCTTGGTGGTCTCGCGCGAGATGCCGAAGCCGATGCCCGTCATCGACGTGTAGAGCGGATGCCCCCACGGCGAGAGGAGGCCGCGGATGATGACGGTGCCGGCGAGCGCGTCGCCCGGCTCGAGCGCGGCGCGCGAGTAGTAGGTGATGTTCTCGACGGCGGCGAACCCGAGCGCGACGAAGGTCGCGTAGATGATCCCGTCGACCACACCGTCGAACTCGCGTCGCACGAAGAAGAAGATCCCGAAGACGGCGAGCCCCTTCCAAAATTCTTCGACGAGCGGCGCGCTCACGCACACCGTCATGAACCGGCCGAGCGCCGGATCGATCGCGCCGAAGACGATGTGCACGCCCGTGTTGATGAACGCCGCGAACCCGATCGCCGCGACGCCGCCCCAGCCGAGCACGAGCGCGAGCGCCCACCACGGCTCGGGATCGTAGCGATCGATGACCCACGGCAGCCACAAGTAGATGATGAGCGGCGGCAGCGCGAGTAACGCTCCGAGTCCCATCGCCGCGAACTCTTCGCCCGCGTCGCCCATGAACGCGGGGATCAAGAAGACGAGCGCGATGAGGATCGCCCCGCCCAACATGAAGAGCGCATACAGGACGAGACCGATGAGACGGCGCGTCTTTTCGGGATCCGGTTTGGCCACGACCATGGCTGCAATCTACATCGCTCTCTAGAATCGAGCTCCATGATCGACCGCATCGCGTCTCATCGCCGAATCGCTCGCCCGGACGGTCCGCCGCAGGGATTCCATCAATGGCGCTCGCTCCTCTTCGTGCATTGGGAGGTGCAACCCGAAGTGTTGCAGGCGCTCATGCCGGAGCGCGTGACGGTCGATACGTTCGAAGGCAAGGCGTACGTCGGCCTAGTCCCATTCACGATGATGGGCATTCGTCCGATGCGTTGGGCGCCGCCGGTGCCGGGCGTGTCCGCGTTCCACGAGACGAACGTGCGGACGTACGTGCACGTCGACGGCGCGCCCGGCGTCTGGTTCTTCAGCCTCGACGCGGCGAGCAGCATCGCCGTGCGCGTGGCGCGTCGGTTCTTCCATCTGCCGTACTTCCGCGCGGAGATGGAGCTCACGCAAGAAGGCGACGCGGTGACGTACACGTCGAAGCGCCTCTGGCCCGAGCCGACGCCCGCGACGCTCGATCTCGCGTACACGATCGGCGACGACGCCGGCCCGTCCGAGCCCGGATCGTTTCAACACTTCCTCGTCGAGCGCTACTTCCTCTATTCGGTGAAGCGCGACGGCACGCTCGTCCGCGGGCAAGTGCATCACTCCGCGTATCCGGTGCGTCGCGCGACGATCGCGCGCATGGACGAGTCGTTCCTCGCCGCCGCCGGGATCGCGCACGATCCCACGCCCGTCTCGGTGCTCTACAGCCCGGGCGTCGACGTCGAAGTCTTCCCGATCGGGCCGGTGTGAATCACGCCTTCATGATCGCGTCCCAGTTGTCCGCGATCTCGTGGGGCGACCACATTCCCTTGTCGGCTTCTTTGAACTTGCCCGCGGTCTCGACGACCTTGAACGCATAGAGGCGCGCGCCGGCGATCGCGACGACGTGACCCGTGCGATCGGCGCAGAGATCGCTCGCGAGGAAGAGAACCGCGGGCGCGATGTGCTCCGGCGTCATCGTGTCGACGCCTTGGAACATCGGAAGATCTTCGGTCATGCGCGTCTTCGCGATCGGCGCGATCGCGTTGACGGTGATGCGGTGCTTCTGGAGCTCGATCGAGCACGTGCGCGTGAGGCCATAGATGCCCGCCTTCGCCGCGGCATAGTTCGCCTGACCGAAGTTGCCGAGCATGCCGCTGACGCTGGTCGTGTTGATGATGCGACCGCCGCCCCCCTGCGCGACGATCTGCTTCGCGAACGTCTGCGAACAGAGGAACGTCCCCTTCAAGTGAACGGCGATGACGATGTCGAACATCGGCTCGTCCATCTTGAGGAAGCTCTTGTCGCGCAAGATGCCGGCGTTGTTGACCAGGACGTCGACGCGACCGAACGCATCGACGCCGCGCTTCACGAGCGCCGCGGCGCCTTCGACCGTCGCCACCGAGTCGAAGCTCGCGACCGCTTCGCCGCCCGCGGCTTTGATCTCTTCGACGACCTTCGAAGCGAGCGCCTC
Organism: Polyangiales bacterium; assembly: GCA_038209335.1. Taxonomy (GTDB): domain Bacteria; phylum Myxococcota_A; class Polyangia; order Polyangiales; family Polyangiaceae; genus JBBQXV01. Next base: position 47,528 of record JBBQXV010000001.1, on the reverse strand, counting down.
GCTCGATCCTGCGCCGTCGCGCGAGCCGCCGAGATCGTTGACGACGATCTTCGCTCCTTCTTTCGCCAACGCGAGCGCGTGCGCGCGCCCGATGCCGCCGCCTGCTCCCGTCACGATCGCGATCTTGCCGTCGAGAAGACCCATGTGTGCGCTCCTTGCGGCGCGGAGGATAGGGCCAGGCGCGCGCCTCGGCTACTAGCGACTGGAGGTGGTACGATGCTCGTCCCATGCGTCGTCCGCTCCGAGTCGCGGTCCTACCGCTCGGCCTTTCGTTCGTCTTGCTCGCGTCGTGCAAATCATCGTCCGGTGACACCGGTGGCGATGTCGATGCAGGCGACGCAGGTACGCCGCCGCCCGCCGAGGTGACGTTTCCCACTGGGTTCATGTGGGGATCGTCGACCGCTGCGTTCCAAGTCGAGAAGGGGAACGCGACCAGCGATTGGGGTCACTGGGTCGCGATCCCCGGCAAGATCAAGAACGGCGACACGCCCGAGATCGGCGGCCCCGACGCGCTCGCGCACTTCGACGACGACGTGAAGCTCCTGAAAGACAGCGCGCAGAACGCCTACCGCTTCTCGATCGAGTGGGCGCGGATCTACCCGACGCGCGCGGCGTTCGACGCCGACATGCCGAGCCAACCGGCGCTCGACGCGTACGACTCGCTCCTCGCGAAGCTGAAGGCCGCGTCGATCAAGCCGATGGTGACGCTCGTTCACTTCTCGCTTCCCGATTATCTCTCGGACGTCACCAAGTCGAGCGAGCCGCAAGGTTGGGAGCGCCCCGAGACGAGCGATCTCTTCGTCGAGTTTTGCAAGCGCATGGCCAAACGATTCGGCGATCGCGTCGACTGGTGGGTCACGATCAACGAGCCGCTCAACGCGGCGCTCGGTGGCTATTTGCAAGGGAGCTTCCCGCCCGGCGTGGCGCTCGACACGACGCGCCTCTTCAACGTCGTCAAAGCGGAAGCGGTCGCGCACACCAAAGCGTTCGACGCGATCCACGCCGCCGACACGATCGACGCGGACGGCGACGGCGCCGCCGCGCTGGTGTCGGTCGCCGCGCATCAGCGCACGTTCCATCCGTCGGATCCGACCGAGCCCGACGACGTCGCGGCCGCCGCGCGCACGCAATACATCTGGAACCGCTGGATCCTCAACGTCATCGTCAAAGGCGACTGGGACGACGATCTCGACGGCACGCTCACCGGCCCGAAGGACAAGACCGGCGACGCGTCGCTGAAGAACCACGTCGACTACGTCGGGATGAACTACTACTCCGACACCCTCATCAGCGCGCATCGCGGCGTCATCATCCCCGTCATCAACGCATCGCCTATCTTCGATCACGCGCCGACGGGCCGCCCCGAGAGCGACTTCGCGTGGGACATCTATCCCGAAGGATTCGGCACCGTGCTCGACGAGCTGAAGCAATACGCGAAGCCGGTCGTCGTCACCGAGAACGGCATCGCCGACGCGCGCGACGTCAACCGCGCGCGCTTCCTCACCGAGCACCTCTTCCAGCTCGGCTGGGCGATCCAGCGCGGCGTCGACGTGCGCGGCTACTTTCACTGGTCGCTCGTCGACAACTTCGAATGGGCGAACGGCTACTGTCCGAAGTTCGGTTTCGCGTCGGTCGACAAGACGACGGGCGCGCGCACGGCGCGTCCCAGCCTCGGCGCGTACCAACGCATCATCACGGCGGCAAAAATTCGCGGCGCCGACATCACCGCTCTTCCGGCGTACGCGCCACCCGTGCTCTGCGAGTGAGGCGCTCGAGTTAATGCCCGAGAGCAAGAAGCCGCCGCGATCGACGTCGACGAAGCCGCCCGGGAGCAACCCGGCAGGGGCGTTCTCGCCGCGCACCGGCAGCATGATCGATCCGTCGTGGCTCGCGGATCCGGACGACGGTCGTCTCACCGACACGTCGATCGAAATTCCGTCCGTCGTGCGCGCCTCGCTCGACAAGACGCGGGCGATCGTACGGCTCGTCACGGGGATCAACGCTGGGCAGGTCTTCGCGATCGAGAACGAGGCCGTGGTCGGTCGCGGTCGCGAGGCCGCGGTGCGGATCGAAGACGGCGGCGTGAGTCGCGCGCACACGAAGCTCGTGCGACTCGACAACGGAAAGCTACGCGTCGTCGATCTCGGATCGACCAACGGCACGTTCGTGGGCGGCGATCGCGTCGACGGCTTCGTCGAGATCTCCGCGGGCGACATGGTGCAGATCGGCGCCAATGTGATGCTGTCGTTCGCGCTCGTCGACGAGGCGGAAGAGCGGCTCTCGCGTCAGCTCTACGAGTCGTCGACCCGCGACGCGCTCACCGGCGCGTACAACCGCAAGTACCTGATGCAGCGCCTCGCGAGCGAGGTCGCGTACGCGACGCGCCACAAGTCGAACCTCAGCGTCCTCTTGTTCGACCTCGATCACTTCAAGAAGGTCAACGACACGCACGGCCACCTCGCGGGTGACGAAGTGCTGCGTCGCGTGTCGGCGTCGGTCGGCAAGATGATCCGCGCCGAGGACATCTTCGGTCGCTACGGCGGCGAAGAGTTCATCATCATCGTGCGCGGCATCGAGGATCCCAACGTAAAGATGTTCGGCGAGCGGGTGCGCCGCTGCGTCGAAAAGCTGGCGATGCCGTTCGGCGACGCGATCATCGCGGCCACGGTCAGCGTCGGCGTCGCGGCGCTCGACGAGTGCGGCGATCTCGGAACGAGCGAGGCCGTGCTCCTCTTGGCCGACGAGCGCCTGTACCGTGCGAAGCAGACCGGCCGAAACCGCGTTTGCGCGACCGACGACTGAGATGCCCTGAGAAGAACGCTCAGTATTGACGGCGCCTGCCGCCGAGTGTTAACGAGACTGAACCGCGATTCAGTTCGAAATTTTCCCAAGGAGGCGATCCCGATGGCCGTCGATGTCAAAAAGCTGTTCAACGAAGAGCTCCCCGCCGCGCTCGAAAAGAACTCCGCGGAAGCCAAGACGATCGGCGCGAAGTACCAGATGAACATCGCCGGCGAGGGCGAGTGGTACATCGACGTCTCCGACACCGGCCCGTCCTGCAAGCCCGGGACGAACGAGGCCGCCGACTGCACGATCTCGATCGCCGCAGAGGATTTCCAGAAGCTCGTCGAGAACCCGCAGCAGAACGGCATGCAGCTGTTTTTCGCGGGGAAGCTCAAGGTGACGGGCAACCAGATGCTCGCGATGAAGCTTCAGAAGCTGTTCGGTCTGAAGTAAGCGCGCACGCAAATCGGGGCCGAGGCGGAGCGATCCACCTCGGCCCTTCTTTTTTGTGCGGTGCGCGGATCTTCGCCGTCCAGTCGATCGCTGTCGCCATGACGCACCCCCTTTTGTCCCGCGCGCGTTGCCCCTTCGTACGGCCGCTGCGAATGGCGAACGGCGCTAAGCTGCCCGCCCATGCGTCCTCTGCAAGGCATCAAGGTTCTCGATTTTTCGCGTCTGCTCCCGGGTCCGTTCGCGTCGCTCATCCTCGCGGATCTCGGCGCGCAGGTGGACAAGGTCGAGGACCTCGGCGGCGGCGATTACATCCGTCACATGCCGCCGCAGATCGGCGATCAGTCGGCGATGTTCCTCGCGATCAACCGCAACAAACGCAGCGCGTGCCTCGATCTCAAGAAGCCGTCGGCGCAGAAGGCGATGCTCGCGATGGTCGAGCACTACGACGTCCTCTTCGATCAGTTCCGTCCCGGCGTGCTCGATCGCCTCGGGTTGTCGCACGCGACGCTGCGCGCGCGAAATCCGCGTCTCGTCATTTGCGCGCTGACTGGATACGGACAAGACGGGCCGCTCGCGCATCGCGCAGGGCACGACATCAACTACCTGTCGCGCGCGGGGGTGCTCGGGTTTCAAGGGCCGGCGAACGCAGCGCCGACGGTGCCGGGATTTCAGCTCGCGGACATGGGCGGCGGTCTTTGGTGCGCGCTCGGGATCCTCGCTGCGCTGCGCGAGCGCGATCGGACGGGGCAGGGGAGCGTCGTCGACATCGCGATGGTCGAGGCGTCGATGGGCTTCGCATTTTCGAATTTCGGAAACCTGCTCGCGGGGCAGATGCCTCAGCGCGGAAACGAATCGCTGACGGGCGCGCTCGCGATCTACGGGACGTACTTCACGAAGGACGACGAGATCGTTTCGCTCGGAGCGCTCGAGCCGAAGTTCTGGACGGCGTTCTGCGGAGGCGTGGGGCTCGAGGCCGAGATGTCCGCGATGATCGCGGGGCCGCATCAGGCGGCGTTGAAGGAGAAGCTGACGAACATCTTTCGGACGAAGACGCGCGCCGAGTGGGAGGAGTTCGGCAAGAAGCACGACTGCTGCCTCGAGCCGGTGCTGCGCCCCGAAGAGCTGACGACGGATCCGCAGCTCGTCGCGCGCGGCGTCTTCTTCGAGATCGATTCGCCGTGGGGAAAGCTGAAGCAGATGCGGACGCCGCTGACGGAGCGAGGCGCGGAGCATTCGGCGCCGCCGAGGCAAGGGGAGCACACGGAGGCGATCTTGCGCGAGGCGGGGATCGCCGACAGTGACATCGCCGCGATGCGAGCCGAGGGCGCTGCGCGCTGATGGGATCGGAGACCGAGGAGCGAAGCGGCGAGCTCGACGTCGAGCGCACGGTCGAGCGCGAGCTCACGGCGGCGAAGGAGAAGCTGCCGCCGCTCGTCCTCGCGGCGATCGCCGGCGCGGCGCGTGCGGGGAACCTCGGTCGTGCGCGCGCGGCGTTGCTCGCGTTTCGCGCGGAGCGTCCGGACGAAGCGGCGTCCGCGGCGGCCGCGCTGCGAACGTACGCGCCGTACGTGAGCGCGGCGCTCGCCGACACGCTCGAGCCCGAGGCGCGTGCGGCGTCCGCGCCGTGGCGACGCTTGTGGCCGGTGCCGGTGATCGCGATCGCGTTCATCGTCGGCGTTCGGCTCACGCAGCTCGGGACGCCGTCGCCGCCTGCGTTGCCGAAGCCGCTCGTGACCAATCCGTCGCCGGCTTCGGATCCGACCCGCGCGTTTCAGAAATTCGAAGACGCGCTCTATCCCGACGCCGGTCCCGCGGAGCGTGCGCTGCGCCAGCGCATCGAGTCGGCCGCCGAGGCGATCGAACGCGCGCTCCCCGGCCACGACGAGATCGCGACGGCCGCGCTCGAAGCGGAGTCGTCGGCGCGGCGCGGCGACTGCACCAACTTGAAACCGCGCGCGTCGACGCTTCGCGATCGCGCGCTCGCGACGGTGACGGATGCGAGCGTCGCCGACGGTGGCGCCGACGTACTCGCGCTCGTGAAGACGCTCGACGCAGCGGTGACGTCGCTCTGCACGAGCCCGTGAAGGCTCAGATCTTCCGGAACTCCTCGACGAACTCCCAGTCCGCGATGAGCCCCTTCTTCAGCATCAGCGACAGCAACGTCGCGAACATCGCCTCCCACGTGGGCGGGCGCTCGCCGAGGATCTCCGACGCGTCCGCGCCGTGACTCACGGCACGAAGCGCGCTGATCAAATCGCGAGCGGTGAGCTGATCCGGCACGGCGCCCGGTGATCCCTCGGACTCCGGCGAGGCCTCGTCGGGATCCGGACGCGATTTCTTTTTCTTCGCGGCGGGCAACGTGATCGTCGTCCCGTCGAGGAGCGTGAGCGCGACCATCCGCGGTCCGCGCTTATTGGTCCCGGTCTTGCGAATGATCTCGGTCGCTTCGATCTCCGGCATCGCGTCGGGCGAATCGCTGCTCGCCGGCGCGTCGCTCGGCGGCACGCTGTCGCCAATCGGCGTCGCGTCGCTCTCGTTGAGCTCCGTGGGCTCCGCGCGCGCGGCGATCTCGGCCGACGACGCGCGAGGTGGCGGAAGCGGCGGCACGTCGGGCCTCGTGTCGCGTTTCGCCGGAGGCGGTGGCACCGGTGCGGCGGCGGCGGGTGCGTTCGGCGAGGTGAGCGGCGCGGTTCCGGGCGTCGCTTCGCCGCCGAGGTAGTAGACGCGAATCGCCGCGCGGATATCGCTCGGGCACGCGATCATCGGGCGTACGGGAATCCCGGCCGACTTCGAGACCTCCTCGAGCGCAGCGGTGTTCGTCGGGTCGTCCATCGCGACGTAGAGCGTGTCGCCCTGTTTTCGCACGCGGCGAACGAAGATCGGGACGAGCGCGAACCGCTCGGCGAGCTCGCGCGGGATCAAGTTGAGGAGCGAGCGCGAGAAGTCGACGTGGAAGAGCGAAACCCACGGCACCGCGAGCTGCCGGCTCAGCGCTTGGGTGAGCACGGTCTCGCTCACGTGACCGAGCTCGATGAGCAAATGACCGAGCTTTCGGCCGTCGCCGCGCTGGACCTTCAGCGCATGCTCGAGCTGCTCCGCCGTGAGGACGTTGGCTTCGATGAGAAGCTCGCCAATGCGCTTCGGTGCTGCCACAAGTGAGAGGATACAAGAGACCCGCCCACGAACGCGAAATCGCTGCAATTCCGGGCTAGCGTCGACCGCCGGGCACCATGATACCCTGGGGTTCGCTCGATGCCGCGTCCGTGTCCCCAATGCGCGAGCCCCTGTGACGACACGCACAAGTTCTGTCCTGCGTGCGGATTTCCGATAGGCAAGCTCGCGACGCACCAGGACGATCCGCTGATCGGTCGCACGCTTCCGGGCGGCTACGTGATCCTCGAGCTCGTCGGCATCGGCGGCATGGGTCGCGTGTACCGCGCCGAGCAGACGACCCTCGGACGCACCGTCGCGGTGAAGATCATTCACCCGCACTTGGTCGGCGAAGAGAACGCCGCCGCGCGCTTCATCACCGAGGCGCGCGCCGCGAGCCGCCTCAATCATCCGAACTCGGTCGCGATCATCGACTTCGGAAAGACGAGCGACGGGCAGCTCTATCTCGTCATGGAGTTCTTGCGCGGCAAGGACCTCGCGCGCGTCGTCTACGAAGAGGGGCCGCTCTCGTTTCGGCGAACGATCGACGTCATTCGGCAGGTGCTCGCCGCGCTCGCCGAGTCGCATCTGCTCGGGATCATCCACCGCGATCTCAAGCCCGAGAACATCATCCTCGAGCCGACGCGCGCGGGCGGCGACTTCGTCAAGGTCGTCGACTTCGGGCTCGCGAAGGTCAAGGCCGAGACCGCGCCGACGCCGTCGATCACGAGCCCCGGCATCGTCTGCGGCACGCCCGAGTACATGAGCCCCGAGCAGGGACGCGGCGACGAGCTCGACGCGCGCAGCGATCTGTACGCGATGGGCGTCATCTTCTATCAGCTCCTCACGGGGCGATTGCCGTTCGAGGCGGACTCGCCGACGCAGGTCGTGCTCGCGCACCTCACGCAGGCGCCGCCGAATCCGAACACGGTCGCGCCGGAGCGGAAGATCCCTCAGGTGCTCGTCGAGGTCGTGCTCAAGTCGCTCTCGAAAGAAGCGAAGGATCGCTACGCGGACGCCGACGAGTTCTCGAGCGAGCTCGCCGAAGCGCTCGCGCAGGTCGAAGATCGCGGGAGCCTGAAGGGGGTGTCGGCGCCCGTCGGCGGCATTCGATGCCTCGCGTGTGGCGCGCTCAACGGCGCAGGGCAGAAGTTCTGCGGCGAATGCGGGACGACGACGATCACGTCGACGCAGCTCACGACGCTTCCCCCGCTTCGCGGAGACATCGACCGCCTGGCGTCGCTCCCGACCGAGGCGCCGCCGAAGATCGCTGCGGCTCCGCACGGAGTCGCGACGTCGTCCGAGAAGATGGCGGTCGACAAGGGGCGCGCGAAGCTCCCGCTGCCGCTCATCGCGCGCGAGGCCGATCTCGCGTGGCTCGAAGACCGGCGCAACGACGCGAAGTCATCGTTGCATGGTGCACGCATCGTCGGCGAGCCGGGCATCGGCAAGTCGCGCCTCCTGCGCGAGTTCATCAGCCTCGCGACGTCGATGGGCGACGTCGTCGTCGTGACCGGGCCGCATCCGTCGTGGGCCGAGGTCGGTTACCACGCGGTTCGGCGCGCGATCCGATCGCTCGCGCAGCTCCCGGCCGACGGCGGCACGCCGCGCGATTGGACGACCGCGAGCGCGGAGGCGCGCGGTGGGCTCTTCGACGTGTTCGGGCAGGACGCGGGATCGGTGAGCCGCGATCGCCTCTCGCCGGACGAGCGTCGCTTCGCGGCGGCCGAGGCGCTGCGTTGGGCGCTCGTGCGCGCGAGCGAGAACGCGAAGGGCAATCGCGTCATCCTCGCCGTCGACGATCTGCACTGCATCGACGGCGCGAGCCGCAACGCGTTCGCGGATGCGATCAGCGAGCCGCCGCTCGTGCCGGCGCTCCTCATCGCGACGTACGCGCCCGGCTTCGACCCGGGTTGGTCGAGCAGCGTCGCGGCGGCGCGGGTCCTCTCAGGCCTTCCGACGTCGCAAGTCGCGAAGCTGTTCACCGGCGGCGGCGCCACGAGCGCGCCGCAGCTTCGCAGCGGTGGTCACATCTCGCCGCTCTACCTCGAGCAGCTTCTCCGCTACTTGCGCGAGCAGGGAGGCGGCGCGCCGTCGCGTCTCGCGGACATCATCGCGCTCCGCGTCGAGCGCATGCCGGCCGACGCGCGGCGCGTGCTCCAAGGGATCTCGGTCTGGGGCGACAACGCGACCGACGCCGATCTCCTCAAGCTCCTCCCCGACGACACCGATCTCATCGAGGCGCTCGGATTCCTTCGCCGCGCCGGGATGATCGAGATGCACGACGGTGGCTTTCGCACCGCGCATCCGCTCCTTCGCGACGTCGTGCTCGCGACGATCCCCGCGGCGGTCCGCAAAGAGCTGCACGGATTGGCCGCGTCGATTTGCGAAGACCTCGGCGCGGCGATCGAGATCCGCGCGATCCACGAGTACTACGCGGCCAACGCGTTCCAGGCGCTCATCCTCCTCGAGCGCGTCGCCGTCGATTGCACGGCGCGCGGCGATCTCGCCGGCAGCGTCATGTCGTTGCGTCGCGGCCTCGAGCTCGCGCGGCGCGAGCTGTTTCGCGGCGAGCTCGACGATCCGATGCACGCGGTGCTCATCTTCAGCCGCAAGCTCGGCGAGGCGCTCACGCGACTGGGCTCGCTCACCGATGCCGAGGGCGTGCTGCGCGAGGCGCTCGACATGGCTGGACCCAGCGGCAAGGATCGCGCGCACGTGCTCGGCGCGCTCGCGAGCGTCGCGCATGGACGCGATCGCCGCCAGGAAGCGCAGAGCTACCTGCGTGAGGCGGTCGAGCTCGCGACGCGCTCGGGATCGCACGATCTTCTCACGACGCTCGAGACGCTGCGTCGGGCGATCGCCTCGTAGTAGGCTGCGCGCCGTGCGCTTCGCCGTTCTCGCTCCCATCGCGGTGGCCGTCGCCGTGTCGGCTTTGCTCGCGTGCGGCGAGACGTCGCAGGCGCCGCCGCCCGTCGCGCCCGTTCATCCCGACGGGTTCGCCCAAGTCGACCGGATCGCGCGAGCGTGCGCAAAGATAGCGAGCTGCGCGCACGCGCACGACGCTCCGCGCGATCGCGATCCGTCGTCGTGCGTCGACGGATGGCTCACGCGCGTGCGTGTGCGCGACGACGGCGCGTTCTTGAAGTGCGTCGTCGCGGCGCCCACGTGCGCCGCGCTCGACGGGTGCGCGAAGGAACGCGGCGGCGACGCCGTCGCGGCGACGTATTGCCGCGCGCATCCGGGCGAGCAGACGGCGTGCGCGGGGGGCCACCTCGTCACGTGCTCGGACCACGATCCCGAAGAGAGCGCGTCCGTCGATTGCGCGTCGATGCAGGCGACGTGCGGCGAGAGCCACGCGGCGGGCGGCCTCGTGACGCGTGGATGCATCTCGCCCGCGCTTTGTCCGACCGGAGCGCCCGACGCGCGCTGCGACGGCGGCAACGCGATCGTGACGTGCCGCGACGGCGCCGTCGAACGGACCGTGTGCGCGACCGGCGTCAAATGCGTCGAGCACCGGAGCAGCGATTCGCGCGATCCGCGCGCCGAGGCGGCGATCTGCGAGACCGGCGGGCACGCGCACTGCAAAGACATCGGCAAGCAAAGGTGCGACGGCGGCAAGCTCGTGCAGTGCATCCCGCATGGACAGCTCGGCGAAGAGCGCGTCATCGACTGCGGCGCGATGGGCCTCGCCTGCGACGCGTCGTCGGCCAAGCCGGTCTGCGCGCTCCCGGGCCAGCGCGCGTGCGAGTCCGGCGCGCCGCGATGCGAGGGCGACGTACTTTCGTTCTGTGCGGCCGGGCGGCCGTACAAGATCGCGTGCGGAGAGATCGGCTTCGTGCGCTGCGATCCGGACGGGCACGGCCTCGAAGCGTCGTGCGGCTCGGCGACCGCGGCGCCGCATTGATGGCAGGAGAAAGAGTCAAACTCTCGTGCCTCCTCGCCGTCGCGTCGTGCGCATGCGCGTGCGATCGACGCGCGAGCGTGTCGGCGGAGATCGACGCGGGTGCGTCGGCGGCGACGTCGACGGCGAGTGAACGACCTCCGGCGTCGTCCGACGACGCGCGCGACGCGGGCAGCGACGCGGACGACGTGACCGATGCGGGCTCCACCGCCGTCGCCGCGTGCGCCGCTCCGAGCGTCGCGCTCCTGACGGCGCCCGACGATGCGCGCACGCTCGCCGCGCTCGGTGCGTGCTCTCCTTACGATCCGTTCGTCACGATGTGCGACGACGAGCAGCCGGCGGCGGCGCAGTGCGGACAGCAAGCCAAGGCGCTCCCTGTCGACATGGCGCGAATGATCGCCAGCGCGCTCCCGCTCGACGCGACGACGACGACGCACGTGCGCGCGATCTTCGCCACGGGACGCGCGAAGGGGCGCCGCGCGGACATCTTTGCGCTCGTCGGCGACAGCATCACGATCGATCACAGCTTCCTCCGACCGTTCGGCGTCGCGTCGTACGATCAACGCGTCGTACTCTCGCCCGCGGTGCGCGACGCGCTCCTCGTCGACGGCGAGCGCACCGTCGTCGATCTGTTTCGCGGCGTCGCGATCGGCGACGCAGGGCGCGGCAGCTACGATTCGTTCCGCGCGCCGCGCGCGTCGAAGATCGGCGCGCGGGCGAAGTGGGCGCTGTCTTATTCGACGGCGCTGCACACGACACCGCTCGACGACATCGTGACGACGTTGTCTCCGGCGTACGCGGTCATCATGTACGGCACGAACGACGCGCAGTGGTTCGCCGCCAACGAGATCGGCAAAGAGTTCGCCGAGCAGCTCCGCAGCATCGTCGACCAGCTCGAGACGCGCGGCGTCGTCCCGATCCTCACGACGATCCCGAAGCACCTTCGCGACAAACGTTTCGGCGACTGCCCGACCCAAGGGAGCACGTCGTCGAACTGGCGCTACGCGATCCAGACGAACATGGCGAACGCCGCGATCGCGCAGGTCGCGTGCGAGCGGCAGATCCCGCTCATCGACTTCCGCTACGCGCTCGATCCGCTGGTCGCGCACGGCGTTGGCCCCGACGGCGTGCACCCGAGCCTCTATTACAGAGGAGGCGGCGTGCTCGACGAGCACGGCCTTCAGTGCGGGTTCAACGTGCGAAACTTCGTCACGCTGCGCATGTTGAAGATCGTGCGCGACGCCGTGACGGCTCCACTATAACTCCTGCGTGGTCGCGTCGCCGCACATCGCCCGCTGGGATCTCGACAAGACGTACCTGCGTACGGAGTTCGACACGCTCCGCGACATCGTGCGAACGGCGCTCGAGCGCGCGGACCAGAAGCTGACGAACCCGGGCGCGTCGACGATGCTCCGCGAGATGGTGCGCGCGGGGGTCTCGGTGCACATCCTGTCGGGATCGCCCGAGCAGATGCGGCGCCGACTCGAAGACAAGCTCCGCCTCGACGGCATCACGTGGGACAGCTTCACCTTGAAGCCAAACCTGCAGAACCTCCTCCGCTTCCGTTTTCGCGCGGTCAAAGATCAGCTCGGGTACAAGCTCCCTGCGCTGCTCCACGCGCGCGCCGCCGTGAGCAGCAACGGCGACGACGTGCGCAGAGAGACGCTCTTCGGCGACGACGCGGAGGCCGATGCGTTCGTCTACTCGCTCTACGCCGACGTCGTCGCGGGACGCGTCAGTGAAGAAATGCTCCTCGCAGTCCTCGAGCGCGGGCGCGTCTACGACGACGTCATCGGGTCGACGATGGAGATCGCGCGCGGCATCGAACGCGGCGACGCCATCGAGCGCATCTTGATTCACTTGGAGGGGCAGACGCCGCCCGACGATTTTCGCGTGTACGGCCCGCGCGCCGTGCCCTTCTACAATTACTTGCAGGCTGCGTTCGTCGTGCACGAGGACGGTCGTTTCCCGGCGGAGGCTGTGCTGCGCGTGGCGGTCGAGATGGCGGTCGAGCATCGGTTCGACGGCGACGCTCTCGCGCGGAGCTACCTCGATCTTGCGCGGCGAGGACACCTGCGCGGGACGAAGGTCGACGAGCTCGTCGACACGTACGAAAAGTGGATCGCGCGCGAGAAAGTCCCGGCGACCGACGAGCTCGGCGCGATGATGACGCGGCTGCCGGCGCTCGCCGAAGGGGCGCGTTCGAGCTGGCGAGGCGACGAACCGATCCTGCCGGACTACGTGCAGCTCGCGGCGCGGCACAACCCGCGGCGACGACGGTGAGCGGCATCCGGTGGCACGTCGCGGACGGCGACGGCGCCGACGTCGGAGCGATCGTGCTGCGCGCGGGAGGCGATGCGCGCGCGATCGCCGACGGGCGCGTGTTCGTCGGACGACGGCGCGCACGCGGCGCGGACGAGGCTGTGCGTGCGGGCGACGAGGTGACGATCGCGCCGCCTCGCGCCGAGAACGACGGCGACGTGACGATCCTCGCACGTTCGAACGATCTCATCGCCGTCGCGAAGCCGGCGGGTATCCCGACGATCGCCGACCATCGCGGCGCGAGCCACTCGCTGCTCGCGGTCGTCGCGCGGATCGCGGGCGTCGAGGAAGACGCGCTCCACGCGACGTCGCGCCTGGATCGCGACGTGAGCGGCGTCGTCGTCTTCGCGCTCACGAAGGGCGCCGCCGATCGCCTCGCGCGCGCACGCGAGGACGGCACGTACGTTCGCCGCTACGTCGCCGTCGCCTCGCGCGCACCGTCGCCCAACGCGGGATCGTGGGACGCTCCGATCGGAGTGGCCAAGGATCCGCGTCATCGCGCCGCGAGCGGTCGCGACGCGATCGCCGCGCGCTCGCTCTACCGCGTCGTCGCGCTCGCGGGCTCGACGCCTTGCGCGCTCCTCGCGCTCGCGCCGATCACCGGACGCACGCACCAGCTCCGCGTGCACGCCGCGCACGCCGGCGCGCCGCTCCTGGGTGACAAGACGTACGGCGGACCCACGCGCCACACGCTCGCGAGCGGCCGCGTTCTCGCTCTGCCGCGCATCCTCCTCCACTGCGCGAAGGTCTCGCTCCCGGGGCTCGACGTCGCCGCGCCGATAACCGACGATCTCGCTGCGATCTGGCTCTCCCTTGGCGGTGAGCCCGGCGCGTGGGATATCGCTCTATCGTGCTCGATCGAAGAGAGAAAATGAGGACGTCACGCGCGTCGCGATCCATGCGCGGCCTCGGCTTCGCCTTTGGCGCTTCGGTCGTCGCGTCGCTCCTCGTCATCGGGCCGATGGCGCTCGCCGACGACAAGCCGGCGGTGAAGCTCAACTTCCCGTACCTCGACGCGGGCCGCCCCGAGTCGTCGATGCCCAGCATCGTCATCACGAAGACGCCGCCCGATCCCGCGCCGATGGTCGAGCGTTCGCAGTGGATTTTCGATCTCCGCTGGGACCACGGAGATCTCTTTCTCCTGGGCATCCACGGCCTCGACTTGCCCGCGCCGCAAGCGACGCCGCGCGCGATGGGTCGCTTCGCACTCGAGCTCTTCGAAGGACCGACCGTCATCGAGCGCGTGCGCTTCGATTTTCCTCTCCTCGGCGCGGGCGAGATCCTCGACGCGGGACGCAAGGCGCCGCCGTCGTTCGAGCGCAAGCTGAAGACACGCATCGGCGTGATGTTCCCCGCGAGCAAGCGCGGGACGAAGCTCGAGCTGTGGGACCGCGCGACCGGCGCGCGCTGGTCGATGCCGTGGCCGCCGGCGATGCCGACGACGAACGCCGCGGCCACACGCGACGCGACGACCGAAGGAGGCTGACTTGCGACGAGCGAGCTTGACCGTGTTCTCGTGCGCGATCGTCCTCGCGTCGTGCAGCTCGAAGTCGGACGGCACGACGCAGCCGACGCCGACGCCGCTCCCGTCGCCGAGCGACTGGATGGACGATCTCAAAGTAAACACGACGTGCGTGATGAACTGCGATTCATCGTGCGCGGAAGGGGCGACGCCTTGGGTCTGTCCCGCGCTCGCCGACTGGACCGCCATCCCGCACGACACCGCGTGCGGCGCGTTCGACGGCAAGACGTTCCCGGCGCCGCAGAAGGGGGCGTGCGTCGCGACCGATCCGAGCGACGCCGCGCTCGCGAAGACGAACGCCGACGGCATGCCGCCGATCCTCCCGGACGGACGCCGACTCGCGCCCGCCGGGACCGAATGGCGGCTCAACGATTTTCCCGGCGGCTTCCCGTCGTCGGCGCTTCTCGTCGCCGGGACGCGATGGCTCCTCGTCGTCGACACCGGCATCGTCACGAACTCCGTGCGCGTCATCGATACGACGAAGCTCCGCGCGGGCGGCGTCGATCCCGTCGTGTCGAGCGTGAAGTACGCGCCGCGCGCGTCGCTCGAGTGGGGCATGAGCTACGTCGACGCATCGAAGACGCTCTACGTCGCGAGCGGCATCCCCGACTCGCGCGTCTACGCGTTCGATCTCGACACGACGACCGGCGCGCTCACCGCGAGTGCGTCGAAGACCATCGCGCTCGACAAGAGCGTCTTTCCCGAGTCGGTCGCGGCGTCGGCCGATGGCAAGACGCTCCTCGTCGGCCAAGCGAAGGACGCGCACGTCCTCGTCGTCAGCCTCGAAGCCGCGACGTACGGAATGGTGACCGGAACGATCGATGTCGGCGCGCGCGACGTCTTCGCGCTCCGCTTCGATCCGAACGATCCGACCGGGAACACCGCATACGGCACGCTGTGGCGATCGCCGTTGAACCTCGCGGATCCGACGCAGATGCGCGTCGTGCAGATCGACGTCGCCGGCAAGAAGGTGCAGACGATCCCGGTCGGCAAATCGCCCGAAGAGTTCGCGTTTCTCGACGCGCGCTACATGGTCGTCGCGACGGGGCTCAGCGACGTGCTCACGATCATCGATCGCCCCGCAGCGAAGGTCGCGGCGACGGTGCCGCTCGGGACCGTCGGGCTCGAGCCGACCACGGTCGCGTTCGATGCGACGCGAAAGCGTCTGTACACGACGCTCTCGTCGGCGAACGGAGTCGCTGCGTTCGACGTCGACATGCTCGCGACGCCGCCGACGCTCACGCCGGCTGGGATCATTCCGACCGCGTGGTGGCCGACGAGCGTGACGGTCGATCCGAGCGACGGCGCGATCTACGTGACGAACGGACGCGGTCACGGCGTCTCCGGCGCGAACATGAGCACCGGGAACGACGACGTGCAGCGCGGCAGCTTGCAGGCGATTCCGTTCATGGACATGACCGCGCTCACCGCCGCGACCGCGACGCACACGTCGAACGAGAGCGTGCAAGCGCTCGCGGGATACCCGAGCGTGCAATGCAACGGCGCGCCGTACGACTTCCCGATCCCGGCGAAGATCGAGGACGGCCCGAGCACGAAGATCAAGCACGTGATCTTCATCGTCCGCGAAAACAAGACGTTCGACGATCTCTTCGGCGACGTTCCCGGCGTCGACGGCGATCCGAAGCTCATCATGTCGCCGACGCATCAAAACGAGATCTTCGCGAACGCGCGAAGCATCGCGAAGACGTTCGCGCACATGGACAACTTCTACGAAGACGCCGAGCAGTCGATCCAAGGGCACTACTGGACGGTGTACGGACGGACGAGCGACTTCGACGAGCGACGCTGGGTGCAGACGTGGGGACGCGGCGAGTTCGACAAGACCGACTCGCCCGGCGTGGGCGACGACACCGCGCCGCTCGAAGGGAGCATCTTCGAGAGCCTCAAAGGACAAGGCGTCACGGTCAACAACATGGGCGAGCTCCTCGGCGGGATCGCGTTTCGCGATCTGCGTTGGCCCGGTGGAACGAGCGACACCGTCATCCCCGACACGCTCGGCGGATGCTACGCGGCGGCGCGCATGCGCGTCCTCTGCGATCCCGCGCAGTTCACGTACGTGTGGATGGGCAACGATCACACGCACGGTCTCTCCGCGGACGCGCCGAACCCCGCGCTGATGATCTCCGTCAACGACGAAGCGACGGGGATGCTCCTCGACGGCCTCAGTCGATCGCCCGCGTGGGCCGAGTCGCTCGTCATCGTCCTCGAAGACGATCCGTCCGACGGAAGCGATCACGTCGACGCGCATCGAACGATCGCGCTCTTCGCGTCGCCGTGGATCAAGCGCGGCTACGTCTCTCACGCGCACTACAACACCGCGAGCGTGCACAAGCTCTTCGCGCACGTCTTCGGCAAGCCGTACCGCAACCAGACGATCGCGAACGCGCCGCTGCCGCTCGACATGTTCACGTCGACGCCCGACTACTCGCCGTACACGCTCGTGCCGCGCAAGTTCGCCGACATCTCGTGCAACCCCAAGGGGACGAGCGGCGCGCGCGGGGCCGAGGGGTGGGACTTCTCGCTGCCGGACAATCAGCCTGGGCTCGATCAGCAAGTGCGGGAGTATCTGCGGACGTTGCCGTGAAGCGCGTCGCGCGCGCGTCGCTCGTCGGAGTCGCGCTCGCCGCGTGCGATGCGACGAGTCCCGACTCGTACCATTTCCCCATCGCGGTCGAGGACGCGGGCGATTGCCCCGCCGATCTCGCGACGCCCGAGGGCTACGCCCAAGCGTTGAAGTGCGCGCAGTACAGATCGTGCGCGTTCGATTGCGCGGCGGGATGCGGCGAAGCTTCGCAGCCGTTCGCGTGTCCGGCGATGAAGCCGTGGATCGCGATGCCGCACGGCCCCGCGTGCGCCGGATACGACGGCGTGGCGACGCCGGTACCGCAGCAGGGAAAATGCGCGGCGACCGCACCGACCGGCGACGCGCTCGCGCCCGCGGGGATCGACGCGAAGATCGCGGGGCGCGTTCGACTCCCCGACGGACACTTCGTGCAGCCCGCGGGGCGCGAGCAGATCCTCGCGCCGAAGGGAGTGACGAGCGGCTTCCCGCTCAACGCGTTGCTCGTTGCCGGAACACGCTTCGCGATCGTCACCGACTCCGGCGTCGACGACGAAGCGATCGAAGTCGTGGATCTCGATCTCCTGGCGTCGGGCACGCCCGCGCTCGTGTCGCACGTTCCGTTCGTGTCGCCGCAACAGCTTTATTACGGGCTCGCGTTCGTCGCGCCGAACCGCGTCTTCGCGTCGGGCGGCGGCGACGGGATCGTCTACGCCTTCACGCTCGATACGACGACGGGTGTGATCGCGCGCGACGCATCGGGCGATCTGCACATGGGCGCAGCGTCCGACGGATCGGGCGGAAGCTGGTACGTCGGCGCGCTCGCCGTGGGGACCGACGCGAGCACGATCGTCGTCGCGCCGTCGACGAGCGAGTCGTCGCTTCGCATCGTGAAGACCGACACCAAAGAGATCGTCAGCGTCGATCTCGGCGGTCACGAGATCTTCGACGTCGTCAAAGATCCGTACGACGTCGGGGGCACGGCGTATTGGGTCACCGCGATCGACACGCGCAAGCTCCTGCGGATCGACGTCGCGACGAAGAAGGTCACCGCGCAGATCGCGACCGGGAAAAACCCCGAAGGGGTCGCGATCCTCGGCGGCACGCACGTCGCGGTCGCGTCGAGCGACGACGACACGATCGCGGTGTACGACGCGGTGTCGTCGATGCTCGTGCAGACGCTCGCGCTCGACGACGGCGGCGCGAACGGCGTGCAGCCCGGCGTGCTCGAGTACGACGCGCCTCGCAAGACGCTCTACGCGACGCTCTCCGGCATCAACGCCGTCGGCGCCTACCGCTTCGACGGCGCGTCGACCGCGCCGCTCACTCCGCTCGGTCGCATTCCGACCGCGTGGTGGCCGACGTCGGTGCGCGCGCGCGCGAACGGCGATCTCGTCATCACGACGGGCAAAGGCCACGGCACCGGACCGCTGCCGTCGCAGTACGGACCAGGAAAAGGCGGCACGACGGAGCTGACGCGCGGATCGATCGCGCTCGTCCCCGCGCCGAGCACGATCGATCTCACCGCGATGAGCGCGATCGTCGACGCGTCGCGAAAGCTCGGCGTCGCCGAAGGATTCCCGACCGTGACGTGCCCGGCCGGCGCGCCGTACGATTTTCCGATCCCGCTCACGAACACCGGAGCGCCGAGCGCGCTCATCCAACACGTCGTCTACGTCGTCCGCGAGAACAAGACGTTCGACGCGCTCTTCGGCGATCTCCCCGGCGTGAACGGCGATCCTCGCTTGGTCATGTCGCCCGGACGCATGGACGAATATTGGAAGAACGCGCGTGCCATCGCGCGCGCCTTCACGAACGCAGACGGCTACTACACCGACGCCGAGCAATCGCTCCAGGGGCACATCTGGACGGTGTTCGGACGCACGACCGACTTCAACGAGCGCACGTGGACGACGTCGTGGGGACGCGGTTCGCGCAAACCGAAGCAAGGGATCGATCCGAACGTCGGTTACCCGACGGGCGGTTCGCTCTTCGCGTGGCTCGAACGAAACGCGATCTCGTACGACGACATGGGCGAGATCGTCGGCACCGCGAAGAACGGATTCGATCCGGCGTACCCGGGTCTCATCTACACGCTCGAGCTCCCGGACGTCGACAAGAGCTGCTACTTCGCGGCGCGCGCGCGTGCGACGTGCGATCTGAAATCGCTGACGTACGTGCTGATGCCGAACGATCACACCGCGGGGGGCGCGGGCGGCGCGCCGGTGCCCGAGCTGATGATCGCCGTGAACGACGAAGCGACGGGGATGCTGCTCGATGCGCTCAGTCACTCGCCGGCGTGGGCGACGACGCTCGTCGTGATCACCGAGGACGATCCGCAGAACGGTGGCGATCACGTCGACGCGCACCGCACGCCGCTCCTCCTCGCGGGTCCGTGGGTGAAGCGCAAGTACGTGACGCCGACGCACATCGACGTCGCGTCGTTGCACAAGCTCTTCGCGCACATCTTCGCGAAGTCGTACGCGAGCGAGACGATCGCGAACGCGGCGATCCCGTTCGACGCGTTCACGTCGACGCCGGATTACACGCCGTTCACGTACGCGCCGCGCACGACGCCGACGACGTGCAACGCGAAGGGGACGCTCGAAGCGCGCATCGCCGAAGGATGGGACATGAGCGAGCCGGACGAGCAGCCGGGACTCGCGGAGCAGGTCGAAGCGCGGATGCGCGCGCTCAGCGAATGTAAGGAAACTTGCGTTCCACGCGCGAGCGAGTAGAAGGCGGCCCATGCGCCGTTCCATTCGCCGTCTCGTCGAGCGCCTTCGCGCGCTGCTCCCCACGATGGTCGTCCCGGTCGCGGCTGCGGGCTGAGCGTCACCACCCGCTGATCACGGCCCCGGCGAGTGCCGCGATCGCGAGCGTGATGGCAAGCGGACGCGCCGTCGTCATCGCATCGTCTGTTGTTGTTGCTGTTGCTGCCTTCGCATCTGCATCATCACGCCGGCGGCGCCGCCGGCCACCGCGGCCGCGTCGGCCTTCGACACGTTCTTGCCGCGGACGTTGCAGATGCACGCGCTGCTGTACTCGCCCATCGCGACCATGCCCGCGAACTCGAGGCCCCACGCGGAGCACTTCGAGTTGCACTCCGCGGCGCCGCCTTCGATGTGCGCTGATCCCGTGAACGACGTCGCGCAGGCCGAGAGCAACGTGGCGAGCGACGCGAACAGAAACATCTTCTTCATCATGACGTGATCTCCTTCGTGGCGATTCGCGACTCTTCAGCACACCTCGCGTTGCTCGTCCACGTGGCTTCGTGGGATGCTCACGGTCGCGCATGGAATGCCCCTCCTGTCACAAGCCCACTGACGGCAGCGAACGCTTCTGCAAGCACTGCGGATCTCCGGTTCCGACCGCGTCGGTCGAAGGCGCCGACCCGATGCTCGGCCAGGTCCTCGGCGGAAAGTTTCGCGTCATCAAGATCCTCGGCGAGGGCGGAATGGGCGCCGTCTACGAGGGCGAGCAGATGCTCGGCACCAAGGCGCGCAAGGTCGCGATCAAGACGCTCCACGCGCACCTGTCGACCGATCCAAAAATCCAAGCGCGCTTCCAGCGCGAGTGCGGGACGATCGCCGAGCTCGAGCACCCGAACACGATCCAGGTCTACGACTTTGGTACGACCACGGAGGGGCAGCTCTACATCGTCATGGAGTACGTGCAGGGGCGCAGCCTCGCCGACGTGCTCGAAAAAGACGGACCGATGCAACCGCCGCGCGTCGACGCCGTCATGCGGCAAGTCGCGGGCTCGCTCGAAGAGGCGCACGGGCGCGGGATCGTCCATCGCGACTTGAAGCCCGACAACATCGTCCTCACCGATCGCGCCGGACAAAAAGAGTTCGTGAAGGTCCTCGACTTCGGGATCGCGAAGCGCGGCGGCGAAGAAGACAAGAACGAGCAGAAGCTCACCCAGCAAGGGATGGTGCTCGGGACGCCGCCGTACATGAGCCCCGAGCAATTCACGGGGCAGCTCGTCGACGCGCGCAGCGACATCTATGCGCTCGGCGTCATGGGTTACGAGATGCTCACCGGCAAGCTGCCGTGGACGGCGGAGACGCCGTGGGAGTGGGCGACGCAGCACATGACGGTGCAGCCGTATCCGGTCGATCAGCTGCCGGAAGGATTGCTCGCGCCCGAGCCGATGCGCGCGGCGATCATGCGCGCGATGGCGAAGAAGCCGGACGAGCGCTTCGCGACGGTGAAGGATTTCTACGAAGCGTTCTCGCAAGGGGTGAAGCTCGGGTCGGCCGGAGGGTCGCCGCCGTCGCGCGTGACGATTCAGTCGAATCCGGGCGAGCCGGTGAGCATGCGGGGCGCGACGCAAGCGACGTCCGCGATGGCGCCCACGCCGCAGATGCAGCCTTCGATGCAGCAGCAGACTCCGGGGCCGCCGATGCAGCAGCCGCCGATGCAGCCGATGCAGCCGATGCATCAAGGTGGTCCGCCGGGTGGTGGTCCGCCCATCGTCGCATCGCAAGCGGGCGGTGGTGGTGGTGGTGGCGGCAAAGTGATCGCGATCGTCGCCGTGCTCTTCCTCGTGGTCGGCGGCGGTGGCACCGCGGCGTACTTCGCGCTCGGGAACAAAGCGCCAAAGCCCGACGCGACCGACGCGGGGATCGCCGCGACGACGGCCGACGCGGGCGCAGGCACCGATGAGCTCGACGCGTCGCTCGCACCGTTGACGACGCCCGACTCGGGCAAGGATGCGTCGACGCGCGTCTACGACGCGGGCTTCCGACCGATCATCGACGCGGGAAAGGCCGCGCCCCCCGCCTCGACCGCGACCGGCACGTGCCACTGGATCCCCGCGTGCAAGCAGACCGCGAGCATGCGCGCGATCGGCCAAAAGAACGCGGCGGACAGGCTCGCCGCCGATTGCCGCGCCGCGGGCTGCGTTCCGGAGTGATGCCTTTCGATCGCGCGCAGTAAACCGTCTCGCACCGCTCGTACGTCCAATGGATGTTACGATCGGACCCGAGATGGAATGCACCTCCTGCAAGACCCCCGTCGATGATTCTCAGCGGTTCTGTCCGAAGTGCGGCGCGCTCGTCGCCGCTGACGTCGCGGCGGTGGATCCGCTCCTCGGAACGACCATCGGAGGCAAATACAAGATCGTCAGGGTGCTCGGTGAAGGCGGAATGGGCACCGTCTACGAAGGCGAGCAGAGCCTCGGCACGAAGATTCGGCGCGTCGCGATCAAGACGCTCCACGCGCACCTGTCGAAGGATCCGAAGATCATCGCGCGCTTTCAGCGCGAGGTCGGGACGATCGCCGAGCTCGAGCACCCGAACACGATCCAGGTCTACGACTTCGGGTCGACGGCCGAGGGCCAGCTCTACATCGTCATGGAGTTCGTCCAAGGGCTGAACCTCGCCGACGAGCTCGAGAAGCACGGGCCGATGGATCCGTCGCGCGCCGAAAAAATCATGGCGCAGATCTGCGGCTCGCTCGAAGAGGCGCACGCGCGCGGGATCGTCCACCGCGACTTGAAGCCCGACAACGTCGTGCTCACCGAGCGCGCCGGCAAAAAAGATTTCGTGAAGGTCCTCGACTTCGGAATCGCGAAGCGCGGCGGCGAAGAAGACAAGAACGAGCCGAAGCTCACGCAGGCCGGCATGGTGCTCGGGACGCCGCCGTACATGAGCCCGGAGCAGTTCACCGGAAAGCCGATCGACGCGCGGAGCGACATCTATTCGCTCGGCGTGATGGCGTACGAGATGGTCGCCGGCAAGTTGCCGTTCAAGGCGGAGACGGCGTGGGAGTGGGCGACGCAGCACATGACGGTGCAGCCGATCGCGATCGAGTCGACCGAGGCGGGATCGCACGTGCCCGAGAAGATGCGCGCAGCGATCAAGAAGGCGCTCGCGAAGTCGCCGGACGATCGATGGCCGACGGTCGCGGCGTTCATGGAGGCGTTCTCTGCCGGCGCGGCGGAGCACGCGGCTGCGGCGCAGGGCACTGCGGGACCAGCGATGCGCGGCGGGACGGCGGTGCTCGGTCAAGGTGGCGCTGGCGCGGCGATGTCGGCGCCGGTGTCGCCGATGGACTCGGGCGTCGGGAGTGGACCGCGCGAGAAGACGGAGCCGGGCGGCGCGCCTCCCAACTTCGCGGCGATGGGGCAGACCGCGCCGCTCGGTGGCGGCATGGGCATGGGCGGCCCGGGCGGAACGACGCCGATCGGCGGCGGGAATCCGTACGCGGCGGGCGGTCCGCACAGTCCGCCGTATGGAGCGGCTGCGGGCGGTGGTTATGCCGCGCAAGCGGCGCCGATGGGAGCTCCCGCGGCGTACGCGCAGCCCGGGATTCCGCAAGCGCCGTCACGCGACGAAGGGGGCGGCGGTGGCAAGGCGATTCTGCTCGTGCTTGCGGCGCTGCTCGGTATCGGCGCGCTCGTCATCGTCTTCTTCGCGGTTCGCGGAACCGGCGGACACAAAGAGGTCGACCTCGGTCCGATCACCACGACGGGATCGTCGACGTCCACGGCGGCCGTGACCACGACGGCGACCACCGATCCGACGCCGCCGCCGTTCGATACGTCGCTCGCTCCGCTCGGGAGCGGCACAACCAAGCCGACGGCGACGCACACGGGCACGGTCACCGTCCCCCCGCACCCTACGACTCCGCCGACGACTCCTCCGACGACTCCGCCGACTCCGACGACGCCGCCAACGACTCCGCCGACGACGCCTCCCACCACGCCTCCGCCTCCGCCTCCGCCGCCGCCGAAAGAGCCGGCCGTGTGTGGAGCCGCGCGGCAGATGCGCCAGCTCGGCATGATGAAAGAGTTCAACAACCTCGCCGCGCAGTGCCGGTCGCAGGGCGGCTCGATCTGACGGAGCTCGGCTAGCGCGCGAACCACGGCATCTTCACGCCGAGCGCGCGCGCGGCGTCGAGGATCTCGGCGGCGATCGTCTCGACGGTGTGATCGATGATCGCGTGACCGCGCGCGGCGTCGGCCGCGACGTGTCGCTCGTCGACGAACGCGCGCACCGACTCTTTGACGCCGGCGTAGCGCGCGCGCAGTGCATCGAAGCGATCGTCGCCGAAGACGTAGAAGCCGCTCATTCCCGCCATTGCGGGGTGCTTGCGGATCGTCGCGAAGAACGACGCGTCGTCGCGAAGCTCGGCGTCGACCGAAGCCAAGCGCGCTTCGTCGAGGCAGCCGCGACCGAGCGCGCGCGCGACCGAGTGCTCGATGTCGTCGGCGTGTTGCACGCCGCGCGCGCCGTCGGGGACGCGCATGCTGAGCGAGTAGAGGCAGCGCTCGACGCGGAGCTCGCGCGCGAGGCGTTCGAGATGCGGGACGACGATTCCGTTGCCGCCGTGGCCGCTGACGAACGCGACGACGCGCGGACGAGGCTGGCCCGCGACGTCGTATGAGTGCCGAAGCAACGTCGAGACGATGTCGACCGTCGCGGCGAAGAACTCGTCGAACGCGAGGTACGCGGGGCTCCATTCGCGCGCGAGCTCGGCGACGCCGTCCGTCGCGTACGGAACGTGGCCGACGTAGCGCGCGCCGGACGCGCAGGCGACGCGCGTCGCGATCGCGGCGCCGGTGCGATCGTCGATGTCGGGCGGGAGCGCGGGTCCGTGCGCCTCGCAAGCGTTGCCCATGCTGAGGACGGCGACCGCGCGTCGCATCTCGCCCGTCGGATCGTCGGCGTCGAGATCCGCGCGCGTGACGCGCGGCGAGCTCGTCGCCACCCCGAGAGCGCTGGCGCGCGCGCGCGTCTTCGAGAGGAAGGCCGCCCGCTCGCCGCGGGGATCGTTCGTGCTCATGCGCGCCCAGACTAGCGCGACCTTGCTACCTCTTGCCGGCAGCGTTTCGCATCATGTCTTCGAGCGAATTCGGAGCCGCGCCCTTGGCCTGCGGGATCGTCGCCGCGAGCGACGGCGTCGCGCTCGACTTCGGAGTCGCACCACCGACGGCACCGCCGCGCGCAGGTGCGGTGGGCTTCACTGGCGTCGTCGGCTTCGCGGCGACAGGCGTCGGAGTCGGCGTATTGATCGCGGTCGCGGTCGCGGTCGTGATCGCGGTCGGGGTCGTGATCGCGGTCGCGGTCGTGATTGCCGGCGTTGCGAGATCGCTCGTCGGCAACGGCGCGACCGCCGGGGTCGCTGCAGCGGCGGGAGGACGCGCGGGCTCGGTGCGCATCACCAGCATCGCGATCCCAATCGCCGAGATCGCGAGCCCCACGGACGCGCCGATGATCGCGCCGGCGAGCGCGCTCTTTCGCTTCGGCGTCGTCGCGACCGGCGCCGGCATCGACGTGATGATCGGTGGCGCCATGTTCAGCACCGTCGGCGGCACCGAGAAACGCGACGACGACGGGGGCGACGACGGCAACGTCGCGCGCGGCTCGCTTGGAAGCGGCGCGCTCGACATCGGCGCCGGTACGACGAGCGGCGGTGGCGGCGTTTTTTCACCCGCCCGCGGCATGTCCGTCGCGAGCTTTGCGAGCTCCTTGAGGTCACGGCGTGAGCGCCGCTCCTTCGTTTCTACCGTCGTCGACATCGACTCCTCCGCGCTGCGACGTGCCGACGGTTACCAACTTCCCGTCGCATCGGATCGCAGTCCGGCCGAACTTTTCTCCCTCTCGCCGTCACAGTCACAGCACAAGCGCGTCTCATGCGAAATCGGTATCGAAAGGTCACACCGTGTATGCGACTGCCTACGACGCGTTCATGACGCACTCACGATGCGCTCAGGGTCTCCGCCGACCACCCGGCACAGGCTCGCGCTCGGTCGCTACGTCGGGATCTCCGAGGAGAAGCGTGTCGTGCGTGCTGCGATCTTCGATCGACGTCGCGACGCGTCGAACGGTCCCCGACTGCCGTGCACGCAGCGCGGTGCGTCGCTTCGCGCCCGCCAGGCCGAGCTGCGCTCCGAGCGTGGCGACGTCCGGCGTTCGCAGATCGCGATCGCGCACGAGCGCCGCGTCGATCGCCTCGGCCAACGTGTGCGGCACCCACGGCGCGACGCTTCGCAACGGCGTCGCGTCCTCGCGCGCGATCGCCATCATGATCTCGAGGTGACCTTTGCGACCCGCGAACGGCGACGCGCCCGACAACATTTCGTACATCAGCGTGCCGAGCGCCCACACGTCCGCGCGTCCATCGATGTCGCTCACGCCCGCGAGCTGTTCGGGCGCCATGTACTGCGGCGTCCCGACGGCGGTTCCTTTGTTCGTGAGCGGGACGTCGGGGAATCGACTGTCGTGGATCTTCTTCGAGATGCCGAAGTCGACGATTTTTGCGAGCACCGAGCCGTCGTCGCGCGTGGTGAGAAACACGTTCGCGGGCTTCAGATCGCGGTGAACGATGCCGCCCGCGTGCGCCTTCTCGAGCCCGCGCGCGACCTGGCGCCCGATCGCGACGGCCGTCTCGACGTCGAGCCTTCGTACGCGGCCGAGGCGCGTGTCGAGGTCTTCACCGTCGAGGAGCTCCGTCACGAGGAAGAGCCCGTGCTCGCCGTCGTTGCCGACGTCGAACGTCTGTACGACGTGATCGCTGATGATTGTCGCCGCCGCGCGCGCCTCGCGTTCGAAGCGCGCCTCGACCTCGTGCGCGCCCTTGTGCTGCTCGTGAAGAACCTTGACGGCGACGTGCTTGCCGAGCCCGAGGTGCACCGCCTCGTAGACGGTTCCCATCGCCCCGCTCCCGATCGCGCGATCGAGCCGGTATCGCTGCGCCAACACGGCACCCAACCGTGGATCCGCACGAGTCGTCAAATGCCGACGCCTCCCCAACAGTTTAGCTAAGCACCTCCTCCGCGCGACGCAACGAGAGAGTCGTCCGCGTGCGTCCCACAAACGCATGACAAGCGATGTACGATGAGGTGATGAGTGACGCGCCGAAGATCCGCGGCGACGAGCAGACGGCGCTGGCGCCTCTGTCTCCGAGCGGGCTCGCGGTGCAGTCGCCGTCGCCGGCCACGCTCTCTCCGGGAAGTGAGGCGATTTCGTCGGTCTCTCCGCAGCAGGTCCTGGCCGGGCGCTACACGATCCTCGGGCTCGTCGGCGTGGGCGGAATGGGAAGCGTGTATCGTGCACGCGACGCCGAGCTCGACGAGGTCGTCGCGCTCAAGGTGCTTCGGCGCGAGCTCGTCGATACGCCCGGAATGCTCGAGCGATTTCGCCAAGAGGTGAAGCTCGCGCGGCGCGTGACTCACCCCAACGTCGCGCGCATGTTCGACATCGGCGAGCACGCGGGCGAGAAGTTTCTCACCATGGAGTACATCGAGGGGCAGTCGCTCGCGGCGGTCCTCGCGGAGCGGCAGCCGCCGCTGAACGAGATCATCGCGCTCACGAAGTCGATCTGCGCGGGGCTCAAGGCGGCGCACGCGGCGGGGGTCGTTCACCGCGATCTCAAACCCGACAACGTGCTCCTCGCGAAGGACGGGCGCGTCGCGATCAGCGACTTCGGGATCGCGCGCGCGGTGCAAGATGACGGAGTCGCGGTGAAGACGAGCGGGATGCCGATCGGCACGCCCGCGTACATGGCGCCGGAACAAGTCGAAGGCGGCGCCATCGACGCGCGCACCGACATCTATGCGCTCGGCGCGATGCTCTACGAGCTTTTGACACGCGAGCGGCCGTGGCAAGGCGACACGGTGTACGCGATCGCGGCGGCGCGTCTCGTGAAGCCGCCTCCCGATCCGCGCGCGCTCAGGCCGACGTTGCCGCAGGCGGCGTCGACCATCGTCATGAAGTGCATGGCGCGCGCGCCCGCCGATCGCTACGCGACGGTCGACGATCTGCTGCGCGCGATCGAGACGGCGCTCGCGGAGATGTCGTCGGGACCGCGCTCGTCGATCATCGTCACGCGATCGCAGGAGCGCGTCGAGGCGGAGGCGAAGACGATCGGCGTGTTGCCATTTCGCAACCAGGGGAAGCCCGAAGACGACTACCTCGCCGAGGGGCTCACCGACGATCTGATCGACGCGCTGTCGATGGCGAACGGACTCCGCGTGCGCGCGCGCGGGGCCGTGATGCGCTTCAAAGGGGTCGATCGCGACGCGCGCGAGATCGGACGCGAGCTCGACGTGCAGGTCGTCGTCGACGGATCGGTCCGCAAGATCGGGACGCAGCTCCGCGTCAACGCGCGCCTCGTCAGCGTCGCCGACGGGTTTCAGCTTTGGGCGCGGCGCTTCGATCGCGCGGAGTCCGAGTTTCTCTCCGTCGGCGACGAGGCCGCGAACGCGATCGCCGAAGCGTTGACGCTCGAGCGCAGTGCGCCGAAGCGCGACGCGCCGACGGATCCTGCGGCGCTCGATTTCTATCTGCGCGCGCGGCACGAGTACCACAAGGGATGGGTCCAAAACGTCGACAAGGCGATCGGTCTGTTCGAAGAGGCGCTCGCGCGCGCGCCGGACGATCCGACGA
Organism: Polyangiales bacterium; assembly: GCA_038209335.1. Classification (GTDB taxonomy): domain Bacteria; phylum Myxococcota_A; class Polyangia; order Polyangiales; family Polyangiaceae; genus JBBQXV01. The sequence continues at coordinate 19,413 of JBBQXV010000001.1, read as the reverse complement.
TCCTGAGCGGGTACGCGCTCGCGCAGCTGCGGAAGTTCGCGAACGACTTGGCAGGCACCGACGAGTCGGGCGATCGCGGGCGTCGCGCGGCGGAGCGGGCGCTCGCGACGTCGCCGCACATGGGCGAAGCGCGGGTCGCGCTCGCGAACTACGCGCTCAACATGGGCGATGCCGCGGGTGCGGCGCGCGCGACGCGCGAAGCGCTGGTGGTCGCGCCGGGATCGGCGGACGTGCACGATCTGCGCGGTCGCTTGCTCGTGGAGCTCGGTGAGATCGACGACGGCCTCGTCTCGCTCCGCACCGCGACGACGCTCGAGCCGCAGAACGGGCGAGCGAAGGCCGACATCGTGCGCGCGCACGGGCTGCTAGGGAATTGGGCCGCCGTCGAAGCGAGCCTCGCAGGCTGGGTCACCCAGACCGACTCCGCGAATTTCTTCTGGTTCATGTCGGCACGGCTCGCGTTGTGGCGGCGCGACAAGGCGTGGGGGCAGCGCATTCGCGAAGCCGTCGCTTCGAGCGACTTCGTGTTGAAAGATGCGGTCCTGGAGTTCTGTGCGCTCATCGTCGACGGGACGATAAGCGGCGCGCTCACGACCATGGCCGAGTCGTGGGGAAAGATGTCGTCGCGCGCGGTGCGGCGTCCGCTCTTCTTCCGCCAGCTCACCGCCGAGGTGCTCGCGTATATGGGAAAGGACGACGAGGCGCTCGCGATCATCGAGTCGGCCGACGAGATCGGCCTCATCGATCTCGCGTGGCTCGACCACTGCCCGCTGCTCGATCCGCTGCGCGCGTCCCCGCGGTTCGTCGGGGTGCGCGCGCGCGTCGCGGATCGAGCGCGCGGCGTGCTGGCCGCGCTCCGCGGCTAGTCACTGCGTGACGAAGACGGTCCGGAACGAGCGCCATGCGGCGTGGTGTCCGTTCTTCGCGCGCATCTCGAGCTGATGCCTCGTGCCGCTGCCTTGCGCGACGTAGCCTGCGGGGGAGAGCGTCACGGCGCCGTCGCCGTCGATGTGTTGCGTACCGATCGAGACGCCGTCGAGGAAGAACTCCACCGACGTCGTCGCCGCGACGGTCGCCGTGAGGACGATCGGCTGCCCGGACCCGACCACGACCCACCAAGCGCCGCCGTCCGCGAACGACACGCGCGACAAGTGCTCGTCCGCCTGCCGCGAGAGATCTGCGGTGATGCGTCGGAGCTGCGTCGCGCCCGCGTTGAGCACGTCGTCCATCGTGCGCGCGGCGTTCCTATCCGCCGAGACGCCGTAGTCCTCGAGGATGCGCCCGTCGTTCCGCCCGGCGCGAATCGCGTCGCGCCACGCGACGCGCAGGTTCTGCCCGCCCGGCAAAGGTTGGAACGGTCCGACACCAGCCGGCATCCACGAGATGAAGTCCGACAACGCGACCACGTTGGCGCCGCCTGCGCCCGTGCGCCGATCCTCACCCCAGATGGTGGCGAGCCCGTTGTCCTGCATTCCGGCCGTGAACATGTCGCACGACGAGTAGCAGGCCGAGTTGGTCAGCACCGCGACCGGACCGAAGTACGCCTGCGAGAGGTAGTTCGCATCGACGTCGGGGGTGATCGGCGCGGTGCCGGTGTAGCGATGGTGGCCCTTTTGCGCGTCGTCGATGAGCGCGGTGAACGGATCGGTGGTGTCCGCCCAGGTGTCGTACATGAGTCCGTTGAGCGCGCTGTTCTTCAAGCGAAACTTCATCGTCTCGACGTGTCGCGGCGAGAAGAGCTGGAGCAGCTCGTCGGCGAGCGAGATCCATCCGCCGCCGTTGTCGCGCACGTCGATGATCACCCCGGCGGTGTTCGCGAGCTCGCCCTTGAGGAGTCGCGCCATCTCATTCACCGTCGACCGGATGTCGAGGATCGCGGGCTCGAAGCTCGAGAGGTAGAGGTAGCCGTAGCTCTTTCCGTTCTCGATGACCGTCCCGTACTGGAGGATGGGCTCGGAAGACGGCTGGAGAACGACGCCGCCGACCGTGCGCGTCCCGAGGGCGTCGGCGCGCTTCTGAAACTGTCTCTGGTAGAGATTCACGCCGTCGCCCGCGATCGGACGCGTCCCTGCGCCGCTCCCCGTCGAGGCCGGATCGCACCAGCTGTCCGAGATCCACGGCATGTCGACGCTGTATTCCGTGCCGTCCGCGTGACGCATCACGAGGTGCACGACGTCCTCGGCCGGGAGCGGCTGCAAGAGGTGATAGAGATCCGTCAGCGCCTGCATCGCGCGCCGCCGTCCGCCGTCCCAGTTCGCGCCTCCGCCCTCGATGATCCGCGCGGCCAGCGCGTCTTCCGTGGACTGGCCGTTGTACGAGACGAGGCGGTCTCCGATTTGGATGCTCGCGAGCCCGGGATCGTACGAGGTGAAGCGCGGGTACGTCTTGCCGACGACGAGACGCGTATCTCCGTCGCTCCGAAGCTCGGCGAAATCGAACGGAAGGAAGCTCTCGTTGCACCCGTACGGATTCGGAAAGAAGTAGTTCGTGTGCAGATCGCGCGTCGCCGAGAAGATGTGGTGGAGCCTGAGGTGAAACTCCGCGTCGCCCATCGTGCGCGCGTTGGCAACGATCTCGGCCACGGCGGGAACCGGATCGACGCGCGCGCCGTAGTAGTCGATCTTCTCGTAGCGATGCACGTAGAGATCGCGCAGGAGGATCTGCGCTTGGTCGGCGACGAGCTGGCGCTCGTCCGGCGTGTACGCGGGGAACGCGATCTGCGGACGACGCGTCGCCAGCGTCGTGAGCGGCGGAAGCGGGATGTCGCCCTGCGCAGTCGGTGCGCCGCCGAGCGCCTCGTTCGTGTTGCCAGTCTGCTCGCCGGCCGCAGCGACGCTACAGCCCGTCGCGACGAGGAGGAGGAGGAGCGCGGAGGAGTTGACGATGGGTCGCATGAGAGAAGGCTCCAGGAAGAGGAAGGCGTTGGATGGAGGGGGCCGCCGCTCGCATCACGACGATGCGAGGAGGCGGTTGTCGGCGCAAAGCATCGTTGGTGCCAGCGGGCATTTCGTGCGGCGAAATGCGCTGTGTCCCACCGTGCGAAGCCCGATGTCACGATCCCATGGCCGGTGGACCGCTCGTCCAGCCGTGCACAAACGAATGACAACTCCTCAGCGCGGCGCGATCAGCGCGTCGGTCTGCACGTCGACTTTGTATCGCTCCTTCGCCACTTGCTGCACCGCTTCGGCGAAGCGCGGGTTGTCGCGGAGAATTCGACTGAAGTCCGCCTTCTCGAGCACGAACAAATCGCAGCTCGTCTTCGCGCGCACGTTTGCGTTGCGCGGCTTCGACATCAAGACGCCGATCTCTCCGAAGATGTCGCCGTCGCGGAGCACCTTGATCACGTTGCCGACGTCGTCGAGCACTTCGACCTCGCCGCGCGCGACGAGGTAGAGCTCGCGCCCGATGTCGCCCTTCTTGATCACGAGCTCGCCCGACGCGACCTGCTTCGACTGAAGCGCCATGATGACCGCGCCGAGGAAGAGCACGTCGCCGTCCTTGAAGAGCGGCACCGTCTTCAAGACCTCTTCGGTGACGACCTCGTGCCAGCGTCGCCCGTCTTTCGCGATCAGATCCGCGGCCGCCTTCGGGCCCCAGCTGCCGCGCACGTAGTTCGGGAACTCCGGCGTCGTCTTCGCCCAGTAGTCCATCATCGGCTGCGCGACCTCCCACGCCGCCTCGACGAGATCGCCGCGCGAGAAGAGCGTCGCGTCGCCATGCGAGCACGAATAGAGCATCACCTCGTATCCGGTGTAGCGCGACGCCTTGAACGCGTCGCCGTACGCGAAGCGCATGTTCACCGGTTGGAGCTGCATCCGCGGCCCAGGGATCTTCGCCTGGAACTGCATCTCGATCCCTTGGTACGGCTGAATGTGAAAAAGCAGCCGATTGGGATCGATCCCGTTCACCGGCGTGCCGCGGAAGATCACCTCGGGCGCCTTCTTGAACTCGACGATGATCTCGGTGCCGCGCTTCCACAGCGCTTTGCCGGACCGCAAATAGATTGGCACGCCCTCCCATCGCCAATTGTCGATGTGCAAACGCGCGGCCGCGTACGTCTCCGTGTTCGACTCGGGATTGACGTCCTTCTCGCCGCGGTACCCAGGCTTCGTGACTTTGCCTTTGTCGTCACGCGAAGGACCGTATTGACCACGCACGACGTAACGCGCGACCTCTTCTTCCGAGTAGACGCGCACCGACTGAAGGAGCTTCGCCTTCTCGTTGCGGATCGAATCGGGCTCGAACGATCCCGGCACCTCCATGCACAGATACGCGAGCATCTGGAACATGTGGTTTTGCATCATGTCGCGGAGCACGCCGGACGAGTCGTAGTACCCTCCGCGCCCTTCGACGTCGACCGCCTCGGAGACGTTGAACTGGATGTTGTCGATGTAGTTCTTGTTCCAGAGTGGCTCGAACATGCCATTCGAGAATCGGAACGCGAGAAGGTTTTGGACGGTCTCTTTGCCGAGATAATGATCGACTCGGTAAATCTGATTCTCTGCCCAGTTGGCGAGGACGTCTTTGTTCAGCTGCAATGCCGACGCGAGGTCCGTCCCGAACGGCTTCTCGACGATGATCCGCTTCCAGCCGGCACCATCTTTGAAGCCGGCCTTGTGCAGGTTGTCGCAGAGGAGGCCGAAGAACTTCGGCGCCGTCGCGAAGTAGAAGAGGACGTTGCCGCCAATTTTGTATTTTGCGTCGAGCTCGGCGACTTGCGTCTTCAGTTTCTCGAAGACGGCCACGTCGGCGAAGCCGCCTTGTATGTAGTGAAAGCGACTGACGAGGTCGTCCCAGACTTTCTGATCGAAGTCTTTGCGGGTGTGAAACTTCTGGATGTCGACGCTCATGCGCTCGCGAAACGAATCGGTCGTGAGCGGATCCATTGCGGTGCCGAGGAGCGCGAAGCCCTCGGGGAGCAATCCGTCGCACGCGAGGTTGTAGAGCGCGGGGACGAGCAGGCGTTTGGTGAGATCGCCGGAGGCGCCGAAGATGAGCATGACGCAGGGCTGCGCGGGGACGCTCGTCTCCGGAGCGTCGGCGCCGGTCGTGCGATGCAACGTGGCATTGTCGGGCATGTCGTCGATCCCTCGATCGACGATGGAAGCATGGTGGTGAGAACGAGGGCAACGCTGGATGATTGTGCGTTGGCGTCTTCGCGTTGGCGGTGCCGAGTCAGAAGCAGACCGAAATCCACGGCGGAAAGATCGCTGGATCCGCGAGGAACCGGCAGGTCTTGCCGGCGCTGCATCCACCCGTGAGGGGTCCTTTGGCCAGCGCGGCGGCGTCGAACGGGAGCTGAGTGGCGCCCGGCGTGAGGCACATCATCAAGCAGACGTCCGGCGAGCTGCCGTCCGAACCGATTTGCGAGAAGCAGTCGAGCCCCTCGGAGCAATCGTCTCGCACGACGCACGTCTGCCCTTCGCCGGCGCCGGCACCGTGGAGGCTCTTGCACTGGGTGTCGCCGTTGGGGCGCACGAAGTCACAGCGATACGTCGGCGCGCACGGCGCGATCTCGAAGGGTTGGCACGCGCCGCTCTCGACGACGCGCACGTCGCCCGCGTCGCCTGCATCCGCCGGTGCATTCACTTCCGGTGACGTCATCGTATCGTTCATCGCCGGGGCATCGGTCGTCACCGCGCCGTCGGCTCCTCCGTCCGCGCTCGACGGCACCGGAAAATCCTCGATGCCGAGGAGCGTGCTGCATCCCGCGCCGGCGATCGGCAGCGCGAGCACCACCGCGAGGACGCGCGACGCGCGCGGGCCGCGCATCAGAATGCACCGCGGAGGATCAGGTCTCCGCGCCCGGGGCCGACGGACGGTACGACGCTCACGCGCGGCGTGCTCGCCGTCGGGGCGATCGCGCTGGGCGCGGTCAACCAGAGCAGCGTCGCGCCGACCAACGCCGCCGCGCCAACGCCGAACGCGATGGTCGAGAGCGTCGCGTCGGAGTGCGCGTCGTTCTTCTCGCCTTGCGCCGGAGAATCGGCGGCGCAGGCGCCCGGGCAGTCGCTCTTCGCCTGGGACCAGCGCGAGCTCGCGCGAAGACCGAAGAACGATCCGGCGGCCACCCCGACGATGCCCACGCCGCCGACCACGACGGCAAACGTCTTTTGAGCGCTCCACGACGACGTCGCGCTCGGGCCTGCCTCGTCGCGGACGATGGGCGCGATCGGCGTCGCCGCCGGCCCCGAGCTGGGCGTGGAAGGGGCGAGGACGACGATCTCGCGCCGATTCTTCTGCCCTTCGCGCATCACGAACGTCTTCTTCAGCGGCGCGAGATCCGGCGCGGTGAAGACGAGCTCGTGCTCGCCCGGATCGACGCTGAGGGCGGTGCCGTCGATGCGTTCGGCGAGCACCACTCCGTCCATGGTCACCGTCGCGCCGATCACGTCGTTGCCGGACGACGTCTTGATCTCGAACACGACGGTCGGAATGGCCGCGCTGATCTCGCCGATGCGGCGCTCGCACTCCTCGCGCACCTCGGTCGGACAGCTGCGCGATACGCAGATCGAGAGCTCCTTCTGGGCGGCGCGGAGCTTGAGATCCTTGCGCAGCTGGATCGCGTTCTCGCTCGCCGCCACGCACTGCGGCGCCCCCGGGCCCGCCGCCTCGGCGCGCGGCGCGCTGGTCACGGCGACGCTGGCGATCGCCGCCGCCAAGACTACCCGCGCCCGCGTCGTCGTCTCGCCCATGAATGCGAGACTACTTGTAGCACTCCACCTTGAACCGTTTGTTCCCGTCGCCGTCGATCGTGTACGGCGGATTGCACGCTGGGTTTGCCGTGGGCGTCGCGGCGGTCGCGGCGGTCGCGGCGGTCGCGGCGCTCGCGAAGGGCGGCGGCCGAATCGACGAGCCGCGCGGCCGCGCACCGAACGCGCTCGCCTGCGGCGTCGGCGCCTGCGCGTCGGTGGCCGACGATGGAACGAACGCCGTGCTCTCCGAGCTGGATGGAGACGGCGCGGTTGCCGAGAGCGAAGGCCCGGTTCCCGAGAGCGGCGAGGCGGCGGCCGTGGGAGGCGAGTTGGTGGTCGCCGCGGCGGCGTCGGGATCGACGAGCGCAGCGCGCGGCGCGACCACCAGCTTGATGACGACACTCGCTCCGACGAGCGCCGCCACCAACCCGATCGCCCAACGCCATCGCGACGTCGCTCCGCGCGTCACTCCCGCCGATGAGCGGCGCGCGCTCGATGCCGACTCCGCGATCGTGTCGGCGACCGGCAACCGCCGCGCCGCCGCGACCTCGCCAAACGCGATCGACGGGTGCGACACCGCGCGCGCGGCGTCCGTGGAGTGCTCCGAAGATCCCCGGCGACGCGACGATTGGTCGGCGGCCGGCGTCGTCATGGGCGGCGGTCCCGACGGCGTCACCGGATTCGCCATCGACGCGCCCGTGCGCGACGTCGGCGCCACCGCCAGATCGGTACGCGCGAGGAGCGCCTGCAGCGGCCGGCGCGAGATCGGCTCGCCGATCGCGGTCAGATACGCTTCGCCGACCGCGGCCCGCATCGTCCGCGCGTCTGGCCAGCGCGCTTCCTTCGCGAACGCGAGCGCGCGATCGACCAACGCGGTGACGAGCGGATGCACGCCGTCCGCGCGCGTGGCCAGCGATTGCGCCGGCATGGTGGCGGTGTTGACGAGGACCTGCGGTGCGTTGTCGCCGTCGTGCACGATGCGCCCCGCGATCAAACAGTGGAGCGTCGCGCCCACCGCCCACACGTCGGTCTGTCCGTCGATCTCGTTCGCCTTGGCCAGCGCTTGCTCGGGCGCCATGAACGCCGGCGTGCCCAGCAACATGCCGTTGCCCGTGCCGAGCATCTGCGCGCCGCTGGTGAGCGCGTCGCGCACGCGCGCGATCCCGAAATCGAGCACCTTCACCGCCCCGTCGTGGGTGACGTACAAGTTGGCGGGCTTGATGTCGCGATGAACGACGCCCTTGTCGTGGGCGGCGGCGAGGACGTCGAGCACCTGGTGGGCGATGGCCAGCGACGCGCCGATGGGCAAGGTGTGTCCACATCGCTCCCAGAGATCCTCGACCGTCGCCCCTTCGAGCATCTCCATCACGAGGAACGCCGCGCCGTCGTCGGCGACGTCGTCGTCGAGGACGGCGACCGCGCCGGAGTGCTTGAGCGAGTTGGCGGCGTACCCTTCGCGAAGGAAGCGGGTGCGCAGATCGCTGTCGCTGGAGAGCTCGTGGTGAAGGATCTTCACCGCGAACTGCTTTTGGTTGCGGTGCGTCGCCGCGTAAACGGTCGCCATTCCGCCGATCCCGAGCACGCGATCGATGCGGTACTTGCCGCGCAGGGTCGTGCCGATCCGTTCGCGCGCGCGCGCCAGGCGTTCGGCCTCGCTCGCCACGGTCAGGCTCCGCGCTCGTCGGACGATGAGGGACCAAGAGACAGCACGGCGACGAATCCAACATACACGGTCGCGTCGAGCGCCGGACCTCCGGAAGGGTCTAGAGGACGACCTCACCCAGAATCGCCACCGTCCCCACCTTCACGTCGCGCGCCGCGCGCGTCAGTCGATCGTGCAGCTCGGGCATCTTCATCGTCGGGAGCGCGCGTGCGCCGCGATCGATCGGGCGGAAGAAATCGTCCCAATGCGAAAGAAGCACTGCGGCCGGCGAGAGCTTCCGCACGAGGCGCTCCGGAAAATCCTTGCTCGACGTCCATCCGGCGACGCACACGAGCGCGAGATCGACGTTGCGTGCTTCGAGCTCGGCGTCGACGAGCTCGGCGCTTCCGACGTGATAGAGCGTGCGGCCTGCGACGTTGATCTCGACGCCGAAGACCGCGCCGCATTTGTATTTCTCGGTGCGCATCGGAACGTCGTCGCAGTCGGCGATGTCGCCGGGGAAGGGGACGCGGCCGAGGGCGAAGCGCGAGTGTGCGCTCGGGATGAATCGCAGTCGGAACGGCCCGACCTCGCGCACGATCGCGCTTCCGCCGGCCGGTCGCTCGACGTCTTCGACCTTCGCTTCGGGGACGCCTTGCGCGCGGCACAGCGTCGCCGCCGATCGCGATCCGAACACGCGCGCGCCGGTGAGCTGCGCGATGAGCGGGACGTCGAGGACGTGATCGAAGTGCGTGTGCCCGACGACGATCGCGTCGGCGCGTGGGACGTAGCGACGGATGGCGTGCGCGTCGGACACGAGCGGCGCGACGACGCATCGCGCGAGCGAAGCGCGCGTGACGTACGGATCGATGAGCACCGTGTGATCGCCGCACGTGATCGCGAAGCCCGCGGTGCCGAGCCAGCGGACGCGCACTTCCGGTTTATTTCCCGGCGCGGCGAGGTCGCGCTCTCCGAAGGCGATCGACTCGGGGCCCACGACGATCGCTATACCAGCTTCGCGAGGAAGCGCTTTGCGAAGAGGTACGCGTCGCCCGGCCATCGCGCCGAGACGTAGCGTCCGTCGTCGAGGACGAACGCGGGTGCGTCGTCATCGGCGGTGCCTCGCTTCGTCATCGTGCGTGGACCGCGCTCGAACTGCGTCTCCGGCGCGTCGAGCGCGCGACGCACCTCGTCTTCGACGTACTCGGGGTACGTGCGGTAGTAGCGCCCGAGCTTCCAGAAGGTGAGCATGTACGCCGAGCGCTCCATGTATTTCGGAAGGCACGTCGTGCGCGATGCGTGGAGGACGCTCTTGCCGTCGTCGCCTTTGCTTCGCGCGAGGACGATCGTGCCGTGGCAGATCGCGCCGACCGGACGACCGAGCTTCCAGAACGCGGCGACCTTTTCGTGAAGCGTCGCGCCGTCGAGGTACTGACGCATGCCGGGCGCGTGACCGCCGGGGAGCACGAGGCCGTCGTACGCGCTCGCCACGATTTCCTTCCACGCGATCGGCGCTCGAAATTCCGGCGACTGCTCGAGCTCGGCGTAGAACGCCTTCGGTTCCGGATCCGCGCCGAGCTGTCCGAAGATGACGCCGGTGAGTAGAAGCGGATCGGCCGCGGGCGCTTCGCCGCCGTGCTCGGTCGCGAAGACGACGGCGTGCCCGGCGCGCGTGAAGACGCGCCACGGGACGGCGACCTCGGTGACGTCGAAGTCGCGGTCGGGGAGCGGGATGAGGATCTTCGCCATCAGTTGCCGATCGCTCGACACGCTAGCAGACAGGTCGCGATCGAGACCGCGGCGCGCAGGTCCGATGTGGCGCAGCGTGCGTCAGCGCAAGCGCATGCTTCTCCGATCGTGCGCGGGGAAAACGGGCTGCTGCGCATGGCCTTCGAGTTGCATTGTCGCGCGCCGTGCATTCGCTCCGCTTGCCGTTCGCCTTCGTCGCTCTCTTCGGCTTCGCCACCGCGGCGTGCTCCGGCGGCGTCGCCGCTTCGAGCAACGCGAGCGATGCGTCGGACACCTCCGATGCCGGCAACAGTGACGGCTCGTCGCCGCAGCCCGGCGTCGACGGTGGCCCGACGCCGTACCACGCCGATGCGAGCACCGACTCCGCACCGCAGCCCCCGTGCGCGGCCGGGTACCTCGGGAGCTCGACGGCGCCGATCGCGTTCGAGATCTCCGCGCTCGGCGATTCGCCAACCGAGCTTCGTCTCGCCGACGGCGACGTCGCGCCGATGATGTTGCCACCGCAAGGCGGTCGCGTCGTCTTCGTCGGTGTTCGCGCGACCAACCTCGACGGCTGCGCGATGAAGCTCAGCGCCGCGTTTCGCGACACGACGAGCCGCGCGATCCGCCTCGACGCGCGCACGGTGAACCTCACCGCGCGCGGCGACGGATGGGGAACGGTCGGCGAGCCCGACGGCCGCATCGGCAACCAAGGCGACTACGCGAACGTCCCCGTGTGTCCCAACGAGTGGAGCGCACGCGACATCTACGGACAGACGTACGAGCTCGAGGTCACGATCACCGATCGCTTCGGGAAGACCGCGACGAAGATCATCCACACGGTCCCGCAGTGCGCGGGCCCCGACCCGTCGTGGCAACCATGCGCGTGCATCTGCAAGGCGGGGTACAAGCTCGGCCAGTCGTGCGGGAGCTGACCGCGCCGCTCTACATCGCAACGCCGGTGCTGCGCTCGAGGAGCTTTTGCGCGGCGCGGAAGATCGACGGGTAGCGAACGGGGAAGAGGCGCTGGATGACGTCCATGATCCGCGCGTCGTTGCCGACGAGCACGCGCGGATCGTTCGACAGCACGCCCTTCCAGATGATGCTCGCCGCTTGCTCGGGCGACGTGCGCGCGAGCTTCTCGAAATCGCGCGCCATCTTGTCCGCGACCGCGACGGCTCCCTTCGAGTCTTTGAGATGACGACCGTTGCGCACGATGCCGGTGCGCACGCCGCCGGGATGGACGCACGTGACGTGGACCGGCGAGCCGTCGAGCTCTTGACGAAGCGCTTCGGTGAATCCACGGACGGCGAACTTGCTCGCGTTGTACGCGGACTGGCTCGGCACGGCGATGAGACCGAACACGCTCGAGATGTTCACGACGTGCGCGTCGTCTTGCGAGACGAGCTGCGGGAGAAACGCTTCGGTGCCGCGGACGACGCCCCAGAAGTTGATGTCGAAGAGCCACTCGAAGTCGACGCGCTTCATCGATCCGATCGTGTCGGACAACGAGACGCCGGCGTTGTTCACGATGACGTGCGCGGGGCCGAGCGTCTTCTCGACGTCGGCGGCGAACGCCTTCACGTCGTCCTCGCTGCGAACGTCGACGCGTCGGGCGAGGCTTTTTTTCGCCGAGACGAGGCGCTCGGTTTCCTTCACGGCCGCTTCGTCCCAGTCGGCGAGCGCGACGTGCGCTCCCGCTTCCGTCGCTTGCGCGGCGAGCGCTCGCCCGATGCCTCCACCCGCCCCAGTGATGACGACGACCTTGTCTTGGAGGGTCTTCATCCGGAGTATGTGGACCACTGTTGAGTAAAGGTCAATAGTCCGCGGCGCGCGGGCCGGCACCTGTCGTTGCAACTCCTCGCGTGAATCGGCGGCGCGGAATGCAGGCTCTGACCATCGCGCGAAAATCGATCGCCTCGTCGACCGGCCAGAGCAAGAGAACGAGCGCGGCGACCATGATCGATCCGAAGCTGACGAGCCCGTGCAGGAGAATGATGCCGACGTGCAGCGCGATGCCGAACACGAGCATGAGCTTGCGTCCGCGAATCGGCATGACGAGCGCCATCGAGAGCAGGATCTCTCCGACGATGACGCCCCACGTGATCGCCGACACGGTGACGCCGTTCACGAGCAGTGGCCGAACGATCGGCGCGAGCCACGTCGCGGCGCCGAACGTCGGATGGTCGGCCCAATAGTAGAGGGCGGTGCCGTCGGCCCACTCGTCCGACGAAAATTTTCCGACCGCTGCGTGAAAGTAGATCCCGGCGACCTGGAGGCGAATCAACGCGAACGCGCTGAGCGCGACGACGCGCCGAGCGAGTGTAGCGGTCGTGATCGACGCGGTCGTCGCGCGCGACGCGGGGGCGCTCCAATGCCACGTGCGACCGTCCAGCATCGTCACGGGCACGAGCAAGAGCGAGAGCGTCGACGCGACCTGATCACCGCCGTCGACGAGCGCGGCCGTCGCCGAGAAGCTCCACGTGAGCCAGAAGTGCAAGAGGCCCGTGAAGCGCGGACGGTATCCGGTGGCGATCAAGAGGAGGAGGAGTCCCGCGACCACGCGGCGAACGTCGACGTGCGAAGCGTCCGCGATGCAGAAGACGCTGGCGACGCGCGCGCCGGTGCAGATCGGCGGCGTCGGCAGACCGATCGCGGGATGAAAGAGGATGGCGGCGGGGTTCGCGAGCAACGTCGTCGCCGTGGCGAGCGCGAGCACGGTGCGCGCGAGGCCATAGACGTTCGTCCAAGGCTCACGCGCGCGCGCGGTGCGTTCGGTCCACGATCCGAGGGCGGTCAACATTGGACCTCCAGTCGAAGAACGCGCGAAGGCATCGTCGTCGCTGCACCGTCACGCGCCCACGCCCACGGCACGGGGGCTTGGCGCACGATGGCGATCGATCCGCAGAGCGTCGCGTGGGACGACGTGTTCACGACCACGGTCGGCGCCGCTGTGTCGTCGTTCAAGCAGGTCGTCGGCGATGCCGTGCACGGCGTCCACGTGGCGCCTTCGGCTTCGTGCACGAGGCCCGCGAGCTCGGCGTTTTGCGCGCGGCTGTCGCGTCGCGCGCCGAGGAGATGTCCGCGGTCGCCGTTGCTGCCGACGCCGGCGTCCACCCAGCGTCCGTCCGTCGCGCGAAGGAACGGCAACGAGCGCTCTTCGCGCGCGTCGCGGGTGAAAAACTTCCAGCCCTGCGGCAGAAAGATGCGCACGTCGAGCTTCTCCGCGTACGGAAGGCGCACGGCGTTGAAGCGCATCCCCGCGTGAACGGAGTAGCTGGCCACGATGGCGGCGATGCCGCCGCACAAGAGCGTCAGGGCGCCGAACGCGCGCGCGCGGCGTGGCGACGCGATCGTCGTCGGAGATGCTTCCATGGGCGTTGGTTCCTCGCTTCGAGAAAACGGTCACGCGCGCGCCGCCCACCATCGAGCGACGCGCGCGCGAACCGGGTGCTTCAACGCATTCCGCCGCCACGAACGCCGGCGAGCTTCCCGGCGATCGCGTTGACGAGGACCTCCTGACGAAGGCGCGCGCCGAGATCTCCCGGGCGCTCGACGACGACCACGACGACCGCCGCGACGGCGACGGCGATGGCGACCTCGACGTAGATCGCGACGTCGGTGTCGACGACGACATCCGACTCCGGCCCAGGGTCACCCGGATTGCGCGGTCCCGGCTTCGGCATCTGATCGCCGATCACCTTCTGCAAGATGTCCTGCGCGTTGCGAAGCGCGCCTTGGATGCGCGTGCGATCGCCGCTCTGCATGTCGGCGCGGAAGCGGTCGAAGAACTTGGAGTCCCGCGCGTTGATCCCCGCGATCAGCTTGTCGACGTGAGCTCGCGCCGCCGGGTTCGCGAGCGCGGTGTGCGCTTGCTGACGGAGCGATGCCTCGGAGATCTTCCCCTGACGAATGAGCGTGGCCTTCTCGTTGACGAGCCGCGCCGCCGCGGGCTGAAGCGTCGACGCGAAGCCTTCGAGATCGGCCGCGACCGACGCGCTCGTGAGGCTCGTGACCGCCTGGTTCATCTGTTCTGTGTTGCGCCACACCTCGGGCAACGCCCTCGCGACGACGCCCGTCCCGAAGAGGATGCCGGTGAAATGCGCTTCGCCGTTCGACGAGATCGCAGCGGCCGTGGTGGCCTCGCCGTCCTCTTCGGACGACGTGTTGGCGGCGCAGCCTAGACCCATCGGGGTCGCGGCGAACGTCGAGAGAGCGAGAACGAGAGACAATGCGCGATGACTGCGTTTCATGATGGAAGACTCCATGGGTAATGGCGGACGCTCGACGTCGAGCGTCCATCGGGACTCGTGATGGTTTGCGGCTACGACGTTCGCGTCGCTCCGCCTGCTGCGTGCCGATCGAAAAACGCGCCGCGCGCGAATCTGTGACGCGAGAGCGCCGCCTTCGATTGGCTACGGTCCATCAAACGCGGCGTCGGAAGTTTGTTCCCGACGAAATCGTTGCGACGCGCGTTTCGCGCACGGCTGTCGCTCATCCTGGGGACAGCCGGGGGCTCGCGCCCGGGTTCGACGTGCGGCATAGCGGTTCTTCGGGAAGATCGTGGGAAGCATTCGTTACACAGCCGAGGCACCTCCCATCGAACAGTTGCTCGACCACCCGTCGTCCGATGCTTCGCTGCGCTCGCGCGTCATGCGTTCTCGGGCTTCGTCCAGCTTCGACGCCGCGCTGCGTGAGCACTACGACGCGCTCGTCACCGTGGCGACGCGGCTCGCGCGCGACTCGGCGGACGCGCACGATCTCGTGCACGACACGGTCGAGCGCGCGCTTCGAGGCTTTGAAACTCTCCGACCGGAAAGCAACGTGCGCGCCTGGCTCTTCACCATTCTCCGAAACGCGTTCCTCGACCGCTGCCGCAAACGATCCGCGCTGGGTAGCGCCGAGCCGATCGACGAGCTGCAGATCGCCGCGGAGCCGCCGGAGGAAGCAGATGAGCCGCCGGCGTGGACGAGCGTCACGGCGGAGCAACTGCGCGAAGCGATCGGCGGCCTGGGCGAAGAGTTCCGCGTCGTCTACCTCTTGCACGCGATCGAAGGCGCCTCGTACCTCGAGATCGCCGAGCGGCTCGGCATCCCTCCGCGCACCGTGGGCACGCGCCTTCTTCGTGCGCGCCGCAAGTTGCGCGACATCCTCACGTCGACCGTGGAAGGAGGCACGACATGAGCCTCTGCGATCGCTTGGACCCCTTCGTCGACGGCGAGCTCTCGCACAGCGAGGCAGAGGCGATGCGCGCGCACTTGGCGACGTGCGAAGCGTGCGGCGACTCTCTGCAAGAACGGCTCATGCTCGACGCGCTGGTGAGCACGCACGAGCAGGCGATCAAGGGCGACGCCTCGCACGCGCCGTCGCCCCCGAAGCGAGAGACGAGCGTGCCCAGGCCGCGCGCGTCCAACGTCATCGCGATCGGCACGGCGACGCTTCTCGCGGCGGCAGCGGGATGGGCGCTCCTGGTGCACGACGCAGGTCGGACAGCGAAGGCGCCGATCGCGCAAGCCCCGGTCGTCCTCGCGCAAGGGGCGACGCGAAACCTCGAGGTGCGCTTCGCACATCCCGCGGCGGCGAAGCACGCGCCGTACGATGTCTCGCGCGGCGATCCGAAGGGGGCAGGCGTTCCTCTCGACGTGCTCGCGGCGTTCGAACAGCGCGGCGATGCGCACGGCGTCGCCGTCGGCATGTTGCTCAGCGGAGAGCGCGATCGCGCGAGCGCGTATTTCGAGCGCGCCCCCGCGTCCGCGGACGCCGACGCCGACCGCGCGGCCCTCGCGATCGTGCAAGGGAAACCCGAGCTCGCGCTCGAGCTCGCGGATCGAGCGCTCGAGTCGCGCGCGGATCATCCGGCGGCGCTCTTCAACCGAGCGCTCGCGCTCCGCGACGTGGGCGCTCCGCTCGCCGCGGCCGCAGCGTTCGAGCGCGTCGCTGCGATGCACGAAGAAGGATGGAGCGACGAAGCGGCGGCCCGCGCTCGCGCGTTTCGTGCAGACTACAAGCAACGCGAGACCGCGTGGAAAGCTGCGAAGACGTCGCTGCGCGCGATGGTCGCCGGCGGCGCGCTTCCGGACGACGCGCTGGTACGCGCGGAGCCCGACCTCGTGCGGCACTTCGTGTACGAAGCTCTTCGGACGGCGACGCCGGATCGCGCGGGCGCGCTCGCGCCACTCGCGAGGGCGCTCGGCGATGCGACGCTCGCGAAGCGGATCGACGCGGTCGCGCGCCGCGCGTCGGCGGCGGATCTCGCGAAGCTGAACGACACATGGCTGTCGCTCGACCGCGAGATCGTGGCCGCGAAAGCGAGCGCCGACCGCGGCGACGCCGCCGACGCCGAGCGCCGACTGCGAGAGGCGATCGCGCGAGCCGACGGCTACGACTACCTGCGCGTGCGGCTCGAGCTCGCGCTCGCGCGGCTCTTCGTCGATCAGCTTCGCACCTTCGAGGCGGAGAAGCTCATCGCGACCGGGCTCGAGCACGCACGCGCGCACGCGGCCGACCAGGAGTACTCGTTCGTCTTCCTGCTCGCGGACGCCGTGCGCCTTCGCGCGGGCTTCGCTCGGTTGCGCGCGCACCTCGAAGACGGAATCGAGCGCGCGCCGGACGCTTGCCTCGCGCGCCGCTTCGCGCACGAGAGGCTCGCAGAGTCGCGGATGTTCATGCTCGATCCGCGAGGCGCGCGCCGTGAGCTCGACGCCGCGCCGCGGTGCGATGCGCCGATCACGCTGGGCCGTGCGGACGCGATCGCCAACCTGGCGCGCGTCGGAGCGGCCGGCCCCGAAGCAGAGACGCTCCTGCAAGACCTCGCGCGGGCGAGAGAGAAGGCCACGCCGGCCGAAGTGGCGTTCCTCGATGTCACCGAAGGGCGTGCAGTCATGGAGCGCGATCGCGCGGCGGGAATGGCGCTCGTCCACCGAGGGCTTGCGTCGGCGCTGAGCTTGCCCGCGAGCGATTCGGTCGCCGCCCGCGTTCGCGCCCACGCGCACCTCACGCTCGCGATCGAGGAAGCGCGCGCGAACGCGTCGCTCGCGTCGCTCGTGCACATCGGCGCGATCGTCTCGGAGGGGACGAACGAGGCGACGCTCGGCGAGGGTTGCTTGCTCGGCGTCGCAACGGATGACGAGCGCTCGATCGCCGTGACGCGCGATGCGTCGGGCACCATGACGGCGCAGCTGCTCGTTCGCACGAAGGCCGAGCCGGCGCCGGACGATCTCGTACCGAGCATGGTGCGCGATCGGCTCGCGTCGTGCCCGCACGTGAGCGTCATCGCGGCGCCGCCGATCCACGGCATGCGCGCGCTCTTGCCGTCCGACGTCGCGTGGAGCTATCGCACGCCGCGCGCGATCGCCGGTGCGCCGGCCGCGTCGACTCCGAGGCGACTCGTCGTCGCCGACGTGTTGCCGCCGCCATCGCTCGGCTTGCCGCGACTCGCGCCGTGGTCGGGCAGAGAAGGCGCGACGCAGCTGACCGGATCGAACGCGACGCCGACGCGCGTCCTCGACGAGATGGTGCACGCGACGGAGATCGAGATCCACGCGCACGGGCTCGTCGATCTCGCGGAGGCCGACGCTTCGTGGGTCGCGCTCTCGCCCGACGCGGCAGGGCGCTTCGCGCTGCGGGCCGCCGACGTTCACGCGCGAACGCTTCCCATGCAGCCCGTCGTGGTGCTCGCCGCGTGTCGCGCGGCGCACGTCGCGCCGCATCTTCACAAGGTGTGGAGCCTCCCCCGCGCGTTCACCGATGCGGGCGCGCGCGCTGTCTTCGCTTCGCCCGAGGCGATCCGCGACGCGGAAGCCGGTCGCTTCTTCGACGGCGTGCTCGCGCGCATTCGCGCAGGTGTGGCGCCGGCCGCAGCGCTCCGCGACGAGCGCGCGCAGTGGCCGCAGGACAGCTGGACGCGCGACGTCCTGCTCTTCGAATGACGGATGTCGGCACGATGGCCATGCGAGTCGTGAGCTTCGACGCAACGGGACGCAGCAGCAATACGAAGTGGGAAAGGGACAGACGATGAAGAAGCATGTTTCGATGTTGGGCCTCGTCGCGATCGGCACGACGCTCATCGCGTGCAGCAGCACCCCCGAGCACACGGAGACGTCGGAGGACGATCTCGTCGCGTGCGAGGTCGGTCAGGTGAAGGCTCCGCGGCCGGCAGACTGGAATGGAGAGCGCATCGTCGGCGCCACGAGCGTCGTCGTCCCTCTCCGGCGCACCGATACGCACGTCGAGGTTGCGGTCGTCGATGCGCACAAGGGCACCGTCCCGAAGCGCGTCGTCGTCGCGAGCTCGCAGATCGCGCAGTTCGTGAACACGAACGCCACCGAGCGGTGCACGGTGCTCGCGCCCGCGCCGCCCCCGCCTCCGCCGTGGTGCCCGCCGGATGCGCATGGCGTCGAGAAGTGCAACGCGACGTGCGTCAACGGGCAGATCGTCGCGTACGCGCGTGACAACTACTGCACGAGCGACGCCGCCCGCCTCGCCGCGCATCACTGACCCTCGCACGGCGGCGTTTGGGCGCGCCTTTCGGGCGTTGCCCTTGCGCCGCCGCTCGACCTCTCGAGAAAACCCGCTACATCCGTGCGATGCCTGCGCGTCGCCCCGAAGTCCTCGCCCCTGCCGGTGACGCCGATGCGATGCGGGCGGCGGTGCGTGCCGGCGCGGACGCGATCTACTTCGGGCTCCAAGGCTTCAACGCGCGCGCGCGGGCGACGAACTTCGACGCCGCGGAGCTCGGCGCGACGCTGGCGTTTCTGCACGAGCACGGCGTCAAAGGGTACGTCACGCTGAACACGCTCGTGTTCGACGCCGAGCTCGCGAGCGTCGAGGCCGCGGTGCGCGCGTGCGCATCGGCCGGCGTCGACGCGGTCATCGTGCAAGACCTCGGCGTCGCGCGGATGGTGCGCGCGATCGCGCCGTCGATGCCGATCCACGCATCGACGCAGATGACCTGCACCGACGCCGCGTCCGTCGAGCTCGCGCACGCCGCGGGCGCGAGCCGCGTCATCCTCGCGCGCGAGCTGTCGCTCGACGACGTCGCCGCCATTCGTGGCAAGACCGACGTCGAGCTCGAGGTGTTCGTCCACGGCGCGCTCTGCATCTCGTACTCGGGGCAGTGCATGACGAGCGAAGCGATCGGCGGACGCAGCGCGAACCGCGGCGCGTGCGCGCAGGCGTGTCGCCTCCCGTACGAGCTGGTGGTCGACGGCGTGCTCCAGGACCTCGGGGAGCGCGCGTACCTGCTGTCGCCCGAGGATCTCGAGGCGAGCGCGATCATCCCGCAGCTCGTCGCGCTCGGGATCGCGTCGGTGAAGATCGAAGGGCGCCTCAAGGGGCCGGAGTACGTCG